>CAMCUU010000005.1 GCA_945879065.1 Francisella tularensis subsp. holarctica
ATAATCATGCAAAATTCGGAAACTGATTTCATTTAGAACATAACATTATTTGCCACTTCCCTATTAAGCAGGGACGAATACAAGATTCGCCCCTACACCTGATCCTTAAGTAAGTGCCATTGAATACAAGATTCGCCCCTACACCATCATTCTTAGAAGAGGCTATCCAAGTCACAACATCCTTTACGAGGCATGCTTATCAAACCCCCGCCTTCAAACTGGCCTCTATAAATTTATCTAAGTCGCCATCTAGAACCGCCTGGGTGTTTGTATTTTCCACGCCGGTTCGTAAATCTTTAATGCGAGATTGATCTAAGACATAAGATCTAATTTGACTACCCCAGCCAATATCAGCCTTATTTTCTTCGACCAACTTTTGCTCGGCTGTTCTTTTTTGCATCTCCAGTTCATACAACTTGGCTTTTAATTGCTTCATCGCGGAATCTCTATTTTGATGCTGAGAACGCTGGCTCTGAGATTGGGCGACGGTATTCGTCGGCAAGTGAGTAATTCGAATTGCTGAATCTGTTTTGTTCACATGCTGACCGCCAGCACCTGATGCCCGGTAAGTATCTACCCGGCATTCAGCCAAATTAATTTGAATATCAATAGAGTCATCTATTTCGGGAGAAACAAACACAGATGCAAAAGACGTGTGGCGTCGATTTCCAGAGTCAAAAGGCGATTTTCGAACGAGTCGGTGAACTCCAGTCTCTGTCCTTAACCAACCAAACGCATAAGGCCCGGTAAATTCAATCGTCGCACTTTTAATCCCCGCGACATCGCCGCCAGAGCATTCTAATAGTTCAGTTTTGAATCCATGGGCCTCGCCCCAGCGTAAGTACATTCTTAATAGCATTTCAGCCCAATCTTGAGCTTCTGTGCCCCCGGATCCTGACTGAATATCTAAATAGGCATTCGCGCTGTCCATTTTTCCAGAGAACATGCGGCGAAACTCCAGGTCAGAAAGCTGCTTCTCCAGGTCTTTTATGTCTTTTTGAATATCGGGGAGCATCTGGGCTAATAATTCTTGATCTTGCTCTGAAGACACTAAATCCAAGAGCTCTTCAAAGCTTTTTAAGCCCATCTCCAGGGCATCAATAGTCTTAACAATATTTTCTAATTTAACTTTGTCTTTGCCTAGCTCTTGGGCTTTTTCAGGATTAGCCCAAATAGTAGGACTGGCGAGTTCTAAAACAACTTCTTCGAGTTTTTCTTTTTGATGGTCATAGTCAAAGATACCCCCGAAGTGGATTTAAGCGCTCACGTAATTGGGACAAAGTTTGATAAAAAATATTGAGTTCTTGCATAGATTGCTAACTTTAAGCTTCAGGTTTCAAAAGGGCGGCGAGTATAATCCGCGCGGTTTTCAAAGACAAAAATAATTTTGGTGAATAATTTGGATGGGATATGGCTGGTTTAGAAAATATAAAAAATATTAAAAATATTAAAAATATAAGTGAGGCTATTAGCTGGACAGGTGAATTATTCGAGTCTCACCCGGATTTATTTTATGGCCATGGGTCGGATAACCCCTGGGATGAGGCGCTATATCTTGTTCTAGATCAGGCCGGTGAAGATTTAGAATTATTTTTTAGTGAAGATAAAACAGCTCAGGAAGAAATTTTAAATAAAAATTTAAGCCCTGAAATAATTAATCAAATTAATAAGTTAATAGATTTAAGGGTTAATCAAAAAATCCCTCTGCCTTATTTAATTAATAAAGCTTATTTCGCGGGTCTTGAGTTTTATATTGACCAAAGAGCGATTATTCCCAGATCCCCGATCGCTGAATTAATAGAAACCGGATTTAATTTAAGCCTGGAAGGGGCGGAAGATTTTGATTTTTGCAAAGTCAGTGAAGTATTAGATCTTTGCTGTGGGTCAGGATGTATCGGGATTGCTGCTGCGGTTTACTATGATTTTTTAAATATAGATTTACTAGACATTGACTCAAAAGCTTTAGAATTAGCTGAAATAAATATTAAAAAATATGATTTAGATCATAGAGTTAAAATAATTAATTCTGATTTATTTTCTAATTTTTCTAATTTAAATAACCCTAAAAAATATGATTTGATCTTGTGTAATCCGCCTTATGTAAATCAGCAAGATTTTGAATCTATGCCCCAAGAATTTTCTCATGAGCCCGAATTGGCTTTAATTTCTGGACAAGATGGTTTGGATTTAACTAGAAAAATTTTGTCTCAAGCTGGAAATTATCTCAGTGATCAAGGGGTGTTAATTCTCGAAGTGGGCAATAGTGCAGAGGCTTTGGAACAAGCTTATCCAGAGATTGATTTTCTCTGGTTTGAATTTGAGCGCGGGGGTGTGGGGGTTTGTGCGGTGACTAAGAAGATGCTGGACAGGCTTTGAAGCAAAGGGATGATTTATCGTCTCTCCCCTTGCGGGAGAGACAGACCAACGGGCTCTTGGCCTGTTGGGCAGAGAGGGGGATAAATCACTGCAATGGCCCCCTCTCTGTCCTTGGCTTCGCCTTCGGCCTGTCTCTCCCGCAAGGGGAGAGACGATGTCAAAATCTCTGAGTCTCTGAGTCTAAAAACCGCGCTTTTAGTCACCACCCCCCAAGAACCTGTTAAACTCGCGCGCTTATTTTTATAGGGATATTTAATAGGAATATTTAAATGGTCAGTGGCCAAAAACAATCTAGAAAACAATCCGGGTCTTTTTTTACTTTCGCTTATTTAAGCCTGGTATTTTTTAACTCTTTCGTAGATTTGGGTCATAAGATTTTGATCCAAAATATTTTTTACATCACAGAGCCCGCTAAGCAATTTACGATTTATTCCGCGCTGGTGAATTCGATGATCCTGATTCCCTATTTATTAATGTTTTCACCCTCGGGATTTATTTCAGATAAGTTTGCCAAATCTAGTGTTTTAAAAATAACCGCTTGGGCCGCTTTGCCCTTAACTTGCTTAATTACTTATTTTTATTATCTCGGATTTTTTTGGCCGGCTTTTATCATGACTTTGTTATTGGCCACTCAGAGTGCTTTAAATTCCCCCGCGAAATATGGCTATGTGAAAGAATATTTTCATTCTGATTATCTGGCCCGCGCCAATGGCTATGTTCAGGCTTTGACTGTCTCTGCGATTTTATTAGGGACTTTTTTGTTTTCTCTATTTTTTCAAAATCTCTTAGCGGGCTTAAATTTAAATTTGAATTTTAATTTAAATAGTCATGCTGGAGTGACTAAATCAGAGATCATGGAAGCCATTGCGCCCCTAGGGTTTTTATTAATTTTAGGATCTTTATTTGAATCTGTGCTCAGCTTGTTTTTGCCCAAATTTAAAGCGGTTTCTCAAGACTCCAGATTTGAATTAAAAAAATATATTTCTGGATTTTATGTCCGAGAAAATTTGCGAGAAATTAAAAATCAGCCAGTGATTTTGTATTGTGTTTTAGGGTTATCGATTTTTTGGGGGATTAACCAAGTTGTTTTGGCCTGCTATGGCGCTTATTTAAAAGCCCATGTGATTGGCGCGACGCCTGTTTATGTCCAGGGGGCCATGGGTATTGCAGTCATTGGCGTAATTTTAGGATCTTTATATTTTGGAAAAATCTCTAAAAAATTTATTGAAATAGGCACCGTGCCGATTGCTGTTTTAGCCACAGCGATTTCTCTATGGCTCATGGTCTCTGTGACTAATAAGACTTTGATTTTAATATTATTTTTGTTTTACGGATTTTTCAGTGGTTTATTATTAGTCCCTTTAAATTCTTTGATTCAGTTTTATGCGCCGAAAGATAAATTAGGGAAAATTCTGGCGGCGAATAATTTTACCCAGACTGTTTTTATGTTCGGATTTTTAGTGCTCACGGTGATTTTGACTTTATTAGATATCAATGCTTTTTGGGTCTTTAGATTATTGTTTGTTTTCGCCCTGATCATTGGGGTGATTACTATTAAGATGCTTCCCCAGTCCATGATTCGATTTATTTTGTATTTTTTTATCAGCAAGTTTTATCAATTAAAAACCCATGGTTTAAATAATTTACCAGCTTCTGGCGGGGTTTTATTATTGGGAAATCACACCAGTTATTTAGACTGGGCGGCGATTCAAATGGCCTCTCCCAGGCCCGTGAGATTTGTGATGGACCGGGGGGTGTATAAAAACTTTTTTTTAAGCTGGTTATTTAAATCCATGGGGGTGATTCCGATTTCTAGAACGGGGTCTAAAGGCGGGATTGAATTAATTCAAAAAGCTTTAAAACAAGGCGATGTGGTTTGTTTATTTCCAGAGGGGCATTTAAGCCGCAATGGGCAGCTGGGGCAGTTTTATCGCGGTTATGAATTAGTGCTCGAGGGTTTAAATCTTCAAGACCGTGAATTAATTAAAATCATTCCGTTTTATCTACACGGGCTCTGGGGTTCGTCTTTATCTTTGGCAACTAAAAGATTTAAAAATATTTCCAGAGATTTAAATCTCAGCCGCATGCGGTCTTTAATTATTTGCTTTGGCGAAGTTATTTTTAGTTCTAGTTCTAGTTCTAGTTCTAGTTCTAGTTCTAGTTCTAGTTTTAATTTTAATATTATTTCTCCTAGTGAATTAAAAGAAAAAATCATTGCCTTGGGCGAGCAGGCCTGGGGAATTTATTCCGAAAGTTTTGGGTCTATTGCCGAGGCTTGGTTGTATCGAGCGAAAGCTGAAAAATCTCGCATTTGCATGATTGACGCTAAGAGTAATTTAGAGCTATCTGCTTATGGCGTAATTACTGGAGTATGGGCTTTAAGGTCTTGTTTTAAAAAGAAATTTTTTAATAAAAATTTTGATAAAAATAGGGGTAAAAATATTGGCATTTTATTACCAGCCAGTATTCCAGGCGCTTTGGTTAATTTGGCCGTATTAGCTTTGGGTAAAACCCTAGTTAATTTAAATTACACGGCGTCCGAGCTGAGTTTTAAACATATGTTAGAAAGCGCAGAGATAGATTTTATTATTACTTCTTCGCAGTTTTTAAATAAATTAAAAGCCAAGGGAATTCCCATAGATTTATGGCTAATAGGAAAAAATCTCATAGAGCTGGAAAGTTTAAAATCTAGTATTTCTAGATTCTCGAAATTTAAATACGGAATTTTAAGTTTTGTGTTACCCAGTTTTATTTTAAAAAAATTAATTTTAAAAAAACCTAATTTAAATTCTAATTTACAAGCGGCTGTGATTTTATTTAGCTCAGGGTCAGAGGGCCTGCCCAAAGGGGTTTTGCTCTCTCATAGAAATATTTTGGCCAATGCTAAACAAGCGGCCTGTGTCTTAAGCGTCGAATCACAAGATCGCGTACTCGGCATCTTGCCCTTGTTTCATGCCTTTGGATTAACCGTGACAACTTTGATGCCTTTATTAGTAGGGACGCCCGTCATTTTTTATCCAGATCCGACGGATGCCAAGGGCGTTGCTAAAACCATTGCGACTTACGATGTGACTGTACTATGTGGCACTAGTACTTTTTTAAATATGTATGCAAGACATCCCAAAGTTTCCAGCCTGATGTTCCAGTCTTTAAGATTAGTAATCTCTGGCGCTGAAAAATTATCTGAAAGTGTGAGGCAAAGTTTTAAAGAAAAATTTAATCTGGAGATTTACCAGGGCTATGGCGCGACAGAAACTAGTCCCGTTGTGAGTTTTAATTTACCCGATGTCTTAGTCAAAGAAGGCTGGCATGTGCAGCTAGGCCATAAGCCTGGAACGGTCGGATTGCCGATTCCAGGGACCAGTTTTTTAATCGTGGATCCCGCAAATTTAGAGCCGCTGCCTATTGGATCTGAGGGTCTGTTATTAATTTCAGGGCCGCAAATTATGATGGGTTATTTAAATGATCCAGAACGAACCAAGCAAGTTATTTTGGAAAAAAACCATCAGCGTTTTTACAGCACGGGAGATAAGGCAAAAATTGATTCAGATGGATTTTTGACCATTGTTGATCGGTATACGCGCTTTGCAAAAATCGCTGGAGAAATGGTGTCTTTAGGGGCAGTTGAGAGTTTTGTGCAGAATTTTATTCAAGAATTAGTTAAAAAATTAAATATAGAAAATATAGAAAATATAGAGCTGGTCGCCGCTGCTGTGCCCGATAGTAAAAAAGGCGAGCAAGTGATTTTGTTATTAAAACAAAATAATTTACTTAGCCCAGAAGATTTATTAATTAAATTAAAAGCCAGTGAGATGCCGGCTTTATGGGTTCCCAAAGAAATTATCAGTGTCCCAGAGATTCCTAAATTAGGGTCTGGCAAAACAGACTATGGGGCGGTGAAAAATATAATTATTGGCTATTAGGAAATTTTAGAGCAGGGAAAAATTTCCCCTGTGAGCTATAAAAACAGGATTTATAACTCATATTTTGGCAATATTTGAGCTATAAATAACAAAAATATAACTCACGGGATTAGAAATCATGCCTGAATATCTTGAATATCAAGAAAAGATCTGGAATTGGCAGCAAATCGATTGGCCAAATTTTTCTTTTGATATGAGCAAGTTAGAGCTATTTGAGAAGCAATTTTTGCATGAATCAGGTCTGTTATTAGGGGCTTTCCAGCATATTGAATCAGAAGAGAAGCAAACTTGGATGATTGAGGCCTTAAGTCAGGAGGCTTTAAAAAGCTCAGAAATTGAAGGGGAGATCTTAAATCGTGAGAGTTTAAGATCATCGATTGCCCGATGTTTTGGATTAATTCCTGAGGCGTCTTTTTCTTCTGGCCATCCAAAAATCGGTGCGGCGGAAGCAGGGATGGCTCAGATGATGCACCACTTGTATCAGACTTATCAGGCGCCTCTGACCCATGAGCAGTTGTTTGATTGGCACCTGATGTTGACGGGGAGTCGTCGAGATTTATATCAAGTAGGGGCGTATCGAATTCACTCAGAACCTATGCAAATTGTCTCAGGTGCGGGGGCTTATACGGGCAGTATTCGAGGTGTTCGCGTGCATTTTGAGGCGCCGCCTTCAGACAAAGTCCCAGAAGAAATGACGCAATTTATTCAATGGTTTAATCAGTCTGAAAAATCTTTGCCTTGTTTAACTCGGGCGGGCATTGCGCATTTATTTTTTGTTTCGATTCATCCCTTTGAAGATGGTAATGGGCGCATTGCCAGAGCTTTAGCATTCAAAGCCATTTTGCAGTGTTTAAAAGAGCCTGTTTTGATTGCCTTATCTCAGACCATTGGGGCGCATAGAAAAAAATATTATGAGCAGTTGGATCACAATAATAAGTCTTTGAATATTTCCAATTGGTTAATCTATTTTTCTGAAGTGATCTTAACAGCCCGAGAAAAAGCCCAAGAGCTGATCGAGTTTTTAATTTTTAAAGCCAAGCTTTATCACGCCCATAAAGATGATTTAAATACGCGTCAGCTGAAAGTTTTAAATCGTTTATTTGCTAATGGCCCTGCGGGTTTTGAAGGGGGTTTAAGCGCTGAGAAATATGTGGCTATTGCTCAAACTTCAAGAGCAACGGCCACACGGGATTTACAAGAATTAGTCGAAAAGAAAATTTTGTATAAAACCGGGGCGCTGAAGGGGACGAGGTATTATTTGAGCATCACACCGGCATAGTCGCGGTAACGTCTGTTTTTGGGTCATTAGGCTGACCAGCAGTTTGGTAATTAATTCCCACAGCAAGCGCAGCTCTATCGTTAGGTAAAAGCGGAGCGCTTGCACCCTCAGCAGCGCCAGCTCCAGCACCTGATTTTTTAGAGGCAAGACAGCAATTGATAGCCATGGCAATCGCGCCGAAGACGGCAATGAATGCACCAGTAGCAAGAAGCTGGACGAGGTAAGTCCAAGAGGTTTTATGAGAGGATGAGCACATGCGTAGATGGTCGAATACTTTGAAGGTGTCGAGGGTCTGAAATACTCCTTGAACAAGGCCTGCCGCAGCCCCAATAGCGACACAAGTCTGAATAGGGAGAGTGGGTTTCATCCAGGTATTCACAATAGGGCCTCCAGTTACCATGCATAGGGTGCTGAGCGCGACAGAGGCTGAAAATTTCAAGAAGGCTGTTTTAGCTAATTGTGCTGGTGGTGCAGCTTGTGCAGTAGATGGAATAGTTTGTGAATCAGCTTGTAAATCAGGCATGGCGAGACTCCCTAAGAATTAAATATGTTTGATTAAGACGGGGAGACATTACAGGAATCATTCGCTGGAACAATAGAGTAAAAATACTCTGGTAGGGCAGGGGTAGTTCAAGGCTAAATCACGCCGCGTTTGACGCCCTGATAAATCAATTCAGTCATTTTGGAGCAGCCCCATTTGGACTTCATATGGGCAATATAATTTTCAACCGTTCGGTGGGAAATTTTTAAATCCTCGGCGATTTTTCGAGAGGACCCACCTTGAGATAATAATTTCAAACAAGCGAATTCTGTCTGGGATAAATCAGCAGAAAAGATGGGCTCGTCAGGTTTTTTTGCGGGTAGGTCATAAAAGTCAGGCAGTCGAAATAATCCGCGCTCAGCTTCTTGAATTAAGCCCATGGCTCGATCGACAAAGCTTTGTTTAAATTGAGTTAAGAAGTCTAAATTTCTTAAATAAAATGCATTAATAGCCTGGCTATCTGCTGTGGAATAAAAACCAACAAGCTCTTTTTGAGATAAAGATTTTCGAGTCGCTTTGGCATAACGCTTTGCCGGTCAATGAAAATTTGAGAATTTTTCAAACATAGGGCTTGCCTAACATGACATCGTCTCTCCCCTTTGCGGCCGTCGCCCCCTCTCTGTCCTTCGGCTCCGCCTTCAGGCCTGTCTCTCCCTCAAGGGGAGAGACGAAATCAAAAAAGGTTTCGAAAGAGCTCTATTGATTTATCTCTAGGGACTATTAGGCCTTGCTGATCCTTTGGCCTTGCTTGAATCCGATTGATCCAAAGATTTAACGGGGCCTTTAGCGCCTGGTCCTGGGCTGTGCAAGGGTTCTGGTTCTTGAAGCGCTGAAACTTTTCCAGCGGGCTTAGGCGTGGGGCTGTCATGACCTAAAGTTTTATCAGCCCATTGGATAAATTTTTCGGCGAGCGGTTTCGCAATACGACCTAAGATAGGTTTTTCTTGAATCACCTGATCGGCATGTTTTAAAAAAGTTTCTGCCAGCGTTTTTAAATGCTTCGTGGCATTGTAAGTGTCGCCCTGATTAAAACAGGCAGTAGCCTGATTCATAGTTTCGACAATGGCTTGTTTCTCTTTGGGGTCAGTAATGACTTGATCTAGCCCCAAATGTTTCGCGGCAGTATTAAAACTTTCCATGCTCATAGGGACTGCTCTGACAGAGGATTCGCCTTGGGGAAAGGCTGGAACACCGAAAAGTAAGCGTGCAAAAAACTCAAGCAAGCGTTTTAAAGTATTTTCAGATTGTTCTTGAAGGGCGAGATCTGCATTCTTAGCGGCTTCTTTTAGTTCTTTATTCTCAGTATTTTCAGTATTTGCAGGTTTCACGGGGTTTTCTCTCAATAGCTATGGGTTCTGGCCTAGTAAAAAAGAGCCCGAAAACTAAGAGAAGGTTTTGCCAAAGTCAATTTTAAAATAGCTGCCTGTAGGGAACAAATAAACTGTCCGGGTTAAGAGCATTTAAAAAAAATTAAAAAAATCAGAGCGCTTTAGTTCATCCCTTTCATCGGTACTGGTTCAGTGATGCCAGATACTTGGGGTAAAAAACTTTTCAGTAATTCCATGGGGGTATAAATCGGAAGTTCTGCTTTTTTAAATCCCTGAATATCTCGTGTGACCAGACCATGAGCCCCGGCTTGCACGGCTGATTGATATAAAATAGCGTCTTCAAAATCTGAAAAGCTGGTATTAACAGCCTGCTCTAAAACCACACGATTGATGGGGGCAACTTCAAATAACTGTAATAACCGACTGATGGAATTTTTTGCAGAGGAAGCGCCCAGGACTTTAGTTGCAAGATAAAAAATGGTGGTGACTGTGGTTGCAGCGATTAAGCCCTGTAATTGCCCAGTTTCAAGAGCGATAAATAATTCACTGGCGGCAGCCACAAAGGGCTCCCTGGCTAATAAAACATCCAAGATGACGTTTGTATCAAACATGATTTTTATTACTTTCATAAGTATTTCTTTTCCAGGTATTGCTGGTAATTATTTTTATCTATTTTGGATTTAGATTTGGATTGAGAATCCACTTTTAAAATCCCTTGAAGGGCTTGAGTGATGGGCGGCAATTCAGAGGATTTCTTAATGCTGGAATCTTGATTTTGTAAGGCTTGAAAATAATCAGAAACTATTTGAGACAAAGATTTTCCCGTGGTTTCAGCATAAATCTTTGCCCCTTCAATTAAGGCGCTTTCAAGTCGAAGAGTTAATTTAGTTTGCATATTACGCTCTAGGGCTCTAGTTGACGTACTGTATTTAAATATTAATACGTCATTCGGTAGGAGTCAATTGTTTTTAATGATGAACTGGGCCCCGGCCTCCGCCGGGGTGACGTAAAGTTCTTTGAATTTTTTTTATCTTTTTATTGATAAAAAATCCCTCTGCGCGCTTTTTAAAAATTGCGAGAACTATAAAATCCGCGGCTGTTTTTTATAGTTATTTTTTATAATTATTTTTAGAGGGTGTGAAAATTAAACCATTAAAAATCTTATTAGTTTTTGGGACCCGTCCTGCGGCTATCAAAATGGCCCCCGTGGTCAAAGCCTTAAAAAATTCTGGAAAATTTAAAGTCGTGGTTTGTGTCAGCGCCCAGCATCGTCAGATGTTGGATTCTGTTTTAGAAGTTTTTGAGATTCAGCCTGATTATGATTTAAATATCATGAAGCCGGGTCAGGATTTGTTTGATATAACAACGGAAGTTTTATTAAAAATTAAGCCTGTTTTGCTGCAAGAAAAGCCCGATTGTGTCTTGGTCCAGGGGGATACGTCGACGGCGATTTCAGCGTCGCTTTCAGCATTTTATTTAAAAATTCCCGTGGGACATATTGAGGCTGGGTTAAGAACCTATCGACATGATTCGCCGTGGCCTGAAGAATTAAATCGGCAAATAGTCGGGCGAATAGCCCAATATCATTTTGCGCCGACGGTTTTATCTGAGAAAAATTTATTATCTGAAAATTTAAATTTTAAAAATATTTTAATCACTGGAAATACGGTGATCGATGCGTTGTTACAAGTCTGTGAACGACTGGATCAAGATAAAATCTTTGCAGAGAAAACTAGATTAGAGCTATTAAAAAATTTCCCCCTCTCTGCTCAAATCGGCCCAGCCTCTTTGAGCTGTCTCTCCCGCGAGGGGAGAGACGATAAGCAGGGCGCTAGAAAATATATTTTAATCACGGGGCATAGACGGGAAAATTTTGGACAAGGGTTTTTAAATATTTGCGAAGCTTTAAAATATTTAGCCCAGAAATATAAAGATTTTGATTTTATTTACCCAGTCCATTTAAACCCTAATGTTCAAGAGCCGGTGTTTAAATTATTGGGAGATTTAAAAAATATAATTTTAATCCCACCTTTGGATTACGCGCCATTTATAGACCTTATGAGACATTGTTATTTGGTCATGACAGACAGTGGCGGGATTCAAGAAGAGGCGCCGTCTTTAGGTAAACCCGTGATTGTTTTAAGAGATACGACTGAAAGACCCGAAGCGATAGACGCTGGGACGGTGAAATTAGCAGGGACGTCTTTTGAAAATATGGTGTCTTACGTGTCTGAATTAATAGATAACCCAGAACTTTATCAAACCATGTCGCGGGCCATTAATCCCTATGGAGATGGTTATGCGGCCGAAAGAATTACTAATTATTTAAGTGAGCAATTATGTCTATCTCCAGTTCCAGTCTCTCAAGAAAACTCCCCAGAGAATTGCCCTCAGTCTGTGTTGTAGGGCTAGGTTATATCGGCTTACCCACCGCGGCGGTTTTAGCGCAAGCGGGCTTTGATGTTCACGGCGTGGATATTAATTCTAAGGCTGTGGAAATTATTAACGCGGGGAAGATTCATATTGTCGAGCCAGATTTATTAGCGCTGGTATCAGAAGTAGTTAAAAATAAAAAACTAGTCGCCAGTTTAAAGCCAGAAGTCTGTGATATTTATATTATTGCGGTCCCCACGCCGTTTTATCATGAGAGCGAAGGGGGAAATAAAAAACCCAATATTGAATATGTACTCTCAGCAACTCAATCCATTGCAAATTTAATTAAACCCGGTGATTTAATTATTTTAGAGTCGACCTCTCCAGTGGGAACGACTGAAAAAATGGCGGATTTATTAGAATCTCTGGGCGTGGATATTAATAAAATTTATTTAGCCCACTGTCCTGAAAGAGTCTTGCCTGGAAAAATTTTATATGAGCTGGTTCACAATGATCGAATTGTTGGTGGAATTAATCCTGAATCCACTGAGAAAGCCTGTGAGTTTTATCAAATTTTTGTGAAGGGCGAAGTGTTAAAAACCAATGCCAGAACGGCTGAGCTATGCAAGCTGTCTGAGAATGCTTATAGAGATGTGAATATCGCCTTTGCCAATGAGCTATCCATGGTTTGCGAAGATTTAAAAATAGATGTCTGGGAATTAAGAAAATTAGCCAATCATCATCCGAGGGTAAATATCTTAGAGCCCGGTTGTGGCGTGGGTGGGCACTGTATCGCTGTAGATCCTTGGTTTATTGTCGATGCGTCAGATAAAGCGAAATTAATTAAAACCGCGAGGGAGCAAAATCTGGCTAAGACAGATTGGGTAATAAATAAATTAAAACTAGAAATAGAGAAAATTAAAAATTTAAATTTAAAAAATAATAAAAATAATATTTCTGTGGCGTGTTTAGGCGCGAGTTTCAAACCCAATATTGATGACACACGAGAGTCTCCAGCAAAAATTATTATTGATGCCATGAAAGATCTGGGGGTGAATGTTTTAGTCGTCGAGCCCAATTTAAATTTTCTAGAGGGTTATGAATTAGTGGGGCTGGAGCAGGCTTTAAGTCAGGCGGATATCTCTGTGAAATTAGTTTCTCATCGAGAATTTGAAGGGGTGAGCTGTGATATTGAGGCAGTGGGTTAGATATTTATTAATCAATATTTTGTAAAAACATGAAAATTTTGCGTCGCATTTGCGTCGCATTTGCGTCGCAAATATTTTTAAGTTAAGCTGTTTTTGGTTTTAAATTGCTTGATTATTTGCTGGAGGCCGCCCATGAAAAACATTGAAAATTCTATAAAAATCAAAATGTTAATACAAGAAGGCGAGGGCTATAAATTAGAATTTAAAGAAAAGCTAAGTGGCCTAGATAGGGAGATCGTCGCATTTGCCAATGCGTCTGGGGGAAGTATTTTTATTGGCATTGCGGATGATGGTGAAATTAAGCCCATTGAGATTACGAATAGTTTAAAAAGTCAGATTCAAGATATTGCACATAACTGCGATCCCAGTATTCGGATTAATTTGCTTAGTTATATTTCTGAAGGTGTTTTAGAAGTCCAAGTAGAAGAAGGCGTGGATAAACCCTATCGCTGTCGTGATGGTTTTTTTCTTCGGAATGGCCCCAGTGCACAGAAACTTCGTCGTGATGAAATATTGGATTTGCTGACACAGAAAGTTCGTTGGGATGAATTATTAAATTCCAAATTTTCTTACCCGAAAGATTTTTCTAATAGTCATTTTGATGATTTTTTAAAACTGGCCAATATTCAAATTAAAGCGCCTAGAGAAGAAATTTTATTAAGCTTAAATGCCGCGGAATTAAAAGGCGAAGAAATTAGGTTCACCAATGCGGCTGTGTTGTTATTTGCTAAAGAACCTCAGAAATTTTTTCCAGAAAGTTATATCACTTGCGTGAAATATCAGGGGCCTGATCGATTTTCTATTGTTGATAAAAAAGATTTTATGGGTGGTTTAGTAGGCCAGATTGAAAACAGTTTGGATTTTATCGCTCGTCATATCAGTGTTGGTCTGAGTATTAGCCCTGGAAAAAGCCGGCATATCAAAACAGAAGAGTATCCCATGGTTGCCCTTCGAGAGGCTTTAATTAATGCCGTGACACATCGGGATTATTTATACGACGGCTCGCATATTTATGTGCATATTTTTTCAGATCGGATTGAAATTGAAAATCCAGGAGGACTCTGTCATGGCATGACTGAAGATTTTTTAGGAAAGCGCAGCGTTCGTCGGAATAGATTGATTGCTGATTTTTTACACCGTGCAGGTTATATAGAGCGAGTGGGTAGTGGGTTTTCTCGCATGGAGCAGGTCTTAAAAGAAAACAACAATCCAGATTTTAAAGTCAGCACGACGAATTTTTTTAATATTTGTTTTTATCCCAGAGTGAAAAATACGAATATTTTAAATTTAACCCAACGCCAGCAAAGGCTTTACCAGTATTTTTGTGAGAAAAATAATTTAACTCAAAAAGAAGTCTCTGCCGTGTTAGAGGTCGGCGCTGATACGGCTATTCGAGATTTAAAAGTCTTAGTGACTGAAGGATTAATTAAGAAGGTCGGTATTGGAAAATCGACGGTGTATGAGTTAAATATGAATTAAGAAAGTAAATTTTATTTTACTTTTTTTGTGATAATTACTTTTTAGTAAAATATATTTAACTTTCGGATGGAAAAGCGATGTAACAGAACCTTCGCCTTAATTGGCAAGCACTTGTCGAAGAAGCCGTAAGGCGCAGAAAAAGTCAGGGAATAACACAGCATGAGTTAGCCCTTTTTGTGGGTTTGAGTAAGCCGACGGTGAATAATTTTGAGCAGGGGAAAACTAAAATTAGCTTGGAAAATGCTTTAAAAATTTTGCATGTGCTGGGTTTGAGTGAGAATTTGAGTTAGTAAAAAAATAAAGCAATTAGATTGCTGAAATTAGTAAATTAATAATTTAATTAAAATTGGAAAAAATAATGAAACTTGCCATTAGCTCCCCGTCTTTTTGTAAAAATAAAGTTTTAGTTAAAGAGATAAGTGATTTAAAAAATATTAAAACAATAAAATTTAATCTGGAGGGCTTAAAACTCGCTGGAGAAAATTTAATTAGTTTTCTGGAAGATTGTGATGTTTGGTTAGTTGGGACGGAATTAGTGAATGAAGAAGTTTTAACCGCTTGTCCAAATATAAAATTAATTAGCAAATATGGCGTGGGTTTAGACAATATTGATTTTGAACTTTGTGAAAAAATGGGTGTAAAAATTAACTATGCCCAGGGTGTTAATGCCCAGTCCGTGGCTGAGTTAGCCTTGGGAAATATCTTATCTCTCACTCATAACAGCTATATAAATTCCCATTTATTAAAACAGGGGATCTGGGAGAAATCAGGTGGAGTCCAGCTATTTAATAAAACTATTGGAATTATTGGCGTCGGGCATGTGGGGAAAAAATTAATAAAATTATTACAGCCTTTTGAGTGTAAATTTTTAGTGAACGATGTTTTAGATAATACCCAAGAGCAGCAAGATTTTTATAAAACTATTGGTGCTGAATCTTGTGAATTAAATAATTTATTGGCTGAGTCAGACATTGTTTCTATACACGCGCCTTTAAATAATTTGACTCGCAATTTAATTGCTGAGCCTGAATTAAAATTAATGAAAAAGTCCAGCTTTTTAATTAATACAGCCAGAGGGTTAATTATTAATCAGCAGGATTTAAAAAAACATTTAAAAAATAATTTAATCGCGGGAGCAGCTGTCGATGTTTATGAGTCTGAACCCTGTGAAGATCTAGAATTTTTAAGTTTGCCTAATTTACTTTGCACACCGCATATTGCTGGAAATACCTTAGAGGCTGTAGAGGCCATGGGTCGGGCGGCGATTGATGGTTTAGAGATAAGAGAAAGAGAAAAAATAAAAAATGGAATTAATAAAAAATACTGAAAAAATTCAAAACACTGGGAAAAAATTAAGCAAAGAGCAAAAGAAATTTAATGATTTAATTAAAAAAATAGAGCAAGAAAAAGAAAGTTTAAAAACCTGGAATCTGACCGTGCTAGCCTGCAAAGATAAATATTTTTCAGAGTTGTTTCCCCTCTTAGAAAAATATACAGATCAGCAAGTGGCCCTGGTATTAAAATTTGATCAGGCCTTGGCGAGATTTAAATTCAGTCGAAAAGAACAGAAATATTTGTCAGAGATGGTCTTGTCTTTGATTCGTAATATTTTAAAGACCACAAAGAATCCAGATTATTTAGATCAGATGAAGTCATTGCATGAAGAATATGAAAATACTTGTATGCAATACAGGACCAAGGCTGAGCAGAGATTTTTTCAAATGATGGAATTAGAAGCTGAAGTATTAGAAGATTTTTTTAAGGGGGGTGAGAGTAGTGAGTTTGAACATAAATTTGAAAATTTAAAAGACGAGCCAAAACCTGCACCCAAGTCTAAAAAGCAGCTTCAGCAAGCGCAGGAAGAGTTAAACGCCAGTCGTGCGGTGAAAGATATTTTTAGAAAATTGGCTAAAGATCTGCATCCTGATCGAGAGCAGGATCCTACTGAACGCGAGCGCAAGCATGAGCTGATGCAGCGAGCGAATGCGGCTTATGATAAAAAAGATTTATTAGGTTTATTAGGGCTGCAGTTAGAAATAGAACAGATTCGCCCAGAGGCTATTGATTCAGTGGCAGAGGACCAGCTCAAGCATTACAACCGGGTCTTAAAAGAGCAGTTGGAAGAGCTGGAGATGGAAGTCAATGATCTTAAATATTCTCTGCAAGAATTTGGCTTATTAGTGCAAGAGCCTCATAGATTGAAAAATCAGGAGGCGGGGTCAGAAGTTTTATTAAAAAATCTAGATAAAGAAATTAAAGCCTTAAAAAAATCGATCAGAGAAATTAAGCAAGATTTAGAAAGTTTTAATCAAGCTGAAAATATTAAGGCTATGTTGAAAGTTGTTGAGGCGCAGGCTTTAGAAGCGGCGCGAGACCAAGAAGATGAATTGGGGCTGGAGTGGTGATTTTTTGTTTGATTTTTCATGTGATTTTTCTATGTGATTTTTCATAGCCGCCAGCTTGATCGCTCTATAAAATACGGGCCTATTTTTGGATTTTGAACTTTATATTTTTATATATTTTTCTAGGGGTTTTTACACATGACCGTTGATTTTGGCATTGGTATTAGTGATTTCGCTGAGATTATTAATAGTAAATTTACTTATCTTGATAAAAGCCTATTGATTAAAGAATTACTGGAAGATGGCAGTAAAGTTATTTTATTCCCTCGGCCAAGACGCTTCGGCAAGACTTTAAACATGACCATGCTGAGGTGTTTCTTAGATGTTAGGGATATAAAGAAAAATAAAGATTTATTTAAAGATTTAAAAGTCTCTCAATATCCAGAAATTTTAAAACATCAGGGGATTTATCCTGTTATTTATTTATCTTTGAAAGAAATCAAAAAAAATAATTATAAATCTGTATTGGCTGCAATTGGGATTTTGATTCAAAGCTTATTTACCAGTTATGAAGATCTCAAAGCAGATGTGCCTGAAGGCCAGCGCCCTTATTTCGAGCGCCTGCTTTCTGCAACGGCCTCTGAAGAAGAATTGGTTCAAAGCTTAAAATTTCTCTCGATGATCTTAGAAAAAAAATACGATCAAAAAGTTTGGGTGTTGATAGACGAGTATGACACGCCCATTCATGCGGCCTGGGAATCTAATTATTACGACGAAATGAAATCATTCATGCAGGGTTTTTTAGGCGCTGGCTTAAAAGACAATACGGCTGTTTATAAAAGCATTTTGACGGGCATTTTAAGAATCTCGAAAGAGGGGATGTTTTCAGATTTAAATAATGTGATGGTGTATTCAATGCTTTCAGATTTTTATGGTTCTTATTTTGGATTTACAGAAGCTGAAGTCGACTGGATTTGTGAAGAAGCTGATGTCTCAGGCCAAAGAGAACAAGTTCGAAGCTGGTACAACGGTTACAAATTTGGGAATTTAAATATTTATAACCCCTGGTCGATTATTAATTTTGCAAAAAATAAAAAACTAGGCCCCTACTGGGTCAATACAGGTTCAAGCCAGCTCATTGAAGATCTAATTTCTCAAGCAGGACCCGAGCTTAAAAAAGATTTTGAAATTTTAATTCAAGGCGGCGTGATTAAAAAACCCATTGATGAAAAAATTACGCTACCCAAGATTAACGCCCATGCTGAAAATGCCATTTGGAGTTTTTTACTATTTGCAGGCTATTTAAAAATTGTCCGCATTGATCATGAGAGCGAGCTGGGAGAGTGCGAGATTGCCTTGCCTAATATAGAAATTATGAGGGTTTATCAGCGTTATTTTTTAAACTGGTTTGAAAGTATTTATCCTGCACAAAGTAATTTGATGCTGAAGGCTTTGATTACTGGAGATATCGAAAGTTTTGAAGAGTTATTTACAGACTATGTTGCAAAATCACTCTCTTATTTCGATGTCGAAGAAGGCAAGGCTGAGAGTTTTTATCATGCTTTAGTTTTAGGCATGATTGTGGCCTTGAGAGATTCTCATCAGATTTTATCTAACAGAGAATCGGGTCTGGGAAGATATGACTTGATGATTATTCCAAAAGATCTTTCCAAGCTGGGCGTGATTCTAGAATTTAAGTCGGTTAAAAAAGAAGAATTATTAGAAGCTGGCGCTGAGATGGCTTTGGCTCAAATTAATAATAAAAATTATGAAGCTGAGCTGGAGGCTCGGGGGATTAAAAATATTTTAAAACTGGCAATAGTTTTTTATGGGAAAAAAGTGCTGATTAAGACGTGATTGCGAAAAGAGAGAAGCCCCATAAAATTGGTTTATTAATAAAACTAGCTTGATTAGATAAAAATATTTATGAAAACCATTATTCTCTGCGGCGGTCAAGGTACTCGAATTCGAGATGTTTCGTCTAATTTACCCAAGCCCATGATTCCCATTGGAAATAGGCCCATTATTTGGCACATCATGAAATACTATGCGACGTATGGTCATAAAGAATTTGTTTTATGTCTGGGATATTTAGGTGATTTAATCCGCGATTTTTTTATGAACTATGAGTCTCATACGTGTGATACGAAAGTTGTTTTAGGCAAACAAAGACAGATTGAATTTATTAATCAACATGATGAATCCGACTGGGAAGTGATCTTGGCCGAGACGGGTCAAAACAGCATGACTGGCGCGCGAATTCGCAAAGTGCGAGAGTATATTGGGAATGATGAAAACTTTATGCTGACTTATGGCGATGGTGTCGGTGATATTGATTTAAATCAGCTCTTAGATTTTCACAAACAACACGGCAAAATAATGACCGTGACGGGGGTGTATCCTCCAGGTCGTTTCGGTGAAATACGGGCGGATAAAAATGGCTTGGTGAGTGTTTTTAATGAAAAACCCCAGACAACTGAAGGCTGTATTTCTGGCGGTTATTTTGTCTGTCGCAGAGAGTTATTAGATTATTTAGATAATTTTTCTGGAGTCATTAACCCAGATGACTTGGCTTTAGAGCAAGAACCCATGAGTGCTTTAGTCAGCCAGCAAGAATTAATGGTCTATCAGCATGCGGGCTTTTGGCAGCCGATGGATACACATCGAGATTATTTATTATTGAATAAATTATATGAAGCCAAACAAGCCCCTTGGGTGAAATGGGGGTGAAATGGGGGTGAAATGGGGGTGAAATGGCGTGATTGATTCTTCTATTTTTAATACTTTTAAAAACCAAAAAATTCTAATCACTGGAGATACAGGTTTTAAAGGCGCTTGGCTGGCCTTTTGGCTGTCTGAACTGGGTGCTGAGATTATGGGCTATGCGTTGCCGCCAGAACCCCATCAGCAACTATTTAATTTATTAAAATTAAATCAGCGAATTACCCATATTGATGGCGATGTTCGAGATTTTGATAAGTTAAATAAAGTGATAAAAGATTTTTCTCCCACTTTTATTTTTCATTTAGCGGCGCAGCCTTTAGTGCGCCTGTCTTACCAAGCGCCTAGAGAAACTTTTGCAACCAATATTTTGGGCTCTGCCAATATTTTAGAAGTCGCTCGGACTTGTGATTCTTTGCGTGTATTAATCTATGTCACCAGTGATAAATGCTATAAAAATAAAGAGCAGCGTTGTGCTTATCGAGAAGATGATATTTTGGGTGGGTATGATCCCTATAGTGCTTCAAAAGCGGCCGCTGAGATTATTTTTTCGTCGTATCTAGATAGCTTTTTTAGCCAGATGCTTAGAAAAATAGGCGTGGCTAGCGTGCGCTCTGGAAATGTCATTGGGGGCGGAGATTGGTCCGTGGATCGTATCGTGCCAGATGTGATTAAAGCCTTGCAGGAAAATTTGCCTATCTCTATCCGAAACCCTCAGGCGGTACGGCCTTGGCAGCATGTCTTGGATCCCTTGTCAGGATATTTAAAACTCGCTGCTGCTTTATACCGCGAGCCTAAGTTGTACCAGGGTTCCTGGAATTTTGGCCCGGAGTCTTCTTCTATCCAGTGCGTTGAGCAATTGGTGAATGAAATTATTACTATCTGGGGTGGGGGTGAAAAAAAGTTAATAAAACCAAGCCCAGGTCATATTAATAAATTACACGAAGCAGATTTTTTAACGCTCAATTGCGATAAAGCTCATCAGCTATTGCAGTGGCGTCCACAGTGGGATTTTAAGACAGCCGTTCGGCAGACAGTCGAGTGGTATAAGGGTGTCTATCAGGGGGAAGACCCGGTGGAGATGACGCGGCGGCAGTTAGTTGAGTGGGCGAGATGATTTGATTTACTAATTCTAGATAAGCCTGTGTTCTCGACTCTCTTTCAGACATTTTTTTTTGCAACCAAGACTTTGCATTGATCTGCTTAATAAAAGCCCGTGCTGGGTCATGCATTAAATTAATAATTTTATTTGCAATATCTTCAGGATCCTGAGGGTTAAAGAAAGTCACTAGATCTTCCGTAAATAGCTCTTGATGCGCAGGAATCTTAGAAATCAAAGCGGGAATGCCCATGGTCATAGCTTCTAAGGGCGTGACGGAATAAGTTTCCAGAAGACTTGGAAATAACAAAGCGTCCATCTGTTGGTAAAGCGCTGGGCCTTCTTGAGGATTAGTGGGTCCATGATTTATAAAATAATTGCCCAAGTCATATTTTCTAATTTGCTTAAATAAATTTTTATATTCTTGAGTAGATTCTGTAAGAGTGAGATGAAATCGAACTTGAGAGATATTTTTTTGAAGTAAAGCGAGGAGGGTAGGAATCAAAATTTTAATATTTTTATGGGGATAGGCGCTGCAGAAAATAAATAAATTTAAGGGTTTTGCAGGGGAAGTATTAATTAATTGGGGTGCTTGATTTAAATAAGGTTTATAAAAAATAGAAACCTCGTTGGGAATAATAAGAATCTTTTCTGGGGGGAGTTTTAATTTTTTAATCGCGCCTTTTTGGGCAATGGGTGCTTCAGTGATCCAGTGAGTGGCATGTTTTAAATGTTTTTTTAAATAAAGATTGGTGAGATGTCTTTTGATTTTTTGAAAAGGGGTTGAAAAAGCGGAGAAAGCGAGCTTGTCCGCATGGGTCGACCAGCCATTGCAAATGCCCATGAGGTGAGGGCAGTGATTAATTTGTAAATAACAAGGGCCAAAGAGTGAGAACACTAAATCTGGATGAATGGCCTGAATTAAGTCTTCAATATGTTTTCGAGCCGATTGAGAGCGTGCTGGCGAAATAGGGAAAATATGATGTTTGAATTTTTGCAGAATAGAAGGTGAGATCTGGCTCGCCAACGTGCTTGAAAGAAAAATTGTGATGGAGTGGGGCTCTATATTTTTATGATAAAGATCAGAAAGATCATGCAAAAAAGAAATCGCCACTTGTACAGCGCCGCCTTTATGCAAAGTGCTTAAATTTAAGATCCAATGTTTTTGAGCTTGAGCTTGAGCTTGTTGCAAAATTTTCGCCGGTTTTTCAGAAGAGAAATCAACATAGTTGAAGAGGTGGGTTTTTGAAGAGAGGCACTCAGTCAGTCAAATAAAAAATTAAATAACACCATTGCCCCCCCTAAGCTAGATGCTTACGATACCCGCCTATTTTTATAGCCTGTCAGCTCCAAGGAAAATGGAATTTATGTTCGACGATAAAGTTATTTTAATTACAGGGGGAACGGGCAGTTTTGGTAAAAAATGCATTTCTGTTTTGCTGTCTCGTTTTAAGCCCAAAAAAATCATTGTGTTTTCTCGTGATGAACTGAAACAATTTGATATGCAGCAAGTGTTTAATCAAAGCTGTATGCGTTATTTTATAGGTGATGTTCGAGATAAAGATCGTTTAAAACGCGCCATGAATGGTGTGGACTATGTGATTCATGCAGCGGCTTTAAAGCAAGTTCCTGCGGCTGAATATAATCCCTTAGAGTGCATCAAAACCAATATCCATGGGGCTGAGCATGTCATCGATGCAGCGATTTATAACAACGTCAAAAAAGTGATTGCTTTATCTACGGACAAAGCGGCGAATCCCATTAATCTTTATGGCGCCACGAAATTGGCGTCCGACAAATTATTTGTCGCAGCCAATAATATGGTCGGTGATGGCCCAACGAGATTCTCAGTAGTGAGATACGGCAATGTGGTGGGATCGCGTGGATCTGTCGTCCCATTTTTCAAAAAAATGATTGCCCAGGGTTCTCAAAAATTGCCTATTACAGACCCGCGTATGACCCGATTTTTAATTACCCTGGATCAGGGTGTGGAATTTGTTTTAAATAGTTTTCAAAGAATGCATGGCGGTGAGATCTTTGTACCCAAGATTCCGTCCATGAAGATGACTGATTTAGCTAGAGCTTTGGCGCCTGATTTACAGCAAGAAATTATTGGTATTAGACCCGGTGAAAAATTACATGAGACCATGTGTCCTGCGGATGACAGTCATTTAACTCTGGAATTTAAAGATCACTATGTCATTCAGCCGTCCATTACTTTTGGTCATGATGTTAATTTTAAAATTAATCAGCTAGGTGAATTCGGCCATCCTGTCGGTCAAGATTTTGAGTACAGCTCTGGGAATAATCAGCAGTGGCTACAAGCGGAAGAGTTTTTGGCGATTACTGAAGAGTATTAAACATGGCAAATTTTATTCCCTATGGCCGGCAAGAGATCTCTCAAGAAGACTTAGAAGCGGTGAAAGAAGTCTTATGTTCAGATTGGCTCACTCAGGGCCCCGCAGTCACTGCTTTTGAGGCAGCGCTTAAAAATTATGGCCATGTGAATTATGCCGTTGCTTGCTGTAATGCGACGGCGGCTTTGCACTTAGCTTGCAAAGCTTTAGGCGTGGGACCTGGAGATTATGTCTGGACTAGCCCTAATACTTTTACAGCGTCTGCGAATTGCGCCAGGTTCTGTGGGGCAGAGATAGATTTCGTAGACATCGATCCAGACACTTATAACTTGTGTGTTTTTGAGCTCGAGAAAAAATTAATTCAAGCCCAAAAAAATAATCAATTACCCAAAGTAGTGATCCCCGTCCATTTTGCTGGTCAATCTTGCGATATGGCTACTATTAAAAAATTAGCGGATCAGTACGGCTTTAAAATTATTGAAGATGCGAGTCACGCGATTGGCGGGAAATATTTAGGCCAGCCAATAGGTAGTTGTAGCTATTCAGATATTACGGTGTTTAGTTTTCATCCCGTCAAAATTATTACGACAGGAGAAGGCGGCGCTTGTCTCACTAATAATGGGCAACTGGCTGAGACGATGAGCTTGTTAAGAGCTCATGGGATTACCAGAGATCCCGCCAAAATGCTAAATCCTTGCGAAGGTGCTTGGTATTACGAGCAAGTAGATTTGGGTTTTAATTATCGCATTACTGATATGCAATGCGCCCTGGGCGTATCTCAAATAAAGCGCCTGAATAGTTATATTGATAAGCGCAATGAGATCGCCGAGCAGTATCAAAAATTATTAAAAGATCTGCCCCTAAAATTACCAATGGTTAAAAAAGATGGCCTCAATGCTTTTCATCTCTATGTCGTTCAAATTCTTCCAGAGTCTGGAAAAAATAGAAAAGAAATTTTTGATTATTTGCGAGCCAATCAAATTGGCGTCAATGTTCATTATATTCCAGTACATCGGCAGCCTTATTATGAAAATCTAGGGTTTAAAAAAGGCGACTTTCCCGTCGCTGAAAAATACTATGAGAATGCTATCTCTTTACCCATGTATCCAGGTTTGACCCAAGAAGATTTAGCTCGAGTCGCGAGTTTATTAGAAATGGTTTTTACACCTGAGACTGTTGCGTTATGAAATTAGCCTTAGGCACCGTTCAATTTGGCATGAACTATGGGATTAGTAATGCTGTAGGACAGGTGTCTCCAGAAGAAATTAAAAAAATTTTAAAACTCGCCGCTGACAATCATATTGATTTATTAGATACCGCGGCGGCTTATGGTGAAAGTGAAGCTGTATTGGGGGAGTGTCTGACGGACTCTAATCATTTTAAATTAATCTCAAAACTCCCCGCTTTTAAAAACCCTCATTTTACTCAGGCTGACATAGGTCTAATCAATCAAGGCTTTCAAGAATCTCTGAGAAAACTAAATACCAATCATCTTTATGGCCTATTGCTTCACAATGCCGATGATTTATTAAAACCCGGTGCTGAATTCGTATATCAGTATTTATTGGATCTAAAAAATCAGGGATTAGTTAAAAAAATTGGCGTGTCTGTTTATTACCCAGAGCAAGTCGAAAAATTATTAAAAATTTATCAATTTGATCTAGTCCAGCTTCCTATGAATCTTTTTGATCAGCGTTTTTATCGCCAGGGGATTTTAGAAAAATTAAAAGATTCAAATATAGAAATTCATGTCAGATCTGTTTTATTACAGGGTTTACTCATGATGCCTATTGCGCAAATTCCAGAGAAATTAAGCGCCGCTAAACCCTATTTAAAAAATTTAGATCAATTGGTTTTTGAGAATTTTTTGGATTCAAGATTAAGTTTATTACTGGAGTTTATTAAGCAAACCCAGCAAGTAGATTACGCCATCTTGGGGGTGACGTCGGCTGAAGAATTAAAGTTGCTTATTGAAGCTTTGGATTTTTTTAAATCTGAAAATAAAGAAAAAATAAATTGGGAAAAATTTAGTATTGAAGATGAGAATTTAATTATCCCAGCGAGGTGGAGTTGAAAATGATACTGGGTATTTTACAAGCGCGGATGGGTTCTAGTCGACTCCCTGGAAAAGTATTAAAAAAGATTTTAAATCGACCCATGCTCGCTCTCCAGATAGAGCGAATTAAGCAATCCGAGTTAATTAATCAATTAATCATTGCGACCAGTAGTAATCCTGAAGACGATGCCATTGAAAGTTTATGCGTGGATCTGGGTGTCGAATGTTTTAGGGGTAGTTTAAATAATGTTCTAGAGCGCTTTTATAAAGCAGCTGAGATTTATAATCCTGATCATATTGTGAGGCTCACTGGAGATTGCCCCCTCATAGACCCAGAAATTATGGATCAGGTTATTCAGTTTCATTTGGATAATTTCTATGACTACAGCTCAAATACTTTAGAGCCCAGTTTTCCAGATGGCTTAGACCTGGAAGTGATGAGATTTTCTGCTTTGAAAACAGCCTTTGAAAAAGCCGTTTTACCTTCGGAATTAGAGCACGTCACGCCTTATATCCATCGGCGTCCTGATGTTTTTTCTTTGGGTAATTTTAAATTCCAAAAAGATTTGTCTTTCCATCGCTGGACGGTGGATGAGCCTGAGGACTATGAATTAGTGTCTTGGATTTTTGAGTGTTTAAATTCAACGCATGGTTTGAATTTTAAATTTCAAGATGTTTTAAATTTATTAGAAAAACATCCAGACAAATTTAATTTAAATCAAAAATATGTTCGCAATGAAGGGATGACAAAATCTTTATTGGCTGATCAAGAATTTCTAGTGATTTAAAAATAAAAAAAGGGTGTATGAATCATGAGTCAGCGTTATGAGCAGTCAGAAAAATATTTAGAGCAGGCTTGCAAGACAGTTCCCTTAGGATCTCAAACTTTTTCTAAGAGCCGGACACAATTTCCCTATGGTGTCTCGCCCTACTTTATTACCCATGGCAAAGGCTGTCGGGTCTGGGATTTAGATGGCAATGAATATATTGATTTTGTGAATGGCTTATTAGCCGTGACTTTAGGTTATTGCGATCCGGACGTAGACGCAGCCGTTATGAAGCAATTATCTCAAGGGGTGATTTTTTCATTACCCCATACTTTAGAAACTGAAGTCTCTGAAAAAATAGTCGAAATGGTCCCTTGTGCTGAGATGGTGAGATTTGGAAAGAATGGTTCGGACGCAACGGCCGGGGCAGTCAGAATTGCGAGGGCTTATACCGGCCGAGACTATGTGGCTGTCTGTGGCTATCACGGTTGGCAGGACTGGTATATTGGATCTACTGCTCGAGATTTGGGCGTGCCTAAATCAACCAAAGAGCTGACTTTAAAGTTTCAATATAATCATTTGGAAAGTTTAGAAAAATTATTTGAGCAGTATCCCAATAAGATCGCCGCTGTGATCTTAGAGCCGATGAATGTCGAATATCCCAAAGATGATTTTTTAGCAAAAGTAAAAAATTTAACGCACAAAAATAATGCCGTTTTAATTTTCGATGAAACCATTACGGGTTTTAGATTTTCCAAAGGGGGCGCTCAAGAATTATTTGGTGTGATTCCAGATCTAGTCACGATGGGGAAGGGCTTGGCCAATGGCTATCCCTTATCTTTAGTCGCAGGTCGCAAAGATTTAATGAAGCTGATGGAAGACATCTTTTTCTCTTTTACTTTTGGGGGAGAGACTTTGTCTTTGGCCGCCGCAAAAGCCGTGTTACATAAAATTCAGACTCAGCCTGTCTTAGAAACAATATATAAAAACGGACAGGATTTAATTACTGGTGCGGAGCAATTAATTAATCATTTAAACCTACAAGAAGTGATCACTATTACAGGCCATCCCAGCTGGTCATTTTTGCAATTTAAAGACTTTGGCGAATATTCCATGCTGGAGATTAAAACTTTATGGATGCAGGAAATCTTAGCGCGAGGGATCTTAAGCTTTGGCTCGCATAATTTAAGTTATTCCCACGGGGAGCTGGAGATTAAAAAGATTTTAAGTGTGTATGAAGAAGTATTTGGGTTAATAAAATCTGGCTTAGAGCAACGAAATCTCAAAGAGAAATTACGCTGCGAAACCCTGCAGCCTTTATTTAAAGTCAGATAAAAATAAATCAAATATGAAAAGAGCCGTTTTTCGCGTCGACGCATCGAGTCAAATAGGCACCGGGCATGTCATGCGTTGTTTAAATTTGGCCCGAGAGTTAAGAAATAAGAAATTTGAAATTTTATTTATCTGCCGGGATTTTCCAGGGAATTTAAATGGTTTTATTCGGGAGCAGGAGTTTGAGATTTGTGTGCTGCCCGCCCCCTCTCTGTCCAAAAAATCAGAAGATTTTTTGGCCTGTCTCTCCCGCGGGGGGAGAGACGATGATCAGTCCGTCAATTACGCTGAATGGCTAGGGGTGCCTTGGGAGCAAGATGCTGAAGAGACATTAGAGACATTTAAAATTATTTCTGAATCCGTCGATTTATTAATCATTGATCATTATGGCTTAGATGCCCGATGGGAAAGAAAATTTAAAAATAAAGCTAAAAAAATTCTAGTGATTGATGACTTAGCCAATAGGCCCCATGACTGTGATTTCTTGTTAGATCAAAATCTTGTGATTTCGTCTCTCCCATTATCTCAGAGCCAGGATTGTGTAGGGGCGGACCTGTGTGTCCGCCCGGATAAAGAACGATATAAAAATTTGGTCTCCAGTACCTGCCAATGTTTATTAGGCCCTAACTATGCCCTCTTAAACCCCGCTGTGTTAAAAGCCCGAAAAGACCGAGAACAGTATTTTATGTCTGGTGAAGAATTTAAGAGCTGCCTGGTCTTTATGGGCGGAACCGATCCTGATAATTTTTCCCAGGCTCTTGCTTTAAATCTTTTAAAAATTTTCCCTACTTTAAAAATTTATTTAATTATTGGGAGAGCAAATCTTAATTTTTCAAAACTAAAGGCTGAATTTGAGCCCTATAAAAATATCGAAATTCTAATTCAGCCAGAAAATTATTTTAATTTACTAACCCAGGTTGATTTTGTGGTGGGGGGCAGTGGCTCCAGTACCTGGGAGCGTTGTTGTATTGGAGTGCCATCTTTTTTCTTTCAAATAGCTGATAACCAGAAAGACATTTGTGAGAGTGTTTCCCAAATACAAGCAGGCGTTTTTTTAGGAGATTTAAAAAAGTTAAAGACTGCTGAGCTTGTTGGGTGTATTGAAAAAATTGTAGAGTTCGCGCCCTTGGATTTAGAGAGGATGGCAGCGGTGGGGAAAGCGTTGGTGGATGGGTTGGGAGTGATGAAAGTCAGCGAGGCCTGTTGCTTGTGATTATTTTGCGCCCGGCCGTTTTAGAAGACGCAGCTTTAATTTTCCCCTGGAGAAATCATCCGCAAGTTCGACAGTTTTTTTTTACTCCAGAGCCTTTAAATTTTGAAGATCATTGTGCTTGGTTCGAGCGCTCACTTTTATTGCAAGATCGCGTGATGTTGATTGCAATTTTTTCTGGAGAAGCGATTGGCTTTCTGCGTTTTGATAGAAAAGATCAAGCAGCAGAAATTGATATTTATCTTGATCCCAGTCGCCATGGGCAAGGTTTGGGATCGAGTGTTTTATCTGCAGGGTTAAGTTGGGCTAAAGCGTATTTACTAGGTCTCAATTTATTAACGGCCAAAGTAGTCGCAGCCAATAAGACTTCACAAAGAATATTTGAAAAAAATGGGTTTCAACTTTCTCATAGAGCACCTTCGTATCTTGAATACTCTTTAAATTTGGAGACCTCGGCATGATTGTCATTGCAGAATCTAAGCGCTGGGATGTTGATCTGGCTGATAAATTGAAAAAGAATTTATTAGAGCGACAATTAAATCAAGAAATAGTGAGTATTTATCAGAAAGAAGATTTGAATCTTGAAAACTTAGAAAGACTTTCTCCTGATTTTATTTTTTTTCCTCATTGGTCCCATATGATTCCAGAGGCTGTTTTTTCTAGGTTTACTTGCATTGTTTTTCATATGACCGATTTACCCTTTGGTCGGGGTGGCAGCCCTCTTCAGAATTTAATATCTCGAGGTATTTATGAAACCAAAATTTCGGCTTTAAGATGTGAAGCGGGGATAGATACAGGGCCTGTTTATTTAAAAAAATCTTTGTCTTTACATGGCTCAGCTCAAGAGATTTATATTCGAGCTAGTAAAATAATTAAAGAAATGATGATTGAAATAGTGCAAGAGAAAATTCAGCCCAAGCCCCAGCAAGGTGAGCCTGTCGTATTTAAACGCAGAACGCCCGCTCAAAGTGAAATAGATTCAAAGAAACTAGATTCACTAAAGAAACTAGATTCACTGGAGAAGCTATTTGATCAGATTCGCATGTTGGATGCAGAGGGGTACCCTAAAGCTTTTATTGAACTGGGAGATTTTAAATTTGAATTTTCACGGGCGAGTTTTTGTGGAGAGCAAATAATTTCTGATGTGAAAATTATGAAAAAAAATAGGGAAAGCTCACATGACTAAAAAAATTATTGCCGTGATCGCCGCGCATCCCGATGATGAAGTTTTAGGCTGTGGTGGTGTGATGGCTAAACATGTTTTATTAGGCGATGAAGTACATGTATTAATCATGGCGGAAGGGGCAACCAGTCGAGACTGTAATAGAAATCGTGAAGAGAAAAGCGCGGAGCTTAAGGGGCTCGCTTTAGCGGCTCATCAAGCCGCTGGTATTTTAGGGGTGAAGACCCACGAATTATTAGCCTTTCCAGATAATCGAATGGATTCAGTAGATAGGCTAGACGTGGTGAAAGCGATAGAAAGTTTTTTAGAAAAATATAAGCCTAGCGTGGTTTACACGCATCATGCTGGGGATGTTAATATCGACCATCGAATTACCCATGACGCTGTGATTATTGCGAGTAGACCTCAGCCGGGGCATTTCGTTGAGTTAATTTTGTGTTTTGAAATTCCGTCCAGTACAGAGTGGCAAACGCCGGATTCAAGAGCTTGTTTCGTGCCCAATTGGTTTGAAAATATAGAAAATACGCTCAGTCATAAATTAAGAGCTTTGGCCTGTTATGAGCAAGAAATGCGCCCTTGGCCTCATGCGAGATCTTATCAAGCCGTGGAAGCTTTGGCGAAATGGCGAGGGGCGTCGATTGGGGTGACGGCTGCAGAGGCTTTTGTTTTAAGTCGAATGATTAAAAGAGAAATTTAAAAATAATTTTTAGGTGGGGGAATTTTATGAAGGTTATCAACATTGCAGATCGATTAGTGGGCCCTGGGCATGCGCCTTTTATCATTGCCGAAATGTCCGGCAATCATAACCAGTCTTTAGATCGGGCTTTAGAAATTGTGGACGCTGCGGCCAAGGCTGGAGCTCATGCGATTAAATTACAAACTTATACAGCGGATACGATGACGCTCAATGTCGATAAAGATGATTTTAAAATTTTAGATAAAAATAGTTTATGGAAAGGGCGGCATTTATATGAGCTCTATCAAGAAGCCCATACACCCTGGGAATGGCATAAAGCTTTGATGGACCGTGCGAAGTCTTTGGGGGTCTTATGTTTTTCTACACCCTTTGATGAAACCGCGGTTGATTTTTTAGAAGAGCTAGATGTCCCTTGTTATAAAATTGCATCGTTTGAAAATACGGATGTGAGATTAATTAAAAAAGTGGCTCAGACGGGTAAGCCAGTGATTATTTCAACCGGGATGGCTGGCTTAGAAGATTTAGAATTAATGGTTCGAACTTTAAGAGAAAATCATTGTGAGAATTTTATTTTATTGAAATGCACCAGCGCGTATCCCGCTTTGCCTTCAGATGCCAATTTAAAAACCATTCCGCATATGGCTGAAATGTTTAATTGCCAGGTGGGCTTGTCTGATCACACCATGGGAATAGGCGTGTCCTTAGCAGCTGTGGCTTTGGGAGCCACTGTGGTTGAAAAACATTTTTGTTTATCTCGCGCTGAAGGCGGTGTGGACTCTGCTTTTTCACTGGAGCCTTTTGAATTAAAGCTTTTAGTCGAAGAGTCTGAGCGGGCTTGGCAATCTTTAGGAAAAGTAAAATATCAAACCAGTGCTGTTGAAGAAAAATCGAAGCAATTTAGACGGTCTGTTTATATTTCAAAAGATATTAAAGCGGGTGAAGTCATTACAGAGGCGCATATTCGATGCGTACGTCCAGGCTATGGACTGGAGCCGAAGTATTTTGAGAAGTTAATAGGGAAAATATCTAAGTCAGATATTTCAGAAGGTTCTGCTGCGGTCTGGGAAATGTTTCTTTGAGTATTATTATTGGCATTGACGCCTCCCGCAATAGATCAGGTGGTGCAAAGGCCCATTTGATAGGTGTTCTTACTGGAGATGATCCTAGAAAATATGGTATTTCTAAAGTTCATCTTTGGGCTTATCGCTCTTTGATAAACTCTATCCCTGATTCTCCATGGCTTGTTAAACACAGTCCTGCCGTTTTAGAAAAATCTTTGCTTTCTCAGCTGTGGTGGCAATATAAAAATTTGCCTCAAGAAGCCCGAGAACTGGGCTGTAATATTATGTTGAATACCGATGCAGGTTCCATCTGTCCTTTTTATCCCAGCATTACGATCAGTCAGGATATGCTCTCTTTTGAGCCTGGAGAGATATCTAGATTCTGGCCATCGAAGGCGTGGCTGAGGCTTTTTCTATTAAAATATATTCAAGCTTATTCACTTAAAAAATCTTATGGCGCGATTTTTTTAACCCAGCATGCTTCAAAAGTAATACAAGAGACCACTGGGGAAATTAAAAAATTTAAAATTATTCCTCATGGCGTCAGTGAAGTGTTTCAAGCAGTTGGTTTAGCAAGAAAAGATAAATTTTATAAGTCATCTGAGAAAAAGCTAGAAGAGATTAAATTGCTTTATGTTTCCAATGCCGCGCTGTATAAACATCAGTGGCAGGTTATCAAAGCTGTTGATACTTTAAAAAAACAGAGCTTTTCAGTCTCTCTTTTGTTAGTGGGTGGAGGCAGCGGTAAAGCGCAAAAATTACTAGAGCAAGCGTTAAACCAAGTAGATCCAGAGCAAAAATTTATTCAGCAACAGCCCTTTGTAAAACATGAAGAGATTCCTAGTTATTTAAGCCAGGCGGATATTTTTATTTTTGCGTCTAGCTGTGAAAATATGCCTAATACTTTATTGGAAGCAATGGCGAGTGCTTTACCTATTGCCTGTTCTGACCGAGGGCCAATGCCAGAAGTATTAGAAAATGGCGGGGTATATTTTAATCCAGAGGATACTGAGAGTATTTCAAGAGCTATTCAAAAAATAATTAATGGCGGTGTGCAATTGCAAGAGCAGTTAGGGCTTCGCGCCTTAGAAATTTCTAAAAAATATTCTTGGGAGCGATGTGCTTCTGAGACATGGGCTTATCTCCAAGAATGTGTGACCGAACTTGCAGGAAAAAATTAAGATGAAAGTGGCGTATTTTGATTACTGGACAGGCGGTATCCATAACTTCGCACTCATTGATTCTTTATTAAAAGCCCAGGGAGCCCATACCATACTGCTTCATATTGGCTCTTGGAATGACCCTTCGATGCTTAAGCAATCTGGAGTGATCAATGGCATTTATGCGGAAGATATTTCAGTGCATGGCACCAATCATATTTTTAAAGTATTAAAAAAAATACAGCCAGATGTCGTCGTCACTTTAAATACAAATTACATTATGGATCGCGTCGTTTGCTTATCTTGCCGGCTTTTAAAAATTAGAACTGTTTTTATGATGCATGGTGATCGAGTAGTGGATGATCAAGTGATCCAGAAATTGTTATCTAAAGACTCGCAATCTCTTTGGAAAAAAACAAAAAAGGCGAGTAAATATTTAAAATTAACCGTGCCCAATTATTTAAATAGCTTGTGGAATTTTGATAAAAGTCGAGTGTTTAATTTTGCGTGGTTAAGTATCTTGTATCAAACGTTTAAACATCCTCAGTCTTATTATCCATCCAATAAAGATGAGCTGATTCAAGATAAGTGCTTGGTGTATGCGAACAAATATTTAAATTATTACCATGAAAAAATAGGGTATGAGTTAAAGAAAATAGAAGTCATAGGTAATCCTAAGCATGAGAGAATATTTTCTTTGTTGGCTAACAATGGATTTGATGTCGCCATGCTGCCGGCTTCTGTGCAAGGGTTAGTTAAAGCTCAAAAAAAATATTTATTGTACATAGAAGATGCTTTTGTAGAGCAGCAAAATTCGGCTGGCTGGACGGTGGAATTTCGAAATGATTTTATTCGGGATGTGGCTACCGCACTTAAATTGCAAGGGTATGAATTAGTTATAAAACTGCATCCCTGTACTTTGATTAATACAGTTTTAGCGCCAGAAGAAGTTTTGGTTTTCCAAAAAGAGGATGTCGATTCTTTAATGTTTTTTTCAAGCGGCTGCATTGGTTTTACGTCTACGGTGCTAACTAATTGCTTGCTTTTAGATAAGCCTTTATTCACTCCACGTTGGGGAAAAGAATTGCCTCAAATTGAAAGTGAATTTTTAAAGAAAGGAGTCGCAAATGCCTGGATGGATTTAAAAGATCCCGTGTATTTTTCTATTAATACGGCTGCTCGAGAGAATTTTTTTCATGAGGCGATTAGTGTTAATACAACTGGGTCTTGTCAGCGCATATGTGAAATTATTTTAGAATAGTTATTTAGAGAAATAAGAATGCAAATAAAAAAAATGGCGCTGCGTCAGGCAAGTGCCAATCTATTGTTGGTAATGTTGGTAGTATTCTCAGCATTTTTTCTTTTAAATTCGGAGCTTGAGGGGTGGGGTTCTCCAATCCCAAATTTAATTTTTTTAGAATACCTGGTTGTTCTTTATATTTTTTTTAGAATTAAACAACGTAATTTGTCCTTTCTCTTGCTTTTATTTCCCATTTTTAAATCAATTTATTTTTCTATGTATGACCCAGCTTGGGTTTCTATCGGCGATTTTTCAGCTTACATCGAAATGTTGCAATATCAGTTCCCTACGGGGTTAACTTGGGTGGTTTTGCTCAATGCGATACATACAATCGGTAAGTTTTATTATCTAACTATTTTTAATATGTATATCCCCATGAGGCTTTATGATATTACCTCGGGGTCACCGAACGCAGCGATTTTTTTATATTTTAATGACTTTGTTTTTCTGATTTTAACAGCGATGACCGTCAATGCGCTTAAGAGTATTCTTGACGATAAAATTATTTTATTTTTTGTAATTTTTTTGCTGTTTTCACCCACAACTTTAGCGGACACCATTTATCCAGATCGACATATTTTTTCTCTGTTTGCACTTTTATGGTTTGTTAGTGGATGCATTAGAATCCGTAATGGTGGCTCCAAGCTGGATTTTTATTTGATCATTTCTCTGGTGTTAATTTTTATTAACAAGCCTCAGCTTTTGATCGCGATTCTTCTTTATATTATCTACCTCAATAGATCAAAATTTTTAGATGTCAGATGGCTTTTGCCCATGCTTTCTCTGCTTGCACTGCTTGTTGTATATAACTTATCGATTAGTGGACTTGGCGTGTATCTTGCTTATAAAGAGTATGGATACGCAGCGACTGCTATACAAATTCAGCGCGTCATGGGGCCGCTTTATTATTTGGTCATGCCCATCGTGAAATATATTTATGGATTATTCTCGCCATTTCCTTGGTACAAATTTTCAGTGTTTTTGATCGGAGCAGCAGGCAGTCCTCTGACTCTCGCGATGGTGTATTTTAACTCTGTTTTTGGTGTGGGCATTGTGATAGCGCTTTTTAGGCACTTTAAACAAATTAAATCACACCAGTTTTACTATGAAAACTTTATCTTATTTGGCTTGATCATGTCTTTAACGATTATTCCTGCAGATATTGGACATAGTGGATATTTGGCACTTTATTACGTGCTCTTCTTGCCTATCTTTTTTATTTTGGGATGGAGCCGATCTGCTGTTATTTTCTTTAGTAGTTTGATTTTGATTCTTCTTTTAAATTTATTAGTTTTCTTTGCTTAAAGATGGATGTGTGATTTGATTGTTCGATAGGGTAGAGATATTTATTATGCCGCCTGTTAAAACTATTACTATTAATGACTACCAGAAGAGAATAACTACATGTCTAGAAAAAAAGCTTTTATTACTGGTGTCACTGGTCAAGATGGCTCTTACCTTGCCGAATTTTTATTAGAAAAAAACTACGAAGTCCATGCGATTATTAGACGCTCTTCTGTATTCACTACGGCGCGCATTGATCATATTTTTCATCACCCTCATTTTCATACTTATCATGGTGATCTCGCAGACTCGAGTAATTTGCATCGATTAATTACTAAGATTCAGCCTGATGAAATTTATAACCTGGGCGCTCAATCCCATGTCGGCGTGTCTTTCGAAGTGCCTGAATATACCGCTGAAGTGGATGCACTAGGTACTATAAGATTACTAGATGCAATCCGAGACTCTGGGCTCCAAACAAAATTTTACCAAGCATCGACGTCAGAGCTATTTGGTGGCTTGCCAGAAACAGCCCCTCAATCTGAAAAAACACCGTTTTATCCCAAATCCCCCTATGGGGCTGCCAAACTTTATGCCTATTGGATTACAGTAAATTACAGAGAATCTTATGGGCTCTATGCCTGCAATGGAATTTTATTTAATCATGAGTCCCCGAGACGCGGTGAGACTTTTGTGACCAAGAAAATTACTCAAGCGGCCGCGAGAATTCATCAGGGGCGACAAGAAAAATTAAAGCTGGGGAATTTAGATGCTAAGCGAGACTGGGGTCATGCCAAAGACTATGTCGAAGCCATGTGGCTCATGCTTCAGCAAGAACAAGCAAAAGATTATGTGATCGCGACAGGAAAAACTTACACCGTCAGAGACTTTGTGAACTTAGCTTTTGCTGAAGTAGGTATGAAAATATCTTGGCAAGGATCTGGGGTTCATGAGCAAGGTCTTTGTGCTAAGACTGGAAAAATTTTAGTCGAAATAGACTCAAAATATTTTAGACCGGCTGAAGTTGAATTTTTATGGGGTGACGCCTCTTTGGCTGAAAGAGAATTAGCTTGGAAAGCGCATACATCTTTAGAGCAACTAGTCAAAGAAATGGTTCAATATGATTTGAAGTTTGATGAATATGGCGGACAAGAAAAAAGAGATTTAGAAAATGTGTTATTAGAAGGCACTGCAATAGAAGTGATTGAAGTTCTAGAAGAGAGTCAGCAATGATTCTAGTTTTAGGCGCCACGGGATTTTTAGGCAAACGAGTTTGTCGCCTATTAGAGTCCCAAAAAAAAGAGTTTATGAAAACCTCTTTGTCTTTGGGCTTAGATCTTAGAGATAAACAAAAGACTATTGAGTTTTTTCAAAAGCAGCAACCTTCATTTGTTTTAAATTGTGCCGCTTATGTCGGTGGAATTCAGTTTGGATATAAGCACCCTGCGGAATTATTTTCTAATAATCTAGGAATGACGGTGAATATTTTAGAGGCGGCAAGGCTCTCAGGCGTTCAGCGTATCGTGAATCCAATTTCCAATTGTGCTTACCCGGGTGAGGCTAGATTGTTTCGTGAGTCTGAATTTTGGAATGGGCCTCTTCATGAATCAGTGATGGTTTATGGCTTTGTTCGTAAGGCCTCTTGGATTGGCGCTTGGGCCTATGCAAAGCAATATAACTTAGATGTCATTAATTTAATTTTGTCGAACATGTATGGCCCTGAAGATCATTTTGAACCTGAGCGCTCTCATGCGTTGGGGGCTTTAGTTATGAGGATGGTTGAAGCCCAAGAGGCTAAACAAAGTTATTTAGATATCTGGGGAACGGGTGCCCCTGTTCGTGAATGGTTGCACGTGGATGATGGTGCAGAAGCGATGCTTCGAGGTTTAGATATTCCTGCTTACTTGGACCCTATTAATATTGGGATAGGGAAAGGGATCTCTATTTTTGAGATGGCTGAAAAAATCAAACAGGCTGTAGGCTATCAGGGGGAATTAAGATTGGATCCTTCTAAACCTGATGGAGCCCCCTATAAAACAGTCGATGGCTCAAGAGGGCGTGAATTATTACAGTGGTCTCCAGAAATTAATTTTGAAAGAGGTCTCGAAGAGACCGTTCGTTGGTATAAGGAATTTAGAAAAAATGGGTCCTAGAGAAATTATTTGTGAAGGAAAAATCTTAGCTAGATTTATTCCTAATACGGCTTGGAAAGAAGGACTTTCTTTTTTTTCTCAAGATGAAGAATTTGTTCAAGTCGGTGCTTGGGTCTATGACGAGGGGAAAGCATTGGCACCTCATGTACATAATTTTGTTGAGAGGAAAGTGACTCATACACAAGAGGTTTTATATATTCGTTTTGGATCGATTCAAGCAGATATTTATGATTTAAAAGATCAGTTATGTGAAAGTTTGATTGTGCGCGCGGGTGAAATTCTAATTCTTCTGGAAGGCGGTCATGGCTATAAAATTTTAGAGAACGCTACCCAAGTGTTAGAAATAAAAAATGGGCCTTATGCAGGACCTGAGATTGATCGACGCAGGATTTAAGTGAGGCAGGATCAGTGGGCAATATTTTCTTTGATAAAAGTAAACTCAAGTCTTGCGGCAAAAATGTCTTAATTGGTAAAACGGTTCGAATGAGACATCCTGAAAAAGTTAGTATTGGCGATCATGTGATTATTGATGACTTTTGTTATATCTCTGGAGAAGTGGAGATTGGAGACTATGTGCATATAGGGAATTCCTGCACAGTGTCAGCAAGCCAAGATAGAGTTACCTTTGGGCCTTTTTCAACAATTGCGCCTGGCGTTAAAATATTTGCTGCGTCTTCTAATTACTTATCTTGTGGCTTGGATCTGCCGACGATTCCAGAAGAATTTTCTTATAACGTCATTCGTGGGTCGGTGACGCTTGAGCGTTTTGTTTTAGTGGGTGCGAACTGTGTTATTTCTCCAGGAGTGTCTATCCCAGAGGGCGCTGCATTTTCCGCCAATTTGATTATTAAGAAAAAAATTACCTTTAAACCCTGGCACGTTTTTTTTGATAGCGAAGGAACTTCTAAGCCGAGAGTAGGTGTTGAAAAACTATTAACAGAAGTCGAAAAATTTTATCAATTTAAATAATTTAATAATTTAATAATTTTTATTTTAAGGTGATTTTTATCTATGTTTATTCCACAAATGGAACCTTGGTTTGGTCAAGAAGAATCAGATTCAGTTGCAGAATATATGCGCGAAGGCGGTTGGATGACCGAGTTTAAAAGAACCGCACTTTTTGAAAAGATGATTACTGATTTTACCGGCGCTCAGCATTGTATCGTGGTTAACAATGGGACGATCAGCTTAACCTTGGCAGCAATGGCCTGTGATATTGGCCCTGGCGATGAAGTCATTGTTCCTAACTACACGATGATTGCGACGCCTAACTCCATTTATATGCTGGGGGCGAAGCCTGTGTTTGTGGACGTTGAGCCTGATACTTTATGCATGGATCTTGAGTTGGCTGAAAAAGCGATTACTTCAAAAACAAAAGCCATTATGTTGGTTTCTGCCAATGGGCGATATCCCAACTCTGGAATTATTAATTTTGAAAAACTAGCGGATCGTTATGGCTTAAGTTTAATTGAAGATGCCGCCCAATCTTTAGGGTCTTTTTATCCGGATGGACGCCATATGGGGCTAGCAGGTAAAATAGGAAGCTTTTCTTTTTCAGCACCAAAAATTATTTCCACAGGTCAGGGCGGCGCGTTGATTACTAATGATGATGCGATGGCAAAACGTTTACGAAAATTAAAAGATTTTGGTCGTTCTGGCGGCGGCAATGATATTCATGATGAGATTGGATTTAATTTTAAATTTACAGAATTGCAGGCCTGTTTAGGTGTTGAACAAATGAAAAAATTGCCTTGGCGCATTGAACGAAAAAAAGAAATTTTAAAGCGCTATTGGCATAACTTAGAAGATGTTAAGCAAGTTAAATTTTTTGCCCAGGATTTAAAATGCACAACTCCTTGGTTTATCGATATGTTAGTGGATCAAAAATTAGAGCTCAGTGCTTTTTTAAAAGAAAATGGGGTTGGGTCTCGTGTGATGTATCCGCCGATCAATGAGCAAGCTTGCTATCAAGTGTCAGGCGATTTTCCAATCTCAAAGCAAGTGGGTGAAGAGGGCCTCTGGCTGCCTTCTGCAGGCCAATTAAAAGATGAGCAAATTGATCATATCTGTAGATTGATTAAGCAATTTTTTAATAAAATTTAAGGGCTAGTATTTTGTTTTTTAAAAAGCGCCGATTGATATTGCGAGTTTTCGCAGGCCTTGGGAATCAGCAGTTTCAATATGCGTATGCTAAAAGCATGGCCTTGAAAACAAAGAGGAAATTGATTTTAGATGCCTCTTATTTTTTACCAAGATATCATCCGATCAAGCACCAGGGTTTTTTCTATCCTTATAAGCTGGATTTGTTTGGAGTGAAAGAAAAAAAAACGGGTATTTTGACACGGGAATTAGTCGGCCTGATGAACCGCCATCCTTTGATCCAAAAGCTGTACTTAAAAATACAGACGCTTCCAATTTTTTCTTTCTTTCTGCCCTTGCTAGTGATGGATTCCGAGAGTATAGAAAATCAGTGTTTTAGTACGCAGAGAGATATTGTGATTTCAGGGTATTTTCAAAAAGGAGAAGGCCTAGAGAAATATTCTGAGCAATTTTTGAATTGGATTCATGCGTCCTTTGAGATTTCAGAACAGAATCGAAAATTTGAAGCGATGGCCAAACTAGAAAATTCGGTGTCAGTCCATGCGCGTCGTGGTGATTATTTAAAAGCAGGGATCTATCAAATCTTAGGGCTAGATTATTATCAAAAAGCCTTAGAAAAAATTCAGGAAAAAGTAGAGGTCTCTCATCTTTTAATTTTTTCGGATGATATCCAGTGGGCTAAAGAAAATTTAAAATTTGATGTGCCTTGTACTTATGTCGATAGCGACGGTCCTGATTATGAGCATCAATATTTAATGAGCTTGTGTGGGCATAATATTATTGCCAATAGTACGTTTAGCTGGTGGGCAGCCATGATGAATAAAAATTCTAATAAAGTTATATGCTCGCCGAGAGATTGGTTTACGCATGTTAAAACAGAAGAATTAATTTTTGTCCCAATGCAGTGGGTTCAGATAGCAATTAATGGACATAGCGCCGTTGAGTAAACGATTTCTTGAATTATCTTTTGTGCTTGCCTCGCAAATCTTCGGGGGTGTTTCAGCGCTTATATTATTAAAAATTCTTGTTGTGCATCTTTCACCTGCTTTGTATGGAGAATATGCATTGATGATGAGCGTGGTCGCTGTTGCATCAGCCTTGCCCTTTAATGGGCTGAACCAAAGTGTGCTGCGGTTTTCTTCTGGAGTGCAAGGGCAGAGAAACCAATATCTGAGCTATGTTATTTCCAGTCTCTTTCTTTATTTTCTTTTATTAATTTTTTATTTTTTCATTGTGTGTGGTATTTATTTTTTTCTGAATAATCCAGTTTGGAAAGAAAGTATCTTTGCGTTGTATGCTTATTTTTTTGGTTCAATAGTCTTTAGTTTCTCTCTTTTTATTTACAACGGAAATCGCTTGCGAGGGAAAGTTTTTTTTCTGGGACTCGTTTCATCTTTGTTGAGCATTGGGCTTTTGCTTTATTTTTTAAGAGAGCCCAGTCATAGAAATTTAAAAGAAGTTTTTATATTAATTGCCATTGGTTATTTTGTTGCCCCTATTGTGACAGTGGGGCGAGGTTGGGGTAAATTATTTTCTGTCCAATGGAAATTGACGACGCGTCATTTTTTAATGCTTTTTAAATTTGCAGGACCTCTGATCCTAATGAGCGGGTTTATTTGGTTTCGGTCGATGGCTTCTCGCTGGTATTTAGATTTTTTTGTGAATAAAGAAGCGATTGCAAGTTTCGCGATTTTATCCACTTTAGCCATGATGGCCCCCACGGCTTTGCAATCTTTTCTAAGCTCTTATTTTTCTCCTATTTTGTATCAGTTATTTGATCGAGATGAGCAGTTGGCCATTGAAAAATTAAAAAAAATAACAAAAATATTTTTTATTTTTCTAGTTCTGTCAGCCATCGTAGTCGCTGTTGCTTCGCATTGGATTATTCGTTTTTTTGCAGCGGGTTATTATGCTCAGCATGCTTGGATGTTAATGCCCATGTATTTAAGTTTTTCGATTTATACTCTGATTTCTTTTTCAGTAACCACCAGACTCTTTGCAGAAAAAAAACCAGGGCGCTTAGTTTTGCCGAATGTTCTGATTGATATTATTTCTCTTTTAGCAGGAGCACTGCTGACTTTTAAATTTGGCTTAATGGGCGTTTTTATTAATTACTGTGCCACTTATTTAATTCTCGCCTTTTTGCTTTATGGGCTTTTATGGGGCGAGGGGCCGATTTTTAGATGGCTGGAACTTAAAAAAATAAAAAATAAAATTTGAGCGGGAACTATAAATCAAATGAAAATATTGGTGGTCGGTGCTGGTGATTATGAGATTCATGATCCAGCCATTGCAAAAAGATTTTCTGAGCTAGGGCATGAGGTCAGAAGCTTTGCTTGGCATGAATTTTTTAAGCCGGTGAATTTTTTTAAGAAAATGCAAAGAAAATTTGTACTGGGGCCTGCTGTAAGAAATATTAATAAAACACTGATTAAATCTGCTGAAGATTTTTCTCCAAATTTGGTTTTTATTTATCGCAATATTTATATTCATCCAAGGACAATTTGCGTACTTAAAAAAAGAGGCGCTGTTGTTTTTTCTTATAACAATGATGACCCTTTTTCAAAAAAGTATTCTTATTTTAATAGACAGCTTTCACGAGTTTATTTGAAAAGTGTGCATGCGTGTGATCATAACTTTGTATTTCGTCATAAGAATATTCAAGATTTTAATAAAATAGGGGTTCACAATGTCAGCATCTTGAGAGCTTTTTTTATTAAAGAACGAGCGTTTTGTTTACCCATGATTGATAAAGAAGAAAAAGAAGTAGATGTCATTTTTGTGGGCCATTATGAATTAGATGGCCGAGATGAATATGTTAATAGTCTTATAGATCAAAAAATAAAATTTGAATTATTTGGCTTTGGTTGGAAGGCTTCAAAGTATTATTTAAGAATTAGAGATTATTTAGGCTACGACTTTTCAGTACACTTACACTCGAAAGATTATAACGAAGCGTTAAATAGCGGAAAAATTGCGCTTGTATTTTTATCAAAACTTAATAATGACACTTATACGACGCGCTGCTTTGAAATTCCTGCGGTGAAAACCATGATGCTCTGTGAGCGGACTGAAGATATGCAATCAATGTTTACTGAGGATCATGAAGCCGCTTATTTTTCTTCCCCACAAGAGTGCTTAGAAAAAGTAAATTTTTATCTAGAAAATAATAGATATAAAGCCATTGCTGAAAATGGGTATCAAAGATTAATGCAAGATGGGCATGAAGCTAAAGATCGTTGTCGGGAAATCTTAGATAAATATAGCCAAATTTGTGGCGCCAGAAAATAAATAAGACTGCGCAGCTAGGTGAGATCTATCGGCATTTTATATACTCTGCGTACTAACATTTTTTAGCGTATTATTTGTGAATAAAGTTAATTTTACCCACCAAACCTGCACCCGCTGCGTCATGGACACGACGGATACCAAAATTACTTTTGATCAACAGGGCGTCTGTGATCACTGCCATCTTTTTGACCAGAATATTTTGCCCCACTGGCATACTGACGAACGTGGTCGTGCTGAATTAAGTGCTCACATTGAAAAAATAAAACAAGAAGGTAAAGGCAAAGACTTTGATTGCATTATGGGCATGAGTGGCGGTGCGGATAGTTCTTATATGCTGCATTTAGTAGTTAAAGAATTTGGATTAAGACCCCTTGTTTTTCATGTTGATGGGGGTTGGAACTCTCAAATTGCTGTGAATAATATCAAAGTCATGATTGATAAGCTGGGTCTGGATTTATACACCGAAGTGATTAACTGGGAAGAGATGAAAGATTTCCAACTCACTTATTTTAAATCTGGGCTATCTAGTATTGATGTCCCGCAAGATCATGCCTTTATTTCAACTCTTTATAACTTTGCTAATAAGCATGGCATCCAGACTATTCTAAACGGTGGAAATTATTCGACAGAGTGTGTGCGAAACCCCTTAGAGTGGCTATATCACGGAACCGATATGGCCCAAATTAAAGATTTACGCCGACAATTTGGCACTATCAAGCTTAAAACTTATCCGTTTTCGAGTGCGCTCAGACATAAATTTTATCTGCGCTATATCAAGCGCGTTAAAGTCTTTAAGCCCTTAAATTTTATGCCCTATATTAAAGCGGATGCTATGAAATTTTTAGAGCAAGAATATGGCTGGCAGCCTTATCCTCAGAAGCATTTTGAGTCCCGTTTTACTAAATTTTTTGAGGGCTATTGGTTGCCTAAGAAATTCGGCTATGACACGCGTAAAGTTCAATATTCTAGTTTGATTTTAACAGGTCAAATGACTCGTGAAGAAGCTTTAGAAAAACTATCTAAGCCCGCCATCAGTGAAGATGAGGCACGCCAAGATTTTGAATACATTGCGACTAAATTGGGCATTAGCGTGAGTGAACTACAAGGCTATATGGATGCCCCTAATAAAACTTATAAAGACTATAAAAATCAGGAAAAGCTTTTTGTACTCGGCGCAAAAGTCATGAAATTTTTAGGCTTAGAGCGAAATATTAAAAGATGATTGGAATCATTAATTACGGGTTGGGAAACATCAGTGCTTTTTTAAATATTTATAAAAGATTAAACATTCCCTGCCAAACTATTCAGACCCCGCAAGATTTAGAAAACATAGAGCTAAGCAAAATCATTTTACCAGGTGTTGGGGCGTTTGATCATGCGATGGTGTCTCTTCAGCAATCAGGCATGCGAGAAGCTTTAGATTATTTAGTACTTGAGAAAAAAATCCCGGTACTGGGCATTTGTGTGGGAATGCAAATACTGGCCGAATCTAGTCAAGAAGGGGTCTTGCCAGGCTTGGGTTGGATCAAAGGCCAGGTCAAAAAAATAGATAAAATAAAATTAAAATCTTATGAGCCACTGCCTCATATGGGCTGGAATCAATTTAATAAAATTAATCAAAGTTCTGAAATTAAAATTTTAAAAAATTTAGACCAAGACCCTTATTTTTATTTTTTGCATTCTTATTATTTCGAGCCAGTTGACTTACAGCATATTTTAGCCACAGCGCACTATGGCCATGATTTTTGCTGCATGGTGAATGCTGACAATATTTATGGGATCCAGTGTCATCCTGAGAAGAGCCATCAAAATGGCATTAATCTTTTAAAAAATTTCTGGGAATTATAAAAAAATGCTGCGTCCAAGAATTATTCCCTGTTTGTTAATTAGAAATAAGGGCCTTGTTAAAACAGTTAAATTTAAAGACGAAAAGTATGTTGGGGATCCCATCAATGCTGTAAAGATCTTTAATGAGAAAGAAGTCGATGAATTAATTGTTCTGGATATTGATGCGACAGCTAAAAACCAAGAACCTGATTATCAGATGATTAAAAACTTATCTGCCGAGTGTCGTATGCCCCTGTGTTATGGCGGTGGAATTAAAACGATTGAGCAGGCAAAAAAAATCTTGTCCTTAGGGGTTGAGAAAGTCGCTTTTAGTTCAGCCGCCCTGGAAAATCCAAATTTATTAAAAGAATTATCTGAGCAAGTCGGCTCTCAAAGTGTGGTGGTGGTTTTAGATGTCAAGAAAGCGTTTTTAAGTCGGCGTTATGAAATATTTACTCATAATGGAAAGAAGAAATCTGATTTAAATTTATTGGAGAGCTTGAAAAAATTTCAAGAACTGGGCATTGGTGAAATTGTGATTAATTCAATTGACCATGATGGAGTTATGACGGGGTATGACTGGAATTTAATTGAGCAAGTTTATCCAGAGGTCCGTATTCCGTTGACTATTTTAGGTGGGGTAGGGTCTTTGGAAGATATTAAAAAATTGATTCAAAATTATAAAATTATTGGCGCAGCTGCGGGATCTTTTTTTGTATTTAAGGGTAAATACAGGGCGGTGCTGATTAGTTATTTTAATCAAGTTGAAAAACAGTCTTTAATGAACAAGACTGACTAAGCCATGTGCGGCATCACCGGTTTCTGCGGAAAATTTTCTAAAAAACTACTCATCCAAATGATGGAACGAATTAAATCTCGGGGCCCAGATAGCGGTGGAGATTTGTTTTTTCCACTTCCTCAAAATCAAGAGGTATTAGGCTTTGGCCATACCAGATTAGCTATTCTAGATTTATCTCCAGCGGGTCATCAGCCCATGAGTGTTCAATGCCCTTGCTGTGGAATTTCTGAAGAAATGGTTCGAGATCCCAGTAAAAATATCTGGATAATTTTTAACGGCGAAATTTATAATTTTCTAGATTTAAAAAAAGAACTAGTTCAAGAGGGCCATGTTTTTTCTAGCCAAACAGATACTGAAGTTTTAATTCATCTTTATATAAAACATGGGATAGATTTTTTAAATAAACTTAACGGCATGTTTGCCTTGAGTATCTATGATGGTCGATCTGGAGATGTATACCTAGCACGAGATCCGATGGGGATTAAGCCTTTATATTATGCTGAAACGCCAGAGGGAATTTTATTCGCATCAGAGCTGAAAGCTATTTTGGAATATGAGCATATTTATAAAAAATTAGACCTCACAGCGATTCATAATTATTTGACTTATCTCTGGTCTCCAGGGGAGCGAACGCCTTGTGAGCAAATTAAAAAATTACTGCCGGGCCAATATGCTTTAATTCAAAATAATAAAATAATTCGAAAGCAATTTTTCTATGATATTCCCCTAGATAGCTCTCATAATTTTAAAGATAAATTTATGGGGACTTATGAAGAAGCGAAAATATTAACCCGAGAAAGTCTCAGCACGGCGGTTAAAAGACAGCTGATTTCAGACGTCCCAGTCGGTGCTTTTTTATCAGGCGGTGTGGACTCCAGTGCCATAGTGGCCCTGATGCGAGAACACCTACCCCATCAAGACATTCATGCCTATGTGATTGACTTTGAGGTTGATAAAAATCTTGAGGGCAAAAATCGGGATTTAGTGTTTGCTCGCGAAGTCGCCAGTCAATATAAAATTAATTTGCATGAATTAACCATACAGCCTGATTTACTAGATTCTCTGGAACATATGATTGAAAGACTAGACGAACCCCAGGCGGATCCAGCAGCTTTGAATGTTGAATTAATTGCCAGAAGAGCCCGCGCTGATGGCATTACGGTTTTGCTTTCAGGGGCTGGAGGCGATGATATTTTTTCAGGATATAGGCGGCATCAGGCTTTATTATTAGAGCGCTATTGGCAATGGATTCCTTGTTTAATCAAGTCTCAAGTTGGGGAATTGAGTCGTCAATTTCAATCGGGCTTAGGATATGGAATGAATCGCAAGTGGGTGAGAGATGGCGTTAAAATTTTATCGGTGATTGATCAGGTTTCCAATAATCGATTAAAAAAAGCCTTCGAGTGGTCCAATAAAAACATGCGTGAGTCCATTTTTCAGCCAGCTGTAATTCAAGCTTGCGAAGACACTTTGCAACATAGTTTAGATCGCTTGCCGCATGGGCCTTCTCAGTTAGAAAAAATGCTGTATCTCGAGTGCAAGCATTTTCTAGTGGATCACAATTTAAATTATACAGACAAGATGAGCATGTCCTGTGGGGTGGAAGTTCGAGTGCCGTTTTTAGATTTAGATTTAGTCAAAACAGCTTTTAGTTTTCCAGATAATTTTAAAATGCATAAGGGTATTCCTAAAGGCTTATTAAAAGACGCGATGAGTCCCTATTTGTCTCAAAAATTATTGCATCGGGAAAAAACAGGCTTTGCTGCGCCCCTAAGACAATGGCTGCGAGGGGATTTAAAAAATTTGATTAGAGAAATTTTTGAGTCACCCCAAACCCAATCCAGAGGAATTTTTAATACTGGGAATATTTTGAAATTATTAGATCAAGAATTAAAAGGCCGAGTAGACGCGAGTTATGTTTTATTTTCGGCGTTGTGCGTAGAGCTCTGGTGTCGAAAATTTATAGATTCTTAGTTTTTATAATTTATGGGTTTTATTTGATTTTCTCATAAAAAACGTCAATAATGCCGTTATTAATCAAATAATTTATGTCGTAAATTACATTTATTAGTATTAAACAGTGTTTTTTAGGATTTTTATGAACCGATTTTTGATGCAAGCCTTATCAACCTGGAAAGATCGTCCGGGCAGAAAGCCCTTATTAGTTAAAGGGGCGCGCCAGGTTGGAAAAACTTATCTTTTAAAAGCTTTTGGAGAGACAGCTTTTCCAGCGTGTCATTACATTAATTTTGAGCGAGATAATTTATCCAAAATATTTGAAGCGGATTTTAATCCCAGCAGAATTTTAACGGAGCTGAGTTTTTATTTAGGAAGGCCGATTAATACGCAGACAGATTTTTTGATTCTGGATGAAATTCAAGCCTGTCCTAAAGCGCTGAACAGTTTGAAATATTTTCATGAAGAAAAGCCTGAATTGGCGATTGCAGCGGCAGGGTCTCTTTTAGGGGTTGCCTTATCTGATGAATCTTTTCCTGTTGGAAAAGTAGATCATTTATTTTTATCGCCCATGACTTTTTTTGAATTTTTATTGGGCATTGGGGAGCAGGCTCTTTATGACTATGTCCAGTCTTTAAAAAAGAATCCCAAGATGAGTAGCCTGATAGCGCATGAAAAACTTTGGGAGAAATTAAAACATTATTTTATTGTTGGTGGGCTTCCTGCGGTTGTTTCTATTTATGCGCAGCATCAAAAAGAAGATTTATTTATGGCTTTTGAAAAAGTCCGTGAGTGCCAAGCGGCGCTCATTCGAGATTATTCTGCGGATATGGCCAAACATGCAGGGAAAGTAAATGCGATGCATTTAGATCGCGTGTGGCACTCTGTCGCATCCCAGCTTTCTAAGACACAAGAGGGCGCAACCCAGCGTTTTAGATTTAAAGACATTGTTCATGGTGTTGATAGATACGCTCGATTAGCCAATGTGATTGATTGGTTATTAAACGCGGGATTAATTTTAAAAAGTGATATTGTCAAAACCATAGAGAGACCCTTGTCTGCTTATACCCAAGAAGGGCAATTTAAATTATTTATATTTGATATTGGGTTGTTAGGCGCCATGAGTGGTTTGGCGCCCAAAGATTTATTAGATCAATCTTATGGGACCTATAAAGGCTATTTTGCAGAGAATTTTATAGCTCAAAATTTGGTTATTTATGGGCCTTTATTTACCTGGCAAGAAGGCACGGCAGAAATTGAATTTGTGCAGGAAAAAAATGGTGCGGTCATTCCCATTGAAGTAAAATCTGCCTGGAGTACCCATGCTAAAAGCTTGTCGATTTTTATAAAAAAATATGTGCCGCCTTATCAAATAATTTATAGCGCTAAAAATATTGAGTTAAATCAAAAATCGCATACGCAGTATTTACCTTTGTATTTAGCAGAATCGGAATAAATCAACATGTCTACCCATCCAACACCAGCAAAAAAAACAGCCTTGATTACAGGGGCCACCGGATTTATTGGCCAGCATCTAGTGCGCTATTTATTAGATCAAAATTTTATGGTCAGAGCGCTGGTTAGAAATACTGAGAGTGACTTTATAAAACAATATCCCCAGGTGGAATGGAAAAGGGGTGATTTAACTCAACTCCATAGTCTACTTAATCTTTGCGAAGGGGTTGATCATGTATTTCACTTGGCAGGCTTTGCCCATGCCAGTGGTGATGGCAGCGCTGAATTTGATTCCATGCATGAACAAATTAATTTTCAGGGGACTATTAATTTATTAAGCGAAGTGGTGAAAGCAGAAGCAAAAGTAAAAGTACGAAGCTTTGTTTTTTTAAGCTCTGTGAAAGCCGGTTCTGATAGTTCCCATTGTATTGATGAAACCAGCCCAGAAAGTAGAGAGAGCCCATCGACGGTGTATGGATTAGCTAAGCGCAAAGCTGAACAGAATGTATTAAAAATTTGCGAAGAAAATAATATTTCAGGGGTAGTCTTGCGACCTGCTTTAGTTTACGGGGTGGGTATGAAAGGCAATTTGCGAATGATGCTTCATAGTATTGAGAAAAAAAGATTCCCCCCTTTGCCGAGTTATCCTAATAAAAGATCTTTAATTTCTGCACAAGATTTATGTCGTGCGGCGGTATTAGCCAGTAATGCTGAAAATTTATCTCAAAGAATTTTTATCGTGACGGATGGAATGATTTATTCGACAGCAGAGATTGAATCTTTAATGCGTCTAGCTTTAGGTCAAAAAAAACCAACTTGGCATTTGCCCTTATGGGCTTTTAGAGTCTTAGCCCTTGCTGGAGATTTGGGTGAGAAAGTGCTGAGAAAGCCACTGCCTATGAGCACAAAAATTTTTAATAAATTATTTGGAAATGCCTGGTATCAGTCGAAATATATTCAGGCAGAGCTTAAGTTTGTGCCTGAATATAGTTTGGGGAAAATTTTGCCAGAAATTATAAAAGAGAAAGTATAAACATGATGATATGGGTTGGGTTGGCTTGTTTTATATCCGCGTTTTTTTTGACTTATGGGGTGCGATATTTTGCCCGTCAAAAGCAAATTATGGATACCCCGAATCATCGAAGTCTGCATAAAATTCCCACGCCTCGTGGTGGAGGTTTAGCGTTTGTGCTTGTTTTTTACGCAGCGCTTTTTATTTTGTGGCTGGTGCATGCTGTTTCTTTTCTGACTTTCATGGCTTTTCTAGGTGGTATTTTAGTGGCCTTGGTGGGCTATTTAGATGATTTAATTGGTTTGAAAAGCAAGTGGAGATTTCTGGCGCATATCCTAGCGTCTGTTTGGGGGATCGCCTGGCTTCATGGGGTCCTGTTTTTAACACTAGGGTCTAGTTATTTCTATGCGCCCGTCCTGCTTACTTTGGGAGCAGTGTGGCTCAGTACCTGGTTGATTAATTTATATAACTTTATGGACGGCATTGATGGCCTGGCAGGGATGGAAGCTGTGTTTCTTGCAGGGGCTGCCGGGGTTTTTTTATTTTTTACTGGAGCTCAAGAATCAGCTTTAATTTGTATGATCTTAGCCGCGAGTGTACTGGGATTTTTAATATGGAACTGGTCTCCTGCTTCTATCTTTATGGGTGATATTGGCAGTGGTTTCCTAGGTTATATTTTTGCCATCTTGATTTGGCTGACTAATAAGCAACATACACTTCCAGTAGCCGCTTGGCTGATTTTACTGGGCGTGTTTCTAGGAGATGCCACTTGTACTTTGATTTATCGCATGATCCAGAAAAAACGTTGGCAAGAGGCTCATCGTGAGCATGCTTATCAACGCCTGACTTTGTCGGGTTATTCGCATCAAAAAGTTGTTTTAGGGGTCTTGGGATTTAATATTTTTTTACTTTTGCCTTTAGCCTTTTTTTATTTACATATTTATATTTGGGCAATGGCCTTATTGTATTTATTAGGGGTGCTTTTTATGATCTGGGGCGCATGGTTTTTTATAGTTTATAAATTCCAGGCGAAATAAAAACAGTAGGAATACCCTGATATTTAAGATGTTTAGGCGTCTTGCTGGTCAATCTAATATTTCTCAATATTCCCGAATATTCCCCAGTAATAAAAAAGGACGCCCATGAGTTGGTTTAATTATTTAAAAAAATATTCAGCCTCTGTTGTGTTTATTTATGATTTGGGTGCCGTTGTCGTTGCTTGGTTTTCTGCTTTATCTTTTTTTTATTATGTCTCTGGCAGCGCGCTATTTCCGCCAAGTGTATTGCTTGCATTAGTTATTGTTGCTGCCGTGCATGCCTGTTTTTATTGGGCCTATAAAACTTATCGGCCTTTATGGCGATTTTCTTCAGCTAAAGAACTCATCCGATTAAGCAAAGCCGTTTTTTTTGCGTGGCTGGTGAATCTGGGTATTTTTTTCGTATGTAAAAAAATTCTTCCAGTGCCTGTGAATATTATATTGCTCTATCCCGTTCTTATGTTTTTAACTCAATGCTCTGCGCGTTTGTTTATTCGGCATGTTAATAATCAATCTCGATCGGTGATTAACTCTGATGCAAAGCGTGTTTTATTAATTGGAGCTGGAAGAGGGGCGGAGCTTTTTTTGCGAGATATCGCCCGATGGGCGCATAACCCTTATGCCATTATTGCAAGTCTCGATGATGATCTGACTTTAAAAGGCAAAGAGATTCGAGGCGTGCCTATTTTAGGGGATACAAAGCAGCTCGCGGACTGCTTGGCTAAGCAAAAAATTGATCTTGTGATTATTGCGATTCCTTCTATTCGCGGCGCTCAAGTCGCGCGAATATTGCAGCTTTGCGCTGTCTCTAAAACTCCCGTTCGTGTTTTGCCGTCTCTCTCTGAAATTGCGCAAGGAGAGGTGTGTATTGTCCCTCGCGAAGTATCACTCGAAGATTTATTGGGAAGAGACCCTGTCAAACTAGATCATGCCTGTGTCAGTCATTTATTAAAAAATCAGGTGGTATTAGTGACGGGGGGTGCGGGTTCTATTGGTTCTGAACTTTGCCGGCAAATTCTTCAGTTTTTTCCAGCGCAATTAATTATTGCGGATCGTTCAGAGTTTAATTTATATGAAATAGAGCGAGAGCTTCAGGGGCAAGGGCACTGCAATTTACAGACGGTGCTTCTAGATGTTTTAGATTTACCAGGCGTGCGTTTAGTTTTAGCGCGCCATAAACCTACGGTTGTTTTTCATGCGGCTGCTTATAAGCATGTGCCCATCTTAGAGTCTCAAATTCGTCAGGCCATTCGAAATAATGTTCTGGGGACGCGAATACTGGCGCAAGCTTGTAGTGCGATGGGTGTCAAAAGCTTTATTTTAATCTCCAGTGATAAAGCCGTGAACCCTTGCAATATCATGGGTGCGACGAAAAGACTCTCAGAAATTTTTTGTCAAGCTTATAGCCGTCAAGTGGACATGGCTTTGATTACTGTCCGGTTTGGCAATGTGATTGGTTCGGCGGGTAGTGTGATTCCTTTATTTAAAGAACAGCTGGCACAAGGTGGGCCCATTACGGTGACGCATCCAGAGGTCAAGCGTTACTTTATGACCATCCCTGAAGCGGTCCAGTTAGTTTTACAAGCGGGGGCCTTGGGGAGTGGTGGTGAAATTTTTGTTTTAGATATGGGTGAGCCGGTTAATATTAGTCAGCTTGCTCGGCAATTAATCCAGTTATCAGGCAAGACTTTAGAAGATGTCCCCATTGTCTATACAGGCTTAAGACCGGGTGAAAAAATGTTCGAAGAATTATTTTATGACCAGGAACTTTTGTGTCCGACCAGTCAAGGTAAAATTTTTAAAGCCAATGTCACGCCGGCTTCCTGGGATTTGATAACCAACGTATTTTTGAAATTTGAAGAAGCGTGCCAAGCTTGTGATGAGCAAAAATTAAGAGAAGCAATATCTGAGCTGCTGGGCGATGAGTACAAAGAACCCGTATTACAAGACCTAGTAAAACCAGAAGCTAAAGAATTAAAAAAACTCAAAGAATTAGAGGCCTTTGTGTGAGTGAGAAAGCTCAAAGGCGCATCTTAATTTTAAGTTTTTATTATCCCCCGGATCTATGTGCGGGGTCTTTTCGTATTGAGGCATTCATTAAAGCGCTTTTACCGATGGCTGAAGCGCAGAATTTTACTATTGATGTGATGACCACTCAGCCTAATCGTTATCATGATTTCCACTTAGCAGCGCCTACTTGTGAAAATCATGCTCGTTTGACTATTCATCGCATCACGCTTCCAGAGCATCACAGTGGTTTTATAGATCAAGCGAAAGCGTTTTCTCGCTATTTTTTTGAAGCTCAAAAATTAGTCAAAGAAAAAAATTATGATCTGGTGTATGCCACTTCTTCTCGATTATTTACTGCTTTTTTAGGCGCGCGTCTAAGTCAAAAAAAGAAGGCTAAATTGTTTCTAGATATGCGGGATATTTTTACTGAGACCATGGAAGATATTTTGAAATTTCCGTTTTGCCTGGCCTTGCCTATTTTTAAATGGATCGAGCGATATACGCTAAAAAAAGCAAACGCTTTAAATTTAGTTTCTCCAGGTTTTTCCAGTTATTTTCAGGGAAAGATAAATCCCAATTGCAGTCTTTATTTTATTTCCAATGGCATCGATGCTTGTTTTGAAGATATAAATTTTTCTTCAAATCAAATAGAAAAAGCAGAAAAAAATAATATCAAAAAACGCATTGTGTATGCGGGCAATTTTGGAGAAGGACAGGGTTTAGAAAAAATTATCCCTGAATTAGCCCAGGCCAGTTTAGGTCGAGCAGAGTTTTATCTGATCGGATCTGGAGGCAAGCTTGAAATACTGAAAGCCGCTTGCAAGACTTTTTCTAATGTTTTTTTTCTGGCTCCTGTGAGTAGGGAAGAATTAATTAAGCATTATAAAAAAGCCGATATTTTATTTTTGCATTTGAATCAACATCCCGCCTTTCGGCGTGTTTTACCTTCAAAAATTTTTGAGTACGCCATAACAGGCAAGCCGATTCTTGCTGGGCTTCTTGGATATTCTGCGGAGTTTATGAGTCAGCAGGTGAGGGGTACGTATTTGTTTTCGTCTTGTGATATTTCTCAAGCTTTAGCCCAGTTAGAGCGGGTTTTATCAGATGAGAAAACAAGCTATGACCGGTCGGATTTTTGTAAAAAATTTAATCGAAAAGATTTAATGCAAGAACTGGCGAGCCATGTGGTTTCTTTGCTTAACTCGCCGAAATCTCAAATTGATTAATAGCCCCGTTCCATTTTGAACAAAGAGAATAATTGGGTTTTTCCAGGTTCATCGAATCATAAAAATAAGTTTTATAACTCTGCCAATTTTGATTGGATTTAAATAAAACAGCGGCTCCAGTTTTTAAGTTAATTAAAGAATCTTGAGAATTAAAAATACAGCTGGGATCTAAATGTAAAAAAGATTGGGCGCTTAGATAATTCCCAAAAATCTGATCGGTAATTAATAATTTTTTTTCTGTGAGTATAAAAGTACGCTCATGGATAATATTTTGATTGTCATAACCATTGTGAGCGGCAACTATTTTTATTTCTGAGGCGTCTCCAGGGTTTTGATTATTTTTTATATTTAATTTAATAATTTTTGCTTTTTTACCCACTCGAAACTTAGACCAGATATCTGAAGAATTAGTGTGATTAATCTGAACTGTATTATGAGCTGGAGTCGATCTCTGAAAAGCTCTTAAATCTAAATCATGGTAAGTAGACGTCCCTGAATTAACAAACACTCTCTGACCCCATAAAGACAATTCAAAAGACAGACTTTCAGCGTGGGCATGGCCTGGAATATACCGAGGGCCAGTGTTTCCAACATCTATTAAACAGACCAGATTATCTTGCGTCAGCCTGATAAAGCCGCTGTTTTTAAGATGTTCTAGAGGGGCCAGATTGAGCGCAGAAGGACTTAAAAAAATATTTAAACTTTCCGCATAGTTTTTTAAAAAATTAAAATTCGGCGCGATATTAAAACAGCTGTCATTAAAAAAACTTATTTCGCCATCCGGATGACTCATGATGTTTAACCAGCGGAGCATTTTTAAAATAGTTTTTTCTAGGGGTAAGGGATAAGTCTCTCCAGCGATTTTTTCGAGAGTTTTTAAATGCAAAAGTCGAAATAAAATCACACAGTGGTACATAGGGCTGCGCTCAAAATGCCCACCGTCTTCGAGAATTTGCTCTGGAATTTGTTGTTTTAGAATTTTTAATCCCAGATTTTTAAATTTTAAATTTTTAAAATAAGTGCCTGCAAAAACCAGCGCAATACCATTTTCGAAATAATGATTGCCTAGAAGATGAGTCTCAAGATTTTGTGATAAATAAGCCGCCTGGGTGAACAAACTTTTATTTTGCGTATCTGACAGTGGATTATTTTTTAAAGCCCATAAGATCCAGTGCGTGATTCTTAGGGAGCAAGGATAAGGATCCCAAGCGATTTTTGAGCCCATAGGATGCTGGTCAATCCAAGAATCTAGTAAGGCTTTTGCGATTTTTTGATCCGCTGAAACATCAGAATGTAAGTATTCAAAATAATGAAAATGATAAAGCCAGAGGGGGTCTTGATGATTGGGGCTTTTCCAGGGCTGATTTAAATCAAAAACATTGATTTTATTAATTAAACAAAGTGAATGATCTAAAAAATAAGGCCCGCCCCAGCTGGGAATATAAATATTTTGATGCTTAGTAATCATGATATTAAAAAAAGTGGGGGGGGTGATTTTTGTAGATTTTATTTTTAATTTTTTGTGAATAATTTTTTTTAAAATTATTTTAATCCGAGAAGTAATTTGAATAAATTTTAAATCAGAAAGCGTGTGCCAGAGGCGGAGTAGATTCATGAGCCTTGCTTTTTTATAGGGTGAAAATGTGTTTGCGAAGTTTAAGAAGTTAGAGCGAGCAGGGCTAGTGGAGAGCGTCTTGATAGGGGTTGTTTTTTATTTTTAGCGATATTTTAAATGGCAGTGGAGTAGAGGTAATAAAAATAATAATAGTTAATATATTGACCATAAATTGATATTTATGGTTATTTAATGTAGCATTATATTTAATTTTATTGATTTAAAAATAGCTGGTTTCAACATGAGCAAAGAAAAAGCGGCCCCTTTAATGCCTTCTTTACAGCGTCTGTTTAATAGCTTGGGCGAAAACATCCGCCTGGCCCGTTTGCGACGTGGGTTTTCAGCCATGGTGGTTTCAGAGCGAGCAGATATTTCCAGAAATACACTGAGATCTATTGAAAATGGAGATCCAAGTGTGGCGTTTGGAGCTTATGCTCGGGTGTTACTTTGTTTAAATCTTGAAAAGGATTTAAGTCTTTTAGCTTCTGATGATGAGCTGGGTCGTAAGCTTCAAGATGCAGCTTTACCTTTAAGAGCAAGAGCGCCCAAAGTGGGGAAAAAAACCTCATGAAAAAGATTCAAGTGTATGCCAGCTGGGATGGGCTTATAGAGCCTGTTTTAATGGGAAATTTACAAGTACGCGATGTTCGACTTTTCCGATGATTCAAGCTGCTGGGAATTAGCCGCTTGATATCGTCTCTCCCCGGCGAGGGCTTCCAATTAGCCTTAAGTTTTGCTTGAAAAATTTTGAATTGTACGGTCTCAGGGTAGGGGCGAATCTTGTATTCGCCCTTGGGGTGACTGCAATTTATTGTCTGAGAATAAGCCATCTGAGGCCCATTTTTCTGGGTTATGGCT
>CAMCUU010000006.1 GCA_945879065.1 Francisella tularensis subsp. holarctica
TTTTAATTTTTGCTGATTTAATTTTTGCTGATTTAATTTTTCATGAATCAGGGCCATGAATCTATAAAAATGCAGGCGTAATTTATTATTAAAATTAAGAGAATTAAAAAATAAATCCATCAAATAAGTCTTGCCTCGACCCACGCCACCGAACATATATAAGCCCATGGGCTTGGGTTTAAATAAATTAAATTTTTTAGGGTTAACTAAATCCAGATAAATTTTATTTAAAATTAAAACAGCCTGGTATTGGGCTGGATCTGGCAAAATAGTTTTATTTTCTAGGGCTTGTTGATACTGGAAAAATGGCGAGTTTTGAGTATTTAAATCTTGCATCTGGAACTTAAAACTCCCGAGTAATATTGAGTTAAAACTTGATCCAATTGAATCAAACGCTGGTGAAAAAAGTGCCCCGTATTTTTAAATTTAATCAAAGTGCTGGATGCATCCACTCCAGCTACAAAATTAAAAACATCCTGAATGTTTACCACTTCATCTTGATCACCGATTAAACACAGCCAATTGGTTTTTTCTGAATCTGGAGGATTTAATTTTGTGTAGTCCCAGCGCGTGACAGCTGGAGCAATGGTTAATAATTGTTCTGGATAGAACTCACCATGAAACTCCCCATGAAATTCAGTGGCAATTTTATAAGCAATATAAGATCCGAAAGAAAAACCACCGAGCCATATTGAATAATCTGGCTTAAATTTTTTTACAAATTTAATAATGCTTAATAAATCTTCTGACTCGCCTTCTGTATGGCCATACGGGCCTAATGACTTACCAACGCCTCTAAAATTAAATCTCAGGCCTAAGACACCTAATTTATTCATAGATTTAATGGTTGTTGTGACGACTTTGTTATCCATGGTCCCGCCCTCTAAAGGGTTCGGATGGCACATGATTAAAACAATGGGTAAAGATTTAATATTTTCTTTTGGATAGTCCAGGGCAATCTCTAAAGGCTGCGCTTGTCCTAGGGGTCCTGGAATTAAAAATCGGGAAGAGGTTTCTGGGAAAGTTAAAAGCATAAAAATAGTCTCAGTAAAAATAATGAAAAAATTATATAAAAACAGACAAGAATAAAAAAATCCCGATTAATCTTTTATAACCATAGCCATATCGGGGCGTGAGCAAAATCATAGCACCCAAGGTTCCAGAAATAACAAAAATAAGATGGGGTGTATGAATTAAAAAATGAGAATAAGGCAAATTTGAATTAAATTTTAAAAACTTCCAGAGTAAAAAAATTAAGAAATTAATAAAAATAAATAATTGCTTTAGTAAAAAATTTAAAAAAATAAATTTAAAAAATAATAAAAACAAAACCCCTAAAACACTCAGTAATAACAAAGGCAAAATAATAAAAAATAAATAGGGAATGGCTAAGAAATTAGTAAAAAATCCAATGGTCGAAAATTGCGAAAACCAATAAAGACTAATGGGAATTAAGCCAATAAAAATAAACCACTGGGGATAAATAAATTCTCGCCAAAAGCCCTTGGGCTTATATTGCTGATAGCCATAAATTAAAAAAAACACAGCGGTAAAAGACAGCCATATTCCAGCGTCTAATAAACTCCAGGGATTGATTAAAATAATTAATACAGCGGCTAAGCTCCAGGCAAAATAAGGGTTAAATCTAAAACCCAAAATTTGACCATAAATATAAACACTCAGCATGATCAAAGCCCGCTGTGTGGGCACTGAAAAGCCCGCCATCGCACTGTAAATTAAACCTACTAGCCAGGAAAAAATTAAAGAAATTCTGGGAACCCAGCCCCACTCGCCCAATAGTTTAAATTGTCTGAGTAAATTCCAGGCTAGAAAAAATCCAATCCAAACTATTAAAGCAATATGCAGGCCCGCAATGGCCACTAGATGATTCGTCCCCGTGTTTCTTAAGACATCCCAGTCCTCTTGAGTTAAGCCACTGCGATCGCCTAAGACCAAAGCCATCATGGTCGAGTGATAAGTTAAATTTTTTATATAAGTCCAGAGTAAATCTCTGAGTTCTGATCTGAGATAATTTAAGTTATTTAAATAATTAAAATAATTAAAATAATGGGCGTGCTGAACAAGAGAATAAGGCGCATGACTCAGCACACTGCAAGAACCTGAATACTGGTGAGAGATTAAATAAAGCCCGTAATTAAAATCTGGATTGATATTATTTTTAAATTTCTGGATTTTTGTCAGGGTCTGCCAAGATTTAGGTTTAATAGTTAAAACCCAAATATCCCCTGGAGTTAATTTTGGAGCCAGCCCATACCAGTGGCAATTTAAGACCCCAATAGAAGGATGAATAGTTTTAAAATCAAATTGAATCTGATGATGGGGTTTAAATAACGGAAGAGAATTAATTTCCCCCTGAATAACCCCGGTATTATTAGAAAACTTTGGCTGGAAATCGGGGTTTAAATAAGGGCTAAAAATTAAATAGGCGCTGTTAAAAATTAAAAAAATTAAAATTAAAAAACCCAATAGGCTTAGTAAAATTAAATAGATAGTTGAGATTTTTTTCATTTTTAAAATTTAAATTATTTTAAAAAATTTTTCAGCAGTGTTATTCCTGTTGATGTTTAAAAAGATTAAAATGCAGTGCTTAAAAACCCATCTTAAATTTTAATTTTTAGGGATATTCAGGTCATGAATCAATCTAATAAAATTCAAATCGAAATTACTTCAAAAATCCCCAATAAACTCACTCAGGAAGCAATGAATGAAGTCAGCACAGACTCTGGAAAAACTTTTGAAAACTTTAAAGATCTATTGGCGGATTTAGATCACTCAGAAATTTTCTAACTCTTTTTTAAACTCCCAAAAATTTCAAAAATTCCTTGTAATCACCCCCAATAATCCGAATACTCCGCACCTCAAAACTTCAGTCAGGAGTAAGCGCATGAGGGTTATAAAATGTTTATTTATTTAAAATTAATCACCACTGGACAACTATTTAAAATAGAAATCCCAGAAGATTTAACCCCTACTGTTTTGAATTTAAAAAAATTACTCGCGCCAAAATTAGGCATTATTTTACCAAGTCCTGATGATCACTCTCTCGAAACCCCACGACTTCTCAGAACACTCAGCTTTCCAGAGATTATTTTTGAAGGTTTTAAAAGCGACGAAGAAGATCTATCTAGTTTTTTAAATACCCCACTGGAACCCTTAAATTTTAATCTTTTATTTCCAGAGCCTTCGACCTATTCAAGCACGGCTTTATCTAGTGCCAGTTATGAATATGAAATAAAAATAAAACCATACAGTCCCGCTCCTATTCTTCCTACGCCTTCTATCCAGTGGACCGCTCGGTTTATCAAAAAAGGCCTGACATCTACCTGGGAAGAGCCCCTTGCCTATTTTATAAAAGAACCATTAGGAGTTTTTTTAAAATTATTATTAATAGACCAAGAAATAAGCCCAAAGCGCTACCCCACTTATTTCTTAATTCAGGCCAGTGTGGATAATCATGTTTTAGGCTATGCCGTTTTCTCAAGTGAAAAATTAGCGCTTTATCGTGGCACTCCTACTCAAACTAGCCCTGGAAAAGGGATTGATTTAAAAGAAATCCATTGGTTCCCAAACTCTGGATTAGGAGCTGGAGTAAGGGCTTCAGAGGGGTATAAATTATTAGAGCAAAGTTTTGAAAATTTTATTCAAGGAATTAACACCATTTTTCCACGCCCCGTTCGCAGCCCAAGCTCCAGCGCTCCAGTAACAGTAAAAACTGTTTTAGAAACAGAGCGAGATTATTTCGTAAGTTTTTTAGAAAATTTAAACAGACCTCCAAAAATTTCCCTCCCAGTCTCTTCAACCCCTTCCGTCTTATTAATCGCAGATTTAGCTGGAGCTGGAGCTGGAGCTTCTGGTCGTGACACAGGAGGATCTAGAGCCAGAACAGGATCTAGAGATAAAGAAGCATCTCCCAAATCACCTGCTCTTTTAACAAGGCAACTTGCCCAGGATTGCCCTTACGGTAGTCCAGGCTTACTGAGACGCATGCTTGATTCACTGAGTTCACTGGCAGAAATTGCCGGCTTCACTAGTCCAGGTGTTTTAGCTCCAGCTCCAGCGCCAAGCGCTGCTTTAGTGCTTAGGGCTTCTGCGCCATCTCCAGCTGGCAGACCTAAATCTAGATCTAACCCTACCCCTACTCCGACCTAACTTCCCAAGGCAGTGATCGATATGCTGGGGCATGAGAAATATTCAGCATGGGGTATTTAATAATTTCGAAAAACGGCGAGTAGTCAAAATCAGCCGGGACATAAAGCCGGACATTACGATGAGAAAAAACCACTTGGTCTTCTGCATTGTTTTTAATCTCTGGAAGAATAGGAAAGCTGACTTTTTCGAAAGCTTCAGCAATTAAAGAAGAGCAAATCTCTTTCTTAGTTTCTTTCTTAGACTTAAATAAACTCGAGCCCCAGTGTCGGGGAAACAAAGTCCAGGGGAGTAATAACCTGGCAAGATCAAACACATGCCGAACATCGTATTTTTTGCCCAAGGCATGGACTGCATGGCTAATTACTAATTGGGCATCATGATGAGATAAGCCTTTGGGCCGACAAATACGAATATGCTGACCGTCGTAGCTATTTAACTTAGAGACCACAATCCCCCGACCCAAAACACCTTCAATCACTAATTGATTGGTTTCTGTGAGCTCAGGGATATGATTTTTTATTAATCTTCTGAGAGATGCCGACTCCAGGTCATACAGTCTTCCAATATACAAAGCCGAGTGCGACCAAGGTGACATAGTTAAATGCTTAATCACCCCACTCACCCTGGTATTTCCTTCGATTAATAAGACATCACCCAATCTCACTTCATGACGCAGAGCTTCAAAATCACAAAGAGGAATCCCCTCGCGAGACCGCTCCTGCATCAGCCAATTAATAATTTTTTGGGTAAATTTTCGATACAGCCACATGGATTAATCACACCCTTTAAAAAAATCTAAATAATGCTGCATGGCCTCTACTGCACTCATATTTTTTACTTCAGACCAGGCTTTATATTTCGCTTTGCCAACCAGATCAAAACCTGTCGGGGCCTCGCCCTGTACATCGCCCTCTGTGGCCTGTTTATACCAGGCATAGAGTTTTAATTTTTCTGTCTGGGTAGGAATCTTGCTCACTGATTTATTTTTAACCCGCTCCAGCATGATCTCGAAATCTTGTTTTAAATTTTTTAAATCTAAATCTTCCATTTTTCTATTACCCTGTTTTTAATTTTTAGTTTTTAATTTTTTAAATCTTCTCAAAATCATTCACCGCTAAGAGCTTATTTAAAATCTCTAAATCTAAACTCTTACAATTTTTAACTAAGTCTCCCAGTGGCCCGTCAGATAAATAAGCCAAATCTTTAAATCTTTGTTTAACTAGCTCACTTTCAATCAGGCTTTGGCTCACTAGGGCGCCCAGCTTGTCAGAGGGTTTTGAAAAGATTTTCCCCCAGAAAAAACTGCGTCTTTTTAACCAATAGCCTAAAAATCTATTAGGAAAGTTATGATAAAAATCATAAAAAGCTTCTTGAGCTTCGAATAAAAAATGCTGAATGCCATAATTAACCAAGGGCCAATCAGCTTCTTGTTGATTAGCATTACTGGATTCATAGAGCTTTAAAACACTGGTGATTAAATATAAATAGCTTAAAACATCACCCAATCTCGCCGACAATCTTTCTCGGCGTTTTAATTGCCCACCCAAGACTAATAAAGACAAATCAGACGCCAGGGCCAAATTTGAACTTAATCTAGATAATTGCTGATAAGTTTTTTTAATTTTTTTATTTTTATAATTTTTATTTTTATTAGGCACAGAAATAAAAAATCCCGCGGTAATACCCTGGAAAACAGTTCTAAAAATATGATTAATAAAACCTAAAATAAATTTATAAATTACTTTATTAAAATCTTTTTTACCTTGATTTTGATCTTTATTACCAAGGCTTTCGAATAGTTTTAATAAACTCGCATGACAACGCACGGACCCCTGGCCAAAGATCATTAAATTTCTGGTTAAAATATTGGCGCCTTCCACCGTAATACTGACTGGGATGCCCTGGTAAGCTCGCGCTAGATAATTATCAGGCCCCAAAATAATGGCTTTCCCCCCGTGAATATCCATCGAATGATTAATGATTTTTCGAGAGAGTTCAGTCATGTGATATTTAGCAATGGCAGAAGCCACGGATGGTTTAATCCCTGAATCCACTGCTTTAACCGTCATTTTTCTCATGGCTTCAATGGCATAAGAAAAGGCCCCAATTTCAGCCAATTTTTCTTGAATGCCTTCGAATTTATAAATCGGTAATTTAAATTGCTGCCTTACTTGAACATAGGCAGACACGCCCAAGACACACACAGCACCAGAGGCAGCAGCAACAGCGGGCAAAGAAATAGAGCGACCAATGGATAAACATTCCATGAGCATTTTCCAGCCCTGACCGGCTTGCTCTTTTCCACCAATAATAAAATCCAGAGGAATAAACCCATCAATGATTTCAATCGGTCCATTCATAAAGGGAATATTCAAAGGAATATGTCGAGTGCCAATTTTTAATTGGCTTTCTAAATCTTTGGCATGCCGGGGTAATAAAGCCAAAGTAATGCCCAGCTCTTCTTTAAAGTCTGCTTGATTTTTATTTAAAAAATTATGGGGGTCTCTTAATTTGAAAGCCAGGCCAATTAAAGTCGCCACAGGCGCCAAAGTGATATAACGCTTTTTGGCATTTAATTTAATACCCAAAATTTCTTGCCCTTCCCAGAGCCCTTTGCAAATCACACCCTCGTCGATCATGGCTCCTGCATCAGAGCCCCCTTGTAAAGAAGTCAAGCCAAAACAAGGAACTTCTTGGCCAGAGGCCAATCTCGGCAAATAATAATTTTTTTGATCTTCCGTCCCATAGTGATACAGCAACTCCGCCGGCCCCAAAGAATTAGGGACCATGACGGTAACCGCCGCTGTTAAGCTTTTACTGGCAATTTTCATCACAATGGCCGAGTGCGCTGCGGCTGAAAAGCCCTTTCCGCCATATTGTTTGGGAATCACTAAGCCAAAAAATCCCTGAGATTTCATGAAATCCCAAGTCATTTTATTTAAATCTTTCAGCTCTTGTGTGATTTCCCAGTCATGAATCAATCCACATAATTCTTCCGTCTCGTGATTTAAAAAATCCTGCTCTTCTGGATTTAATTCTGAAAATTTTATCTCTCTGATTTTTGTCCAATCAGGCTTTCCAGAAAACAATTCTTTTTCAATCCAGGTCTCCCCCGCTTCAATAGCTATTTTTTCCGTCAGGCTCATTTTGGGCATTTTGGATTGGGCGATTTTATAAAGTAATTTATTTAACATTTTTTCTTAAATTCCTAATTTTAAATTTTCAAATCTCTTAATTCCCGATGCAAAATTTTACCTACATTGTTTTTAGGCAAGCTCTCATAAAATTCTATAATTTTGGGTGATTTATAAGCGGCTAGATGCTCATGGCAATAATTTTTTATCGCTTCTTTGCTTAAATTAAATCCAGGTTTTAAAACCACACAGGCTTTGACTTCTTCCCCATGGATTTCGTCTTTTATTCCCACAACACCCACTTCTTTAACCCCTTCTAATTCACTAATAATCGCCTCGACTTCTCCAGGACTGACGTTAAATCCAGAGACAATAATAATGTCTTTCTCTCGATCAATAATTTTAACTTTGCCCTGGGGCGTAATTTCCGCAATATCCCCTGTCTTTAACCAACCCTCTGGCGTTAAAGTTTTTGCTGTCGCTTCAGGATTTTTAAAATAGCCCCGCATGATTTGCGGTCCACGAACCCACAGCTCTCCTGCTTCTCCTGGCTTTAACTTCTCCCCCTGGGGATTAAAAATACCAATTTCTGTCGATGGCAAGGGATAGCCCACTGTTCCGTCAAATTCCCCATCGACTAGATTAATACACACCGCTGGAGAGGCTTCTGTGAGCCCATAAGCCTGACAGATAGAGACGCCAGTGATGTCTTTCCAGTGATTTGCCACAGAGGGCACAACCGCCATGCCCCCGCCTAGGACTAGTTTTAAATGCGAAAAATCTAGATTTTTAAAATCAGGATGATTTAACAAAGCATTAAACAAAGTATTAACGCCAGTAAGCCCTGCAAAATTTTTAAAGTTTTTAATTTGTTTAATTAAATTTTTAATATCCCTTGGGTTTGGAATTAATAAATTCTCCGCCCCTAAATAAATAAATAAAAGACAATTCGCCGTTAAAGAAAAAATATGATAAAGCGGGAGCGCGGTGACCACCCCATCTTTTAAACTATTAAATAAATGGCCCACCCAAGCACTGGCCTGAGCCAAGTTATATAAAATATTACTATGAGTCAGCATGACCCCTTTGGGCATACCCGTTGTCCCAGCTGTATATTGCAAGAAAGCCAAATCTTCAGGATTATTTTTAATTTTTTTAAAATCTTTGATTTTTTCACAACCTAATTTCAAAGCGTTTTTATATCTCACAGAATTTTTTAAATTTATTAAATTCCATTTCCATTGGGGAATACTTTTCTTGATATATCTCAAATAAAAATTAATTAAGTTCCCTTTAAATTGATCTAGCCAATTTTTATTAAACACATCGCCGATAGAAGTTAATATTATTTTTTCTATCTGGGTCTGATTAATAATTAACTCTAATTCATGAATAAAATTTTCTAGGACAATCACTACTTTGGCTTCCGAGTTTTTTAACTCATGCAAAATCGCCGGTGCCTTATCTAAAGGATTCAAATTAATCACCTGGGAACCCGCTAAAAAAGCGCCAAATAACACAACGGGATATTGCAAAAGATTGGGCAGCATAATGGCCACGCCATCGCCTTTTTTAACCCCACATTCTTGCTGTAAAAAACTCGCAAAATTGTGAGCTAACTCCCCTAATTTTTTAAAACTTAAAGTTTCCCCCAAACATCTAAAAGCAATCTGGTCTTGATAGCGGGACACAGAATCTAAAAATAATTCACTCAAGCTCTCAAAAGGCCGAGTGACCTGACTTGGAACATAGCTGGGGTAATAAGCAGAAGATGACGAGGAGGCGTGCTGATTCATGAAAAAATTTAAAACCTCTGACCCAAAATTTAAAAGAGCGCGAGTATATAGCAAGGTTAAAAAGCTACTGGAGTTTTTTAAACTTATATCAAAAATCCATTGGAAAATAGGTCTATTTAATTAATACTCGCCGACTTTTTTAGGCCCTAGTCTTTAAATTTTTACAAGTGAGTTAAAAAATGTCCCCTGAACCTACTTCTGATTTTTCCTGTAAAAAATCCACCAAATCAGCGCTCTTGTGCCTGACCTTCGCGCAAGTCGCCTGGCTGCAAAATCCTATTTTTTTAGCCGGCTTTACACTTGCCGCTCTTTTTTCTGGCTTAGGGTTTGGCGCCCCCAGTACCTCTCGCTTTTTTCTTAATTTCTTAGGCACCGTCAGTAATTTTTTTCTCATGGAATCTTTTTTGGGCTTACAAAAAATGCTGGACAAAGACAGCAGTCTGGAATGGGCCGCAGGCTCACTTTGCACTCAAAGCTTGGTCACTAAAATGGCCTGCTGTTTCACCGCTGAAAAGATTAAAAATAATATTTGGAACATTTTTTCTGCTGGTTTTTCCCTCAATGCCATGCATTTTTGCTTCGCCTGGTTTGTTCCTGTCATGCCTAAAGTACTGAATACTTTGATTGGAACAAGCTCGGCGCTTTGTTATATGACCGCGTTTTTAGCGGCAAGAAAAAAATATGAGCCTGCTGGAGCTGCACAGCCTTTGTTGAGATAAGTAAAAGAGTAAAAGAAAGAAGCGCCTACTTAGACCGATCATTAAAATTTTAATTAGTATTAAAATAAAAAAATCAAGGAAAGAAAATGTCAGCGATCCCAAGCCCATACCAAATATTTAAAAAGCAACGCAAAGATTTACAGTATTGGCAGAAAGTAACAACGCCGGAAGGAAGACTGGTTATTCTTTTTCAAAGCCCAGAATTACTTGCATTAGCTCCTGCAAAAAAGCACCCCATAAATGATCTTGCGCAAAAGATAAGAACTCCAAAGATAAGAGATCCAAAAGATCCCAGACGACCACCTGAAGGCGTCTACATCTCTTCAGTCTCCCTTAGCCCCAAGCCACGATGCCCTATTCAGGACAAATATCTTGCATTTGTGATGAGTCCAGAAATATTCGACACATCTCCACCAGAAACCATTCAACAAATTTCAACAATTATGTTTGGAAAACCCTCTTTTTTAACAGCTGCGAACGTTGCGACTATAAAAGAATGTACAGACGCAGGTACAATGCATCTGGATGCATCAATTGTTGATAATCTTGAGACGCACACGAATACGCTACGGTATGCTCAAAATAAGAAAAAAGATCTGGATTTATTAAAATCATTCAGGGCATTAAGCAATGACCGGAACAACTGGCGTCTGGCCACAGAAGCTGCTGATCGTTTGACTTTTCTTTTTCAAAAACCCAGCTCATTGAATGATGAAGCAATTGAAAATCTTGCTCGCATACTCAATAGCAAAAAGAAGCCAGAAGGGTTTGGCGTCATGAGCATCATCAGCAAAAAATCTCCTTCTGATTCAACAAAATATTTAAGAATTAATATGAATCCAGCACTTTTCAATAAAGAAGGAAAAAAACTTAGAGAGGAAATTTCAAGTTATTTATTCAATAAAGATCTGTTTTTAGAAGAACTAAAAGATTCACTAGAGAGAGCGCCTCTTGAAGCTGGCGCTGCTGGAGGTGGTTCTGCTGGAGGTGGTTCTGCTGCCCCTGGAGATCATCAGTCTTCAGATCCGAAAGAAGATCTGGATTTATTAAAATTATTCAGGGAATTAAGCAATTACCGGAACAACTGGCGTCTGGTCAAAGAACCTTATGGTCGTTTGGCTTTTCTTTTTCAACAACCTGGTTCATTGGATGATCAAGCAATTGAAAATCTTGTTCGCATACTCAATAGCGAAAAGAAGCCAGAAGGGTTACGCGTATTGCACATGATCAGCAAAAAATTTACCCCTGACTTAAAAAAATATTTAAGAATCGAGATGGATCCAGCACTTTTCAATGAAGAAGGAAAAAAACTTAGAGAGGAAATCTCAAGTTATTTATTCAATAAAGATCTGTTTTTAGAAAAACTAAAATATTTACTAGAGAGAGCCCCTCTTGAAGCTGGCGCTGCTGGAGGTGGTTCTGCTGGAGGTAGTAAAAAAAGAGCAAGAGGTTTTGAAGTCGCTGAAGCTGATGATGAAGCCTCTAAAAAACAAAGGGAGAGTAGTGGGAGTACAGCTATTTTTGATGCACACAGGAAGATGGGTCCACATAGCTCATGCCCGCCAGAAGACAGTAGTGACATGCCTGGATTCCCCTCTGGTCGATAAACCTGAAAAAGACAAAAACAAACCCACATTCCGCGGCATCCAGCATTCCCAGCCTGAATTAATTTTCTAATTAATTTTTTGGCTTAAGGCTAGTTGGAAGCTCGCGGGAGAGACGATAAATAACGATGAAACAAATCCCAGACCCTAGCTCTTTGTGCTTGAAATAAATTTTCTGACGGTCCTAATAAAAATTCCCGATGTAAAAAATTTCTATATTGGCGATAAGTTTCTATTAAAAAATCACTCTCTTCTTTGCTTAAAATTTCTTGTACACACAAACTTTCTAAAATTCGAATATTGTCGGTATATCGCACCAAAACAGGGTATTGATGGGCATATAACAAAGCTAAATATTGAACTAAAAATTCAATATCTATTAGACCACCCTGAGTTTGCTTTAAATCTAAATCACTTTCTCTATTACCTTCTTTTTTTAATTTATTGTCCCGCATTTTTTCACGCATGTTTAAGACTTCTTTTTTTAAGAATTCTTTATCTCTTTTAAGACACAAAATATCTAATCTAATTTGTTCAAAATGCGCGTTTAAATCCAGATTAGAAAAAATAGGCCGCGCTTTTAACAAAGCCTGATGCTCCCAGGTCCAAGCGCTCTCATGCTGATAGTGAGAAAATGTCTGAATAGAACAGGCTAATAAGCCAGAATGGCCATTGGGTCTTAGTCTTAAATCTATAAAATATAAATCTTGTAAAAAACCCAAAAATTTCTGGGTTAATTTACTATAAAACTCTTCTTGCAAGAGACCTCTTTCACCACTGGAAACGCCCTCAGCATATTGATAAATAAAGACCAGATCTAAGTCTGATGTGTAACTCAGCTCCAGGCCTCCTAGCTTTCCATAAGCAATCACTGCAAACCCTGGATCTTTTCCAGATTGAATCCCTGCGGGAAAGCCAAAATGCTCAATCATTTCATGCCAAGCCAGCTCACAAGATATATCAACCATCACTTCAGCTAACTCAGTTAAAAAATCACTGATCCGCATGATGGGATATTGATTCTCCAGGTCACTCAGAGCGATACGGCATAGTTGAAATAATCTTTGCTCTTTTAAATACTCTAATTTTAAATTTAAATTTTCTAAGCCCTGTAAGTGCTGATCTAGATATTGCTTCAATTCGCTTTTAGACCGCGGTTGAGATTCCCCCTGAACCCAAAATAAAGGCAAAAGCCCGGGACATTGAAAGACCAAATTTTTTAAAAAATGACTTTGGGTTAAAAAATATAATAAGCGGCTGATTTGACGGGTATTAGCCACTAATAAACTTAAATAGCTTTTTTTATCTTTAATTAAATCTAATAAATCCAAAATAATAGTTCGGGCTAATTTAAAATTAGCTTTGCCCTCTAAATTTTCTAAATTATCTAGCGCTTCTAAGACTGGATTTTTGAGCTGGTTTAATAAAAAAGCACAGCGTGGATCCGTACTTTTTATCCCTTCAAAATAATTTAAAACCTGGGGTTCTGACCAAGTTTTTAATTCCGGCCAATGGCTCGTGTCATCTTCAGGTCGCTTGATTATTTTCATGGGGCTAATACTCGCCACCCTAGGGCCTGCGCTGATGGCTAGATTATTTTTATTTTCTAAAAAATTTTTTCTGGCCTGAATGATTTTATCTCTATAAAAACTGACTTTTTGATCCAAATCTTGTACTGATTTTTCACCCATAAGCGCTGCTAAATCTTCTTTGAGCTGAGAAATACAAACAGGATAAGCATGCGTCTGCTGATCAGAAATCATTTGTAATTTATTTTCTAGATCTCTTAAAAAACAATAACTCTCTTCTAAAACAGACGCCTGCTGATCTGTTAAAACTTTCTGAGAAGCCAAAGCCATCAAGGCTTTAATATAAGACCGACGCCTTAAAATTTTCCCCTGCCCAGCGTGCATCAGCTGTAAAGATTGAACAATAAATTCAGCCTCTCGAATCCCGCCTTCTGCTAATTTAATATTTAAAAAATTTAAATTTTTTTGTTCTTTTTGCTCTTTCTGAATCGCCCTATAAATATTTAAAATAATCTCTGGTATGGCGTAATCCACGCCTAAATTTTGATCTTTTTGATAAATAAAATTTTGTAAATTTTTCTCACACAATACTCTGTTTTCTTGCTGGGGTTTGATTAAAAATCGAGATTTAATTAGCGCATAACGCTCCCAGTCCCGCCCATGATTTTTGTAATAATTTAATAATTGCTGGTCGGTCATCACTAAAGGCCCGGATTTACCAAACGGCCTTAATCTCATGTCCACTCTATACACACGACCATCTTCTGTCGGAGTGTCTAATAAATTAATTAAATTCTGTAAAAGCGCCGTCACCCTAGGAATAATAGAAAGATCATGGAGCTGATCAGCGGGCTGATCAGAAGCTTGATCGGGTAAAAATAAAACAAAAATAAGATCTATATCAGACGAAAAATTTAACTCATGCCCCCCTAATTTACCCATGGCTAAAATATCGAGATCAAAATTACTGTTATTAATTTTTTGTAAGCAATCTAAAGCTTGTTTTAATATCCATTCAGCCAACTCAGAAAGCTGAGCACAAGTTTCTACAACTGTTTGATCGGTATTTAAATCTCTCAGGGCTATTAAGCTGATTTCTTGATTTCTAAAATCCCGAAAGATTTTCTTAAGAGCTGGTAAATTTTGCTCTTGTAGGGGCGGACCTGCGTGTCCGCCCTGCCCGCAAAAAATAGAACGAGAGGGTGACTCAAATTTTTGATTTAAATAATTTTCAAAAAACGCTGGAAATTTATTAATTTGATTAATTAAAAACGGGGTCAGTAAGCTATTTTTCATGTTTTTTATTTTATTTTTAACCCATCTAATAACACATAAGCCACGGGGACTATTAATAAAGAAAAAATCGTTCCTATTAATAAACCCGCGATAATAACCACGGCTATTTGAACTCGCGCATTCATACCCGGCCCTTCTGAGAATAATAAAGGCACCGCGCCTAAGATCATGGTAAACGTCGTCATTAAGATGGGTCGCAGTCTAATTCCTGCCGCTTGTGTAATTGCTGAAATTAAATCTTGCCCTTCTGCTCTTAATTGGTTTGCAAAATTTGTAATTAAAATCCCATGTTTTGCGACTAAGCCAATCAAAGTCACCAAGCCCACCCCTGTAAACACATTGAGAGAACCCGAAGGTAAAAATAATAAAATAAACACCGCACCAATCACGCACAAAGGGACCGTGAGTAAAATAATTAGCGGGTCTAAAAAGCTTTCAAATAAAGCCGCCAAAATTAAATAAATAAAAACAAGTCCCAGGATAAAAATCCAAGTCATCGAATTATTAGACTCTAATAATTTTTGAGACTGGCCACTAAAAGTTAAGTCAACACCCGAGGGTAAAATTTGATTAGCAGTCTCTTGAATAAAATTCATGCCTAATCCTGCGGGTACTCCCGGTTTTAAACTCACACCCATCGGCGCTGCTCGCATTTGGTTAATATGAAAACGGGCACTTAAACCAGTCACTTCTTTAAAACTCACAAATTCAGAGAGGGGTAATAATTCACCCGAGCTAGTCTGGACAAACAGGTTATTTAACATGGAAAAATCAGCCAGTTTATTTTCAGGCATTTGCATAATAATGGGATAGCTATTGTTATTAGAAATATAATTTACCCCCAGCTCAGCGCCGCCAATAAACGCGCCCAAAGTGTCTGTAATATTACTAATAGACACGCCTAAATCCGCTGCTAAGACCCGATTAATACTGACATCATATTGAAGCTGATTAAGCTGCAGGCCGTTATTCACACTTTGAATCATGGGATTCTTAATTAATTCAGATTTTAATAAATCAGCTGCTTGCGCTAATTCTGGGTAACTTAAAACGCCATTTAAACTAAAGCTAATATCCCCCAAAGCCTCGCTACTAGACTGGTCTTGACCAAAGGGGTCAATCTCGGTCGCAAAGACTGAAAGGCTAGAACTACTCTGGCCAATTTTTTGAATACTCGATAAAACCTGATCTGTGTTATTTCCAGATTTTAAAGTAATCAAAGCATTGCCCTGATTGCTGGATTTACCCATCCCCCCACTCCAAAAACCCACTAGATTAACCCCTGGAATTTTTTGAACCTGCTCTAAAATTTTCTGAGACTCACGCTCGGTGTAAAGCACACTGGAAGATAAGGGGCCCACCGTACCCATATAAATAAATCCCATATTAAAAGGCGGCATGAGCGCACTTGGAATTTTATTAAAAACAAACACAGAGCTTAAAATTAATAAAACAAAAGCAGCTAAAACGAAATATTTTATTTTTAAAATAAAATTTAAAAATAATTGATATTGATTTTTCAGCTGATTAAAAATTAGATCAACCCAATGTTCATAGCCCTGCTTAGAATATTTTTGGGAATTTTTTATTTTTAAATTATTTTTTAAAATCTTAGCGCACATCATGGGGGTTAAAGTCAGCGCTACGAAACCTGAAATCAAAACCGCTCCACCTAAAGTCAAAGCAAATTCTCTGAAATAAATCGCGGTTTTTCCTGGAATAAAAGCCGTTGGGATATACACCGCCAGTAAACATACCGTCATGCCCAACACGGCAAAAGAGATTTCTCTTAAAGATTGATGCGTCGCAGCTTTAGGCTCTAAGCCAGATTCGACATGTCGATGACAGTTTTCTAGAACCACGATGGCATCATCGACCACTAAGCCAGTCGCGAGAACTAAAGCTAAAAGCGTCATGATATTAATACTAAAACCACAGGCCCAAATTAAAGTAAAAGAGCCAATTAAACACACGGGAATAGTGACAATGGGAATTAAGGCTATTTTGGGTCGGCCTAAAAAAATCAAGCTGACTAAAGACACTAGAATAACCGCATAAAAAATCGTCCGCATGACTTCCAAAACAGACTGTTTTAAAACATCCGCCGTGCTAAATAAGACACCCAGTTTCATGCCGGGTGGGAGATCTACTGCCATAGCATGTAAGGTTTTTTTCACCAGACCGCCGACAATAATGGGATTGGCATCATCGGTAAAACTAATCGCTAAAGTAATTCCCGGCTGACCATTAATCGTGCTTTGATTACCGCCTAAGCTCACAGGACCTACGGCAATATCCGCCACTTGATTTAATCGAATTAAACTACCTGACTGTGTTTTTCCAATAATTAAATTTTGAAAAGCTGTCACTGTCGGCAAAGTCAAAGTCGCATTCAAAGGAATCTCTTGATCCTGACTGACTAGATAACCTAAAGGCACGGAGAGATTATTTTCTTGCATGACTTGTTTTAATTGGGCAACCGTCACCCCCAAACGCGCCATTTCTAAAGGGTGAAGTGTGAGTCTCAAAGCAGGTGTCTCTGCATTGACACTCACTAAAGCTACTCCAGGAATATGCTGCAAGGGTTTCACAAAATTATTTTGAACATAGTCAGCAAGGGCAATGTTATCTTTTTTATAATCACTCACACTCACAAACATTTCAGGCCATGTTTCACCGCCTGAATAGATCTTGGGCTGAGAAACCCCCGTTGGTAAATCCACTTCTCCAATTTCTTGCATGACCTGGGATTGGGCCATGAGAAAATCTTCTTTAGACAGAGACTTAAACACCAGATGAATACTCGAAGACTCGGAAAAACTACTGGAGTGCATCATGGTTAAATTAGGGGTCTGAGCCAGAGAATTTTCTAAAGGCTGTACAACAGTTTCTTCCATGAGCTCAGCCGAAGCCCCGGGATAATTCACTTGAATATTTAAATGCGGCTCAAACACCGTCGGTGCAAATTGAATGGGTAGGCGGGTATAAGACATCACCCCTAAAATAATTAAAACCAGGCTTAAAACCGTCGCAAAAACAGGTCGCTCAATACACAGATGGGTTAAGCGCATTGTCTACTCTCCAGCCACTTGGACTACTTGGACTAACTGCCCCTCATGGACTTTTTGTAAGCCCCCTGAAATCACTAAATCTTCAGCCTTTAAGCCGCTGGTAATTTCAATATTATTTTCATAACGCGAGCCTACTTGGACTGGTATAGAAACCACTTTTGAATTCTCTAAGCCATACACATGATAACCCTGGAGATCGACCATTAAGCTCATCGCTGGAATCACCAAAGCCTGATAATTCGGATTAATAATTTGATTAATTTTAACCATCATCCCTGGAGACAACTTTCCAGCAGAGTTATCTATTCCCGCTCTCACCGTAAAAGTCCGAGTCGCCGTATTTAAACTCGGGGAAATATAATTCACCTGGCCTTTAAATAATTCATGCTTAAACACATTCACACTAACTAAAATTTTCTGACCCAGTTTTACCAAAGCAAAATCTTCTTGCGGCAAAGTATATTGAACCAAGAGATTTTTCTGATCGACGATTTCCACTAAAGGCGTCCCAGCGCTGACATAAGCCCCAACGGCAATCTGCGTAATATTGCTTAAAGAATCTCCACTGGAATCTATCTGGCCTCTCACTGATTGGGGAGCGGCTAAAACACCTGCGAAAGGCGCTTTAATTTCCGTGTCAGACAAGGCTTTTTGAGCGACGTCTAAAACCCCTTTAGCGGCTAGATAATTCGCCATATTTTGATCCAGGGTTTCTTTAGACACCATGCCAGGCGTTTGATTTAAAGACACATAGCGTTGATATTCTGAATAGGCGTTCTGATAATTTGCCTGGGCTTGGGCTACTTGGGCTTTTTGAGAGACATCATTAATTTTAAATAAAATATCCCCCGCTTGAACTAAATCTCCGCTTTTAAAATTAATACTCGTAATTTGCCCAGACTGCTCAGCCATCAAAGTCACATCATTAGGCGCAATCAGCGTCCCTAGGGCAATTAAGCTCACGGGCTCTGATTGAATTTTGGCCGGAGTCACAGACACAAGAGGGGCAGGTAAAGTAATGATTTTATTGGGACCACGAAAATCTTTAGAAAAATAAAAATATCCCGCCCCTACAATTAAAAAAATAATTAAAAAAACGAGCGAAAATTTAAATATTTTTTTATTTTTATTTTTTTCCATACCCTAAAACCCTTTATAAAAACAAGTCGCGGATTATAACGAGAAGCCGCTGATTGTCCTTGGGTATCACTGTTTCCTGTCACTATTTCCTCGCGTCAAACTCTTCCCAAAGCTGATATAAGCCCGCCAGTTCTGTTTTAGATTTTTCTAAATTTTTCCCAGAAGTCATGAATCCCTCTGGATCTTTTTGATAAAACTCAGCCCCTGCTAATTTTTCTTCTAACTCCGCAATTTCTATTTCTTTTAATTCTATTTCTGCAGGGAGCTTTTCTAATCTTTGTCTTTCTGGAATAGATAATTTCTGAATAGCTAAATTTTGAGATTTTTTATTTTTATTATTTTTTTTCTCTTGTTCTAAATTAATTAATCCAGCTGAATTTTTTTCTAAACTTTTTTCTAAATTTTTTCTCTGTCTGAGCCAGTCCTGATACCCGCCGACATATTGATTAATTAGAATATCTCCAGGGCTTGACTCGTCTTCTTCAAAAACCAAAGTACTGGTAATCACATTGTCTAAAAATTCCCGATCATGGCTGACTAATAATAAAGTCCCCGAGTAATCGATTAATAATTCTTCTAATAATTCCAGGGTTTCTAGATCTAGATCATTAGTAGGTTCATCCAGGATTAATAAATTAGACGGCTTAGATAAAATTTTAGCTAATAGCGCTCGATTTCTTTCGCCTCCAGATAAAACCCCTACTTTTTCACGCGCTCTAGCCGGTTCGAATAAATATCTTCTGAGATAGCTAAGAATATGCGTCTGCTTGCCATTGATATCTATAAATTCAGAGCCGCCTGAAATATTTTCTAGTAAAGTTTTATTCGGATCTAGCTGATCTCTCAGCTGATCAAAATACGCAATATTTAACTCTGTCCCCAGCTCAACAGATCCTTCTGTCGGTTTTAATTCGCCTAGTAAAACATTTAAAAAAGTACTTTTGCCACAGCCATTGGGACCTAAGATGCCAATACGATCGCCTCTTTGAATAATTGTCGAAAAGTTTTTAAATAATTTCTGGGAAGGCATGGTATTCGTTTCAGGTGTTTGATAAGAAATATTTTTAGCCTCTAAGACTTTCTTACCTGATTTTCCGGCATTCACAGACACCATTTCAGCCTTGCCAATCTGGTTGCGTCTTTCAGAAAATTCTTGACGCATTTTTTCTAAAGCTCTCACTCGCCCTTCATTACGCGTTCTTCGGGCTTTAACCCCCTGCCTAATCCACACTTCTTCTTCGGCTAAGCGCTTGTCAAATTCAGAATTGCGATGCTCTTCTGCAGATAACTCGGCCTCTTTGTGAACTAAAAATTGGCTATAAGATCCTTCGAAACTTTGTAATCTTCCGCGATCTAGTTCAATAATTCTTTTGGCAATCTTTTGTAAAAATCGTCGATCATGGGTAATAAATAAAATACTGCCTGGATAATTAGGCAAATAATTTTCAAGCCACTCAACAGCCTGAATATCCAAATGGTTAGTAGGCTCGTCTAATAATAATAAATCAGGCTCTTGAACCAGTGCTTGAGCCAACATGACTCTGCGTCTTAATCCTCCTGACAAATTTTCAAATAAATCTTCTGGAGGCAAATCTAATTTAGACAAGACTTTATTGACTTTTTGCTCGAGCTTCCAAAATTCATCTTCGTACTCATCCCAATGACCGGAATCTTTTAAGCTTTTTTCCAGCCCAGCATAAACAACTTCAAAAATAGACCCCTGGGTATCTTCAGGGACTTCTTGGTCTAAAGAGCAAATTTTTAAATTACTTAATTTTTGAAACTCTCCAGAATCTGGCTTTAACCTGTTTTCTAATAATTTAAACAAAGTGGTTTTACCAACACCATTACGGCCAAGCAGAGCAATACGCTCACCTTTTTCAATAGATAGACCCAGACGATCAAAAATAACTTTGGGACCAAAATGCAAATTCATTTCTTTTAAAACTAATAAAGCCATTGTTTAAAACTCTTCTTATTACTTATTACTTACCGCCATTAAAATCAGCCAGGCATTATCTGGAAAATTTCAGTCAAAATCTAATTTAATTATTTAAATTAATTATTTAATTAACCCTTGCCCCCAGCAAAATTTTGGAGAACCATCCGCAAAATTTTTAAGAGTGAATATAAAGGGGATAAAAAAATGACAAGATTAGCAAGACAGGCGTCTTTAAATGGTGTTTTTGAGAGCCCCTCTACTCCAGCAGGTATCGCTGGCAACGCAGATATTTTTAAAGATATTACCTTATGTAACACGACGAGTATTCAGAATATGGCAGAAGAAATTTCAACCATTTTTAGTTCAACACTTGGAACCCGCCCTTTAATTTCTATTCAAACTGGATTGGATAATTTTGCAAGAGAAGTAGAAGACAACCCATTTTTTACTGGCGGGAATAATTATTTAGAAACTCTGAAGATATTAGCTTCGGAAGAATCATCTATTGAGAAATGCAAAAATATTCTTGGATTATTTACTCAAGACACTCGTCGCTGTTTTTTAAGCTGCTCTGGAGTTGGAGATACTCGACCTGATTCTTTTAAAACTTTTTTAGGGATTTTATTAGGCGTAGATATTTCTAGCGCTGATGGAGATTCTAAAAAAATTAGAAAATTAATTTACAACCAATTACAAATACTTTCTCAAAATACCCACATCGACCGCGAACTCCGCGGGACGCTTTTTAGTATTTGTGAAGATTCTTTTTTTAGTACTTGCCGGCCAAAAACCTCAAGAACGGCGACCGTGATGGCGCCGAGGCTAGATACAGAAATGACGGCCAAGACTCTTGATTCTTTAAAAGCACCATTAATGACAGGACCACCTGGGGCTGCATGCGGTGTGGTGGGCTGAGGGAGTAAAATAAAAAAGTAAAAATATATTATGATTTTAACATGTGCATAAATTGACTTAGATAATAAAAAATAATCTCATATTAAAAATTATTTTTTAATCCTAATTATTTAAGTTTATTGACTTCATGCCTGATTTAACGCGCACTCTTGATTCACCCCCTGCTGCTCATCCCCATCATATTCATGATTTGAATTTCAAAGAGCTCATGTCAGAACGTGCGTTTTTTGAGCCTTTTTTAAAAGCCTATTTACCTCAAGAGTTACAGAAAACAATTGACTGGAATTTACTCGAAATTCACCGCAGTGGACCCAAGCGTCTGGAAAATAAAACTCAAGAGAATTTCGAACCTGATTTGATTTATTTTTTAAGATCCACCAAGAATAATTCTAAAAAAGAATATTCTTTATGTGTCCATATCGAACATCAAACTAGCTCAGACCCCTTGATGCCCTTAAGAATTTCGAATTATCAAACCGCCGAGCTTTTGGCTTATGCAAAGCATAATCCTGGCAAAAAATTACCTATTATTTTTAGTCTTATTTATTACCAGGGGAAAAAACCCTGGCGCCATAATTTAAATAGTAAAGATTTATTTCAAGAGCCCGACTTAGCGATGAAATATTATCAAAAGCCTATTTTGAGTGATTTGATTAATACGCCAGACGTCATTATTCAATCTCATGAAGAAATTTTTGGCATTGAGCTTATTTTAAAAAATGTTCGCCTTAAGCATTTTAAAAATTTGCTTAAGCCTTTACTTAAAAATCTAGGCCCAATTGATATCAAATTAAAAAAAATTTTATTAAAATATCTTTTTTTAATGATGGATCTTCCACCAGAAGAGTTCTTCGATCTTATTAATACTCACCTACCCAATGATAAGGAGCTGGCGATGTCTGTTGCGGAAAGATTACGACAAGAAGGGCGACAAGAAGGGCGACAAGAAGGCAAGAAAGAAGTCCAAGAAAATATGGCTGTCCGGATGCTCACAGAAGGCATGCCTGAAGATATTATTGTGAGACTGACTGATTTATCAGCGGAAGTCGTAATGAATTTAAAATCAAAAATAAGTAAAAATTAAAATTAAAAAATAAGGCCCTAAAATTCTTATGATCCCTTTAGAACTCAAAAATTTCTCTAGTGACTTGCTCACTATTTTATTAAATTACGCACTGAGCTATGGCTTAGATTTTATCGGCGCTGTATTAATTCTAGGCATCGGCTGGTACGCCGCCCGGATGATTAAAAAAATTATTTTAAAGCTCATGCCCGAAAAACATGTCGATAAAACCATTGCGACTTTTGTGAGTGAAATTGCCTACTACGCTATTTTATCCATTGTGCTCATCGCTTTTTTATCTAAATTGGGCATTCAAACAACCTCTTTAGCCGCCATTTTAGGCGCAAGTGCTCTTGCCATTGGCTACTCACTGAAAAACTCTATTTCTCAACTCACCAGCGGCATGATTTTGGTCGGGACTCATCCGTTTAGACATGGCGATACCATTTTGCTTTCAGCTAATACTCAAGGTGTTGTTAAAAAAGTCACTCTGATGTACACCATTTTGACCAGCTCAGACAATCAAGAAATCATTATTCCCAATAACGAAGTGTTAAACGGGACCATTATTAATTTAACCAGAAATAAAACACGCCGAATTAATTTAACTATTGGAGTCAGCTATCAGACTAATATTGACCTAGCTAAGTCTCTGTTAAATCAATTAGCTCAAGATAATCCGAGAATCTTAAAAGACCCCGAGCCTTTCATGGCCCTGCAATCTTTTGGGGATAGCAGTATTAGTTTGTTATTTCGGGTTTGGGTGCTCACTGATGACTATAATTCTGTAATTTTTGAATCTAACGAACAGATTAAAAAAATCTTTGATCAGAATAATATTTCTATGCCCTACCCCCAAAGAGAAGTTCGGATTTTAAATTAAAAATATTTTTAATTTTTTAATATTTTTTAATCAGCCACTCATTTTTGAGTCGCCAAACCTAGAACTTGCTTATAAATCGACGCGTTTAAATTATAAGCCAAGGGCAAGGTCCAGATTAAGCCAATACCTAAGGGAATGGCGCTGATAAAAATAAGAACAAAGGCCAAAATATTAATAACAATGATTTGAAAAAACACCCTACTGAAAGAAATAAAAATTAATTTTAATGCTAAAAAAACTCTGATCTTTTGATTCATCGCGACTGGAATAGCCATTTGAAAAACAGTCGAGAAAAAGCTGTAGATACAAAAAGCCACGAACAACTCAAGAGCTAGTAGAACCAGCACAAAATTTCGAACGACGACATGGTGAGTGTCTAGCATTACCCAAGAGCCCGCAGAAAAATTAGAAGCAATGGCTGCGGTACCGTCTAATAAAATCCCCGCAAATAATAAGCTGAGAAAAAAAAGACCCAATAAAATAATTAAGCAGATGACATTTAAAAAATATAAGCCCACTGCTTCTGATAAATAAGCATAGGAGCGAAAGAAAGATCTAAAAGTTAGCTCTATGGCAAAGCCACTGATTTTTTTAATACTTAAGCGATTTAAATAAGCAATGCCGCAGATTAATAAACCTCCAGAAACAAAGGCTGTGATCAGATGCAAAATAGGCTTTAAATCAGGTAAAACAGAGATTAAAAATAAGCCAATTAAAGAGGCTAAAAAAAAGAATAAAAAGGCAATAAAAATCAGATAAATCTCAGCCATAAAAATAGGCCCTTTGATGCCATACACATTTTGCCAGGCTTCTTTAAAAATAGAGTTAACTGATAAATTAAATCTACCTGACTCTTTTGAGCTTTGTTTATATTGATTTTCCATAAAAGATTTCCCTGAGAAATTAAGAAATTTAAGGCGCTATTGGATTTAAATAAAATCTGAGAGAAAAGATAGCAAATCTTTTTCTGACCAGAGCGCCACGCCACACTCCTCCGCTTTTTTTAATTTGGACCCAGGATCTTCACCAACGATTAAAGCAAAAGTTTTTTTAGATACACTATTAGAAACCTTGGCGCCCATGGATTCTAATAATTCTTTTAAATTTTCTCTGGAATAATTTTCTAGCGTTCCTGTCAGCACAAAGGTTTTATCTTTGAGATTTAAATTTTTTTCTTGCTCTAGATTTAATTTAATTTCCGGCAAAACTTCTAAACCTACAGCTAATAAATCCGTGATTATTGGATTAGTAAAACCAGGCGCCTTAAAAAAATCTGTTAAATTTTGAGCCACGCAGGGCCCAATATCGGGGACTTTTAAATAGTCCTCATAACTGGCATGAATTAAAGCTTCCAGATTTAAAAAATATTTGGCTAAATTTTGTGCAGTGGTCACACCGACTTCAGGAATCCCTAGAGCATAAACAAACTTAGCCAGGCCAATTTTTTTAGTTTGAGCAATGGCTTGAATTAAATTATTCGCCGATTTTTTCCCCATGCGCTCTTTGTTTTCTAAATCTTCTGTTTTTAATAAATATAAATCTGCTGGAGATTTCACTAAATTTTCGTTCATTAATAATTCTAAAATTTTGCGACCTAGCCCATCAATATTCATGGCCTGTCTTGAAGCAAAATGCCAGAGTCTTTCCAGTCTTTGCCCCGGGCAATTTAAACTTGCAAAGCATCTTAATGCGACTTCGCCTTCTCTGCGAGATAAGCCTCCAGCACAAGAAGGGCAAGATTCTGGTTCTGTAATTACTCTGGCGTCAGCAGGTCGATTCGCTAAAACTACTTTTATAATTTCAGGAATCACATCTCCCGCTCGACGGACAATCACCGTATCTCCAATCATTAAATTTAAGCGCTCTATTTCGTCTTTATTATGCAAAGTGGCATGACTCACCCGCACACCGCCAACTAAGACCGGCAGTAATTTTGCAACCGGTGTAATTACCCCCGTCCGACCAACCTGAAAGTCCACATCCTCTAAAACAGTCTGCGCCTCCATAGCGGGGAACTTATGCGCAATCGCAAATCGAGGGGCTCTTGAAATAAAACCCAGGTCTTCTTGGAGTTTAAAATCATTGACTTTATAAACCACCCCATCGATTTCATAAGGTAAAGATGATCTTAGATTTTCTAAAATTTTAAAGTGTTCTAAACAACCTTCAGCCCCTAGAACTAAACCACAATGCGCACTCACAGAAAAACCAAATTTTTTAATTAATTCCAGCAAATTAAATTGCGTATAACAGCCCAAAATTTTCAAATCAGGAGTAACTTCCCCAACGCCATAAGCTAAAAACTGCAAGCCCCGTTTGGCAGTAATACTCGAATCCAATTGACGTAAAGACCCTGCTGCAGCATTTCTGGGATTAGCAAAAAGTTTAGTTTGATTTAACTCAGCCTCTTGATTTAAAGCAGTAAACACTGCAATAGGCATAATCACTTCACCGCGGACCTCTAAAATTTCTGGGATACTTTTTAAATTTAATTTTTCTTGATTTAAATTTAAATCAAGGGGTATATTTTTTAAGCTTTTAATATTCTCAGTAATATCTTCGCCAACTTGCCCATCGCCTCTTGTGGCCGCGCTTTTTAAAAGCCCTTTTTCATATCTTAAAGAAACAGCCAAGCCATCTAATTTGGGCTCCGCATGAAAAGTAATTAAATTATTTTGATTTAAATCCAACTTTTCTTTAATTCTTTGCTCAAATTCAAAAATATCACGATCACTAAAGCCATTACTTAAAGACAGCATGGGCATCTTATGGGTAATTTTTGAAAACCCAGAAGCTATCTCACTCCCCACTTTTTGAGTAGGTGAATCTGAGATAATCAACGCTGGATGTTTCATCTCCAGCTCTAGCAGCTCTTTGAATAAAGCGTCATAAACCAAATCAGACACGATTGGCTGATCTTTCTGGTGATACTGCTGGTTATATAATTTTAATTTCTCACGAAGCGCTTCTGCTTTCTGAATTAATTCTTGCATTATTATTTAATAAACCAAATGCTCTTCCAGCTTCCCTTCTGCCCTCTCTTCTCCCGCTTTGATTCTTTTTAACATCTCTGTAATCGCTTCTTGCGTCAGGGGTTTCATCTTGTCATCTAAAATCTGTCCTTTGAGCCCATGAGCCAACTCATGAACACAGGCTAATAAAGCCCTAAAAGCATACTTAGGCTGGGTGACTTTACTTAAATCAAAAAAACAGGTCAGACCCTTGATAGAACATAAAGGCATATTATTAATATCAAAAGAACCCGGTTCTGTAGCTTGAGAAATTGAAAAAATCTTCTCTCCACGCTCATTAAATTTATGAAAAATCCCGAGCTCTCCAAATCTTAATCCCAGACTGTTTAAATTTTCTAAAACATCTCGGCCATAAAAAAACAATCCCGCAGGCGCCATGATATTTACAATCACTAAACCCTGGAGCAGCTTTTCTCGATCATCCATCCGACGCGAATTAACATCAGTCCGATACTTAAACGTCTTTTTCACCGCCTCCATCCACTGTCCATTAGAAAATGGGTCTGTAGAAACTGCGCCTAATTTTTCTGTTTTGGCCGCTTGTTTCGATGCATAAGCAATTTCTTCTTGGATTTTCTTTAATACAACAGTGTCTTCCGTATTTTCTAATTCAGATTTAATTTCAGATTTAATTTTAGATTTAATTTCTGGCTTAACTTCAAATTTAACGCCAGAAAAATCACCTGCATCGCTGGACCCAATATTCGCCTCAGCTTCTTCTTTATCTTTCCGCCTTTCTTCTTTGCTATGCAAAACCGCCCAGGCTAAAAAGCCGGTTAAAATAACCAAGCCCAAAATCAGCCCGGCCAATTCATATTTTTCCATCAGTGAATACCCTGACAAATTTGATAATTTTTCTGATAAATCTGATAAAAAAGAAGACAAGAAAGAAGCCATATAAAAACTCCAAATTAATTTAAAAATTTAAGCGCGAGATTTAAGCACAGCGGATCCAACGCGTCCATGAAACAACCTTATTTAAACCAATAGATTTTTCATTTCTCTAACCGCCTGATGCATACCAACAAAAAGCGCTCTGGAGACAATCGCATGTCCAATATTTAATTCATAGAAACCGCCCATTTCTACAATCTCTTGGACATTATGATAATGCAGCCCATGACCCGCATTAGTAATTAATCCCAGCTGATTTGAAAACTCAGCGGCCTCACGAATACGCTCTAATTCAAATTTAAGATCCATGGGATTTTTAGCATCTGCATAAGACCCCGTATGAATTTCAATCACGGGCGCGCCTATATCAGAAGCGGCTTGAATCTGATTTTTATCCGGGTCAATAAACAAAGAAACTAAGATACCGGCCTGCCCTAAACGCTCACATGCTTCTTGAATCTCTAAATAATTACTAACAACATCTAAACCACCCTCGGTCGTTAACTCTTGTCTTTTCTCTGGCACTAAACAGCAATAAGTGGGTTTAATATCCAAAGCAAAATCAATCATCCACGGCGTCACTGCCATTTCTAAATTTAATCTTGTGCAGATCATTCCAGATAATCTTCTGACATCCGCTTCTTGAATATGACGACGGTCTTCTCTTAGATGAACCGTAATGCCATCTGCCCCAGCCTCTTCTGCCATCAAAGCCGCATGGACAGGATCTGGATACACGGTCCCTCTGTTTTGTCTTAAAGTCGCCACATGATCGACATTCACGCCCAATTTAATTTTATTTTTCAGCATTATTAAAACACTCCCTCAGTAATTCACGTGTTTTTAAAATTTTCCCATGCGTATTTAAATCAATTAATTCTCTAAAAATCTTCTTGGCTAAATAAATAATTTCTGGCGTGTCAAAAATATTATTATTAATTTTTAATAAATCTTCGCCCTGATAAATATTTTTATTTAAATTTTTATCTAATTTTTGCCCAACTTCTCGACCGAGTTTTCGACCCAAACAGCCCGGCATTATTTCATAAAATTCATCTAATAAAATCTCTTCGTGATTCTGATCGACTAATAAATTTGGCCCATGACCAGTTTCTTCTAATAATTTTTTCTCAAAGATTCTTAAAATTTTCGAGAGCTCAAAAAAATTATTATTTTTTAAATTATTTAAATTACTTAAATCTTTTTGGGCTTGTAAATAACTATTAAATAATTCCTGAGAGCAAATACTGGGGCCCAATAAACTTATTAATAATTCATTGAGATAAAACCCAGAAGCTAAAAAATTACCTAATAACCTAGTCTGCCCAGAATCTATTAAATCAATAGTTTTTAAACTTTTAACTTCACCACGACCAGTGAAGCCAATATTTAAATAATAAAAAGGCTCACATAAACCCGCCAGAGCTCCCCGACCACGTCGTGTATTTTTAACGCCCTTCGCAATCATGGAGGTTATAAAACAATCCGGCAGGAGTATTTTTAATAACAAGCTGGTCTCTGAATAGGCATATCGATGCAAAATAAAAGCGTCTGAATAAATTAAACCGCTCACAGCTATCTAGCTCACTAAACAAGTGTCTGATTTTTTATAACTCTGTAAATCCGTCTCAGCGATAATATCATCCTGATTATTTTGACCCGCCTGATTATTTTTAACAGCCTCTGTTTTAATTAATAAATCATTCTCACTGGGCGAAAACCAATAGTGATAGGTGATTTGAGACTCAGAATCTACGCGCGTTAATTCAATATTTTTATTTGAATTAGAGTTATTACTTTCTGAAAAATAAAAAGCTGTGGGAATAATTTTTTTATTTTTATCTTGCGCCAGGACCATTAATGCTTGCCCAGGTTTAAATAATTTTTGAATTAAATTTAATCTTAAAGCCAAGACATAACTTAAATTATCTTGAATATTGTCTGGAATAGTTAAATTTTTCTCCAGATTTTCAAGAGTACTAGACTGAAGCTCTGCGGTTTTTTTATCTTGATCAAAAGTAATCACTAAATTTTTCTTAGAGCGCGTATCTGTAATTTGATAACGCCCTGGAGTAACAGCCAGATTAGTAATTAACCCTACAGAATTTTCTGTCAGCCGGTCTTTAAAAAATAAAAACTTAGCCTGAGTTATAGAGCTAATTTTATAATGCCCGGGCTGATTAGTATCTAGGCTTTCTGTGCGAACGACAGAACCCACGCTGGATCCATGAACTTTAAAATCATAAGTCGCCGTCCCAGCATCTAAGGCACAAGTATTGGTGCTAGTACTGGCATTCAGAAAATTGGGTAAAATTAGAATGGGTGAAATTAAAATAAGTAAAAATAATTTAAAAAATCTTAAAAAAATCATAAAAAAAACTCCTGAGCTTTATTAATTAAAAAAAATTAAAAAATATAAAACAGGAGTTTAATAACTTAAGATCCATTGACCTAGCAAATCAGGGCAAATCAGGGCAAATCAGGGCAAATATCTCAAACCATTTGAGGCTTTTTTTGCCAATTCTCCCAACTGATTCAAGCCAAAACGAAAAGCCAATAAAGCACTTTTTTTTGGAAAAAAAGGAAGCAAAATCGCAAGCTGGTTCTCTTCTGCTAATAGCAATGGTCTCGCCGGGGCAACAACACCAAGCGTAGAAAGCTTCAAGTGTGCAAGCTCTAAAACATACAGAACTCTGGCAAGAAATAAATTTTTTGAAAAATGAAATTGAAAGCCCTCTGGTGACGCAAAAGGCGCTGGAGTATTCAATAACAAAAATTTAAAAAAATCCTTCGAAGCGCCTAGAGCTTGCAAAATACTTAAGTTTTTTAAACCAAAAAATCCAGAATCTAATAACAAAGGACCTACTCTGTGTAGTAAAAAATTATGTCTGGAATACAACGAAAATAAAGCCTGAACAATAGGGCTATATAAATCATATTGTTCTTTTATTTTTTTTATTTTATTAATAATCATTTTTAAATAACTCAAAAATATTTAAAGATAAAAAATGGATGTAAACAATAAAAAAAATAATTGCTGAACTCAAATTAAAAATAATCCATAGATCAGAAACCAAGTTCAAGTTTTAAGTGAATTATGACCAGACTCTCCGTTATACTCGCCGGCCTTTTTTAAAACTATAAGATCGAAAAACTCATGTCCTGCCCACCTTTTAAAATCTCTCTTAAAAATAATCCAGCCCAGCCCTTAGAAAACTCCGGCCATGAATCTTTATTAGACACTTTAAGACGGGCAGGGATTGAAGTTCCCACTTCTTGTGAAAACGGGGTCTGCGCGACCTGTAAAGGCAAAATAGTACAAGGCACTGTGAGCTATCCAGAAATAGAACCCTCAGGCCTCATGCCCGACGAAGAAGCCCAGGGCGAAGCTTTATTCTGCTGCGCTTATCCCCAATCCGATTGTTTAATCGACCACCCTGACTTATTACTTCCAGGGGAATCCCCCGCTCGATTTTTCAAAGTTAAATTAAATAAGAGCTGGGAAATCACCCCTCAAGTCATGGGTCTTGAATTAAGTATTGATGGCCCCGCAAGTTTTAAATTTTTAGCGGGTCAATATCTGGAATTAATCATTGGATCCAAGCGTTATCCTTTTTCGATTACAAATACACCCGCTCCAGATCAGAATCCCAATCCCCTATTAACATTACACATCATTCACTCGGACCCCAGCACTGAAAACCTATTAATTAAAGACATTCAAGCGGCTGAAAAACTAATGGTTTACGGACCCAAGGGCCGAGCCCATTTAAGACAAAATCATCAGGGCGATTTAGTCTTTATTGCTGGTGGCGGTGGGATTACTCCGATGCTTTCAATGATCCCTGAAGCTTTAAAAAATAACTCAGCCACTCAAGCTATTTATTTATACTGGGGGGTGAGAAATTTAAATTTGCTTTATCAAAAAGATTATTTTGAAAATTTAAAACTTACTTATCCCCATTTTCACTTTATTCCCGTTAATTCAGACAGCTCAGACAGCTCAAAAACTACTGGCCTAGTTCATGAGCAGTTTTTAAAAGACTTTAAAAAATTTAATAACCCACTGATCTATACCGCCGGGCCGCCTCTTATGATCCAGAAAATTAAAGACGCTTTAGAAAAATTACATTTTCCCCAAGAAAAATTATTAGGGGATGGGGTTTGAATTTAAATCATTTAAATAATCAAAAAATTCCTTTTGATCAATTCATGGATCTGGCACTTTATAACCCAGATCCCGAATCTCCTGGTTATTATTTAAATCCTAAAATTAGCATTGGGTCTCAGGGTGATTTTATTACCGCCCCTGAACTTTCTGATTTATTTGGTTTTGCGCTAGCAGAAAGTATTTATCCTGTTTTAAAACAATGCGACAACCCCTGTATCCTAGAGCTCGGAGCCGGGTCTGGAAAACTAGCCGCTGATATTTTAAGCCGATTAAAAGATCTTAATTTATTACCCAATAATTATTTTATTCTCGAGCGCTCCGGGGTTTTTAAAAAAATTCAATATGAATATTTAAACAAACAGCACCCTGATTTTATTAAAAAAATAATTTGGCTAGATAACCTAGAAAATATAAAAAACTCCAAATTTAATGGCGTGATTTTAGGCAACGAAGTCTGTGATGCTTTGTGTGTCAAATTATTCAAAAAAATAGATAAAAAAAATTTTGAGCTATTTGTCGGACCTGAAATAAATCACCCAGAAAATTTAAAGCAAAATTTAAAATTTTACCCTGAGACACCAGACCCTGAATTATTAAAAATTATTCAAGAAATTGAATCCAGACAAGGCGTATTCCCAGACGGTTATCAGTCTGAGATCTGCTTAGTTTTAAAGCCCTGGTTAAGTTATTTAAATCAGTTTTTAAATCAGGGTATTTTCTTATTCATAGACTATGGCTATGCCGAAAAAGATTATTATTCAGCCCATAGAAGCACTGGCACCCTACTCTCTTACCAAGAACATAAAGCCTACGACAACCCCTTGGTTAATATCGGCCAGCGGGATATCACCGCTCATGTGAATTTTTCTTGGCTGGCTGAAATTGGAGTCAATCATTTAGGCTTAGACTTACTGGGCTACAACACTCAGATGATGTTTCTAGCGGCCTGTCATATTGACCAATTAAGAGCTAACTATCAGCCAGAAAACTTAAAAAATATTAAAAATTTAAACATCCTCATGCACCCGGATTTAATGGGTGAAGTATTTAAAGTCATGGCCTTAGGTAAAAATATTCCAGAAGAAAGTATGACAGGCTTTGAGTTCCAAGATTTACGGCATCTTTTATAATTATCTAATTATCATCCCGTCATCCCGGCGAAGGCCGGGATTAAAAAATAATTTACTTTTTATTTTTATTTTTTCTAAACCAAAACCAAATCACGCCAATAGCAATAATAAAAATGACTGTCAGTACTGAAAAACTCCAGATCCAGTCTTCGTAATATTCCATGCGATGATAAAAAACCTCCATGGCTTTACCAAAATAATAACCACCCAAAATAAAAAAGCAGGCCCAAATAATTCCGCCAATCACATCGAAAATTAAGAATTTAAAATAACTGATATTACTAATTCCAATCATCACTGGAATAACGGTTCTTAAGCCATATAAAAATCTCAAAATTAAGATTAATCCAATGCCGTATTTATCAACTAGCTTTAAAACTTTCTCTGATTTTTCTTCTAAAAATTTAAACTTATGCAAGACCGGCCGACCACCGAAATAACCTAGGGCGTAAAACATATGATCATGAAAGGTACTGCCAATCACGGCTAATAAAATCAGACCTGGTAAATGCAAAATATTTTGACTCGCAGCAATCCCGCCGACCAATAAAAAAGTCTCGCCTTCTATCAAGGCCCCAAAAGCCATCAGCCAATAGCCGTAAGTGTGCAAAAGCTGAAGAATGTGATGATCACCCATGAATTTTTAATACCTTATTTTAAGTTTTTGGAATAGCGCTGAAGCAATAAAAAAGTCTGTGTATACCGACTAATGATTTCAATAAACCCTTGGCCTACTTCAGAAATTAACTCAGAAGATTTTGCTGCTTTTTTGACCAACATTAATGCCGTTTCCAGCTCTGCTGCATTTTTTTCAAATCTTGTCTTATCGAGAGTCCAGCCCTGAATGAGGTGTTCTTTTAAAGTTTTACTTGCCCACTGCCTAAATTGGGTGCCGCGTTTAGAATTAACTCTATAACCCACGGAAATAATGGCATCCAAATTGTAATGCTTAATTCGTCTAGACACGGACCTTTGCCCTTCTTCACGAACTACCGAGAAATCCTCGGTAGTTCCTTTTTCATCTAACTCATTGGTTTCATAAATGTTTTTTAAGTGAAAGCTGATATTATCTGTAGAAGTAGATAAGAGCTCTGACATTTGTTTTTGTGTTAACCAAATAGAGCTTTTTTGTAACTTAACTGAAACTTCCGAACCATTCTCAGATTGATAAATAACAAGACCTGACACTCGAAATACTCCCAAAAAAAATCTAAAACTAATGTTCTATTTTTTAATTTTTTAAATTAATTAAATACTGGTCTGGGCACTGGGCACGAAATTTTAATACAAAGTCGATTAAAACTAGCGCCATCATGGCCTCACAAATCGGCACTGCGCGAAGCCCCACACAAGGATCATGACGACCTTTGGTAATAACTTGTACAGGCTCTCCCTGAATATTTTGCGCCTGACCTGGAGTTGTAATACTGGAAGTGGGCTTGAAAGCAATATGAACTAATAAATCCTGCCCACTGGAAATACCCCCCAAAGTTCCACCCGAATGATTAGATAAAAATTGTGTTCCATCATGCTCATCTCGATGCTCTGAACCCTGCTGACTCACCACTTTAAAACCATCGCCAATCTCTACACCCTTCACAGCATTAATACCCATCATCGCATGGGCCAAACTGGCATCTAATTTATTAAAAACAGGTTCGCCTAAACCAATGGGCATATTTTGCCCAATCACGGTAATTTTGGCGCCTATAGAATCTCCAGCGGCTCTGAGATTTTCTATTTTATTTTCTAAATTTTTTAAAATTTCTGGGTGATTACTAGGCGAGAAAAAAGCATTTTGAGAAATTAAATTTTTAAAATTTTTATCTAATTTTTGATTTAAATTTAAATCTGGCTCTAGATTTATATCTCCTAAGGCTGACAAATACCCGACTATTTTTATTCCAATATTTTCTTCTAAATATTTTTGAGCAATCGCACCCGCCGCGACTCTTGCGACGGTTTCTCTGGCAGACGCTCGCCCACCGCCCCGGTAGTCTCTCAAGCCATACTTATAAAAATAAGTCATATCCGCATGACCGGGTCTGAATAGATCTTTAATGTCTGAATAGTCTTTAGATTTCTGATCTGTGTTTTCTATTAATAAGCAAATAGGGGTTCCTGTTGTTTTATTGTCAAAAACACCGGACAAGATTTTCACTAAATCTAGCTCTTGTCTTTGCGTGGTAAATTTTGACTGACCCGGTCGGCGTTTATTTAAATATTCTTGAATATCCGCTTCGCATAAATTCATCCCTGGAGGACAGCCGTCGATAATACAGCCTAGAGCGGGCCCATGACTCTCACCAAAAGTAGTTACTCGAAACAAATCACCGAAACTATTGCCAGCCATAAAATTTTATTACCCCCTAAAAAAAGACCGGGCAAATTAACATAGGCCGCCTGTTCTTGTCACTTTGATTAGAGCTTGATTAGAGCTTGATTAGAGCGCTAAAAAATTTTAGCCTCCGCGGCTTTTTTTAATAAAAAATATGAGGAGTCATGTAATGAGCGCTGCTAGTGGATCTACTGCTAGACCTACCGAGATGTCTAATTTTGCTGGAGCTGGAGCTGGAGAAGGCATCGCTTCAAGAGTGCATCCCTTGAACGATAATCACCCTGCCCTCAATTTATCTCCGTTTCAAACCAACCTGCTCGACATTCGAATATTGATTAATACACGCTTGGGTCACACCGCTTCCCTCTGCCAAATCAGAAATCCGTTTCAAAGAGCGCTTTCCAAATTAAATCATCAGTGCGAAAAGGCGACCCAAGTTATTACTGCTGCCAATACTGCTAGACGCGAGTCTGGAAGCCAGCCTGAACTGACCGTTGCATCGATTTTTTCGACTTTCGAGGCCAGATTTCTCAGGAGCGCTTTCATGAGTCAAATCCAACGCATACTGACGGATAAAGCATTGCAAAAAAAAGGAAACCATGCAGACCGAGAATTAATAACCGGCCCTCTTAATCAAAAATTAGCCAGCGTTTTAAGAGCGTTAGAAACTGCAAGAGATCTTGATGTTAAGCTTGAACATACAAAAACCTATGGACATTACGGGTCCAAAGACTGGTGGTGGAATGGTGGTGGAATGAACAATGAGCCGTGGTCGGGTTGGCATTAGGAAAAACGGGTTAAAACCCCTCAAACAAATCCTGATGTTTTAACTTAATCCGAGCGGTTTTAAATCGCTCGGCTTCGATAATAATTTTTAGATTTCTTAAAGTATGTTCGAGATCATCGTTGATTAAACAATAATCAAATAAGCCATGATGACTGATTTCTTCTCGGGCAAAGTTCAATCGTCTTTGAATCACTTCTTCCGAATCTGACGCTCGGGATCTCAGTCTTTTTTCTAAAATATCCCAAGACGGCGGCAATAAAAAAATACTGACAACTTGCGCCCCAAAGGTTTTTCTAAAACTCTGAGCCCCCTGGTAATCAATATTAATAATGGCATCTTTATTATTCTCACAAGCCTTATCAACGCTGGCTTTCGCTGTGCCATAGTCCAAACCAAAAACTTTGGCGGATTCGACTAATAAATTTTTATCTTGTAATTCATCAAAGATTTCTTTCGACACAAAATGATAATCCTCGCCTGATATCTCCCCCGGCCTCATGGGTCTTGTGGTATGGGTAATAATCTGGGCAATATTTTTTTCTTCTTTTAATAATCTAGATAATAAAGTGGTCTTTCCCGTCCCAGACGCGGCTGAAATCACAAATAAAATACTGGCGCTATTCATATTTTTAACTCTTAAAACAACAATAATAAAAACAAAAACGGCATGATAAATCACGCCGTTTGAAGTTCCTAGAATTTTAATTTTTTAATTTTTTTTAATTCTTAAACTCTAAAAACAAGCAGCTGCCACTGATTCAACTGACTTAGTACAAGAAGACACCCCACGAGCTACTCCACTTACACAAGCACTGACACCATCAGCAATTGCAGTTGTACAGCTATAAATCAATACGGAGCAACAAGAAGCCTGATCAACTCGATCAAGCACAGCAGGCCCTGTAGGTATTGCAACATAAACATCTCCAGCTTCAGCTAATACTGGATTAATGACTGTTTTTTCAGACCCTGGAAATACTCTTATTTTCTGACCCATAAATAAACCAGCTCCAGCTCCAACTCTTCGAGCTGAAAAATCTTCATAGGCCTGTAAGATTTCCCAGGTGTTTTCCACTCTTAATCTCTGCACTAAATCTTCTAAGCGCGGATGAACTTGTCTTTCCTGAATTTTATTGGCCAGAAAATAAGCTTTTCGTCCAAAAGATTTTTGTTGTTTATAACACCAGGCAGAAGCTGAATAATTAAAATCTGAAACACCTCTGGTATTAAAAAATCCATAAGCCACTCTCGCCATCACTTGGCTCATTAGAAGATCTGCAGGAACACGAATCAGGCGCTCCAGCATGGAAAAAAACAAACTTCCTACATCCAACAAGGGTGTAATTAAAGTTGCTGTTACTACATCAGACTCTAGTTTTCGAGCTAACTCTTTCCAGGGCTGAGCCGACCCAGAAATGGGTGATAACACGCAGCGTCCCGCTAAGCCCATATAGTTTAAAATCCCATGAACGGTATACCCCACCAAAGAGCGCTCGGGCTGTGGATAGATAAATCCGGCTATTAAATCTTCAGCCTCTTGAGCTTTAAAATTTAATCTAATTAACTCAGCCAAATTGCGCTTTCTCGCCCGAGGTAATTTTAAAATTTCCGCTTGGCTTTGAGCGAGCTTATTTAAAATATCTAAACGCGTAATCGCAGGTCCAGTCGCTGGAATAGTATCCATATGAGACTGAGCATCTCGCGCCCCAGCTCCAGCCCCACCTATCACAGAATTTCTACTAGCCCTTGCAGCGCTACCATGCGCTAAGGCTGTCTGAGATAAAACTCTGGGGCCATGGCTATTAATCACTAATTTTGCTTTTTCTTGTTCCATTAAATTTAATTTACAGCCTTTAGATTGCTCTAAAACTTCCAGCGCTAATTCTTGAAAGCTTTTGACTGGAATATGCGCAGTTTTTTCTTTGTCTTTCGCCACTAAAGACTCTCCTAAGACCACTAATAATTTTAAGCCTGCGAAGAAATAAGCTAAGAACGGCTCCGTTCCAGCGTCGTCTTTTAAATGCTGAGATAAAAATGGGATAGATAATTTTTCAGCGACTATATAGCCAAATCCTGCCGCCATGAAAATCATGGCCATATATTTACCAGGATCATGGGCAAATAATTTTACTGCTTTCGCCAGCCAGCTACTCGTACCATGTAAAATAACTTCCAACACTCCTGAAGAGACTTTGGCAAAGGTAAATCCCACGGCAATTCCGGCAGAGAAAGCGCCATTTGCAAAAGCATTCCCAATAGTCTGACAAAAGTAAGTAAAACTCATGGCGGTGGGCCCATGACCAATAATATGTTTGAGCAAGACAGGATTCCAAAGCGTTAATCCCGCTAATAAATAAGCACCAAAAAAGACGCCTGTTATTAATGAATGTTTACTAAATAAATTACGATCAAAAAATCGATAGAAACTAGTTAAACCTGAAGAGATCGCAGGAACTAAGCCTTGTGCATGATAGGGTCTTAAAGCATAGGGTTGTTGAAATAAGTATGGAGCTGGAGCAGAAGCTGTCGCACCATAGCTTACTGGTTTTTTGTCTTTTGATTGTAATTTTTCCTGAGCATCCGAACTTTCTATTCTTGCTCTTCTAGCCGCTGGGCTGTCTTCCTTTGTTCTGTCTTCCTCTGGGTTTTTATTGGGAAAATAATTCTCATGCGCCCCTAAAGCTATTAAATGCTTTTGTCTGAGACAGCCCCAGTGCAAATCCGTGGTAATCGCTGCTAATAACTGGCTAAGCAGATCAGACACCCCGTCTTTTAAACCAAATATAAAAGATGAGCCTAAATTCCTAAGCACTTCATGAATAAAGCAACCAGCACTGGTGCCAATAGGAATCGCTGCTGTATTCAAATCACTTAAAAGGCTAAAGAGCTGAATCGTTTCAAAATCTTGAGGCGCTGAACCCATGCCCGCACGCTGCGTAAAAAATTTACACCCATAGAACACTGGAATATTAGAGCCCGTTAAACTTTCTTTAATTAAATCAAAGGGCGAAAAAATAATATTTCGAACAATAAAAACAATATTTTTAAGCAGACCAAAACCTGGCGAACTTAAAGCGCCCTCTGAAAAAACGCGACCCCATTTAGCAAAGGGCGTTATATTTAAAGTGAATTTTTTATAATCCCAAGCACCAGAAATATGCCCGGCCACTAGTGCAAAATTAATTTTATCTTCTGAGGATAAAATCCCCAATGAAGAGCCCAGCACCGTCATACGAGGCTGTGTAGATTGCGCACCTAAATCACCCTGATGCGCTGGTGATACGGGTGATTTCAAATCAGGGCTATGATATTTCAGCGCCTCTCGAGCGTCTTGAATATGACTATGAAAATCGCCTCTCAAAGTCGTCATATTTTGGTTGGCATGCTCGGCCAAAATTAAAATATCGCTCAGCATCTGATCTAAAAAATGCCCTAAGTCTTGGTGAGAAAAAATCGTAGGTACTTGGTCTATTTTTTCCTGCGCTTGTTTTCCACGCTTGATGGCCAGCTCCAGTTTTATTTTATTCTGAGCTACAAGACCGGGATTGTCCCTCACATGTATTGACGCAGCATGCTCGACTTGAGAAGTTCGTTGATCCATTTGAGCCTGATTTAAAAGAGACCACTCAAACAAATGATTTTTAATTTTTGCTAAATACGCCGGTAAAAGATCATCGGAAATTCTAGAAAAATCTGCTCGCATGCCCTTGGTACAAAAACCGGAGCCCTCCGCTTTTTCTATTATTTGATTAATCCGAACCTGCAAAGCATTTAACTCACCCTCTAAATATGCTAATTGATCTTGCGACTCTTGAGCAGGATTGTAATTATTAATTAATAACTCCAGGGGTTTTAAATAATTAACTAGCGCCAGAGTTAATTTTAATAAATTTTCTTTTTCAGGCTCGTGTAAATCTATTTCTCTGGCGAAAGCGGCTCTTTGTAATTTTTTCAAACGCCATTGGCCTAAGTGATAACGGACTAAGCCAATCCGGGATAAATTATCCGGCTGAGCCACGCCATGCTCAATCAATTGATTCGTATTTTCAGCACTCGTACTCCAGGCCAAATCTCTGGCGTGAGGCATATTATCTACAGTAAAAGTAGTCATAGAGTCCTGGGAATTCCGGGAATCTTGGAAATCTTGAGCAGCGCTTGAATCGCCTGAAGAACCTGCCGCAGCGCCAGCTCCAGCGCTAGAAGCTGGACTAGAATCTAGTGTGAGCGAATAGGTTTTTTTCTCACAGATAGAATGATGTGTTAAACAAGTAGCTTCTCGAAAAACTTGATATTTATTTGAGCTTAAAGGATTGGCAAACCAATCTGCCTGCTGACCAACAAATTCACCCCATTTTCTTGACCCAATCACTGGCATGACTCCACTCCTCTCTCTTTAGATTATTTAAATATAAAAAACCCGCGATGGTATGAAGCACCGCGCTGGAATTCAATTTAAAAAAATTAAAAAATTTAAAAAAATTAATTATTTTTAAGGGGCGGGGGCTAAATTTTCGAGACTCTCAGAACTGGCTGTATTTGCTGTTAAAGCTGGAGAAGCTGGAATATCTAAAACAATATCTTCAGCATCCAAGGCAAGAGAAGCCGGAGCAGGAGCCGGCGCAAAAACAGCAGAAGCGCTTCTTGGATTTGGCAAGGGCAATGGCATAACTACAGAGGCTTCATGATGGGTAGCAGCGGCTCTAGAAACACATAATTTTTTCAAAGCCAGACTTAAACCTAAACTTAAACTTAAAGAAGCTAAAAAAACGCCAGCGCCTAAAAGATAAGATTCTGTCATGCGTTGGGTATAAGAATCTGTATGCCAGGCACGAGAAAAACCGGTAATTCCTAAAGATAAAACAGCCGTCACAGCCAAGCGAACTCGAGGGGTAAATAAAGTCTCCCGATCGCCGTACTGACCATCGTCAACATAATTACGACGACAATTTAAAAATAATTTTAAAATCAGCATAGCGGCCGTTGTTGAAATCAAACCCCGCATAAAATAATCATGCAAAGAGGTCTGATTAAAATCCGTTGGATTAATTATTTTCAAAATGGCAGCGCCTAAATATAAAGCCGCACCCCCTAAAGTGGGCGTCGCCCCCAGTTGGAAAATAATAAACCAAGGGTTATCGCTTGCGCATCGCAACATAATTTTACTTTGACCTCTTTTTTATGTATCTATTTTTTTATATTTATTTTTTTAAAAAATAAAGCGGGCCGCATGGTACAAAAGAGATTTCTCAAGATCAATTTAAAATTTTTTTAAAAAAATTTGTCTTATAGCTTTGTTTTAATCATTACAAAACACTTTATAAAAAATTTATAAATAATTTATAAATAAACCAAAAAACAAATTCAAAACTTTGCGTTGACTTTGAGATCTCCGCCGTTAAAATGGCCCCCTTTTTTGGAGAGATGGCCGAGTGGTCGAAGGCGCTCCCCTGCTAAGGGAGTATGGCGGTAAAACGCTATCGAGGGTTCGAATCCCTCTCTCTCCGCCAGATTTTATTAGTGATTAAATTTATAGAAATAAAGCTAATAAATATCTTGTGCACTTGTTGAATTTCAAAGCTTGTTATTTAAATAATGCCCTACTTTTATTTATATTTATATTTATATAAAGAGGGTCCCCCATGTCAGATTTAAAAAAACTTGAAGATTCTCGAGTTGATAACCTTTATCAAAAAATCGCGACCCATATTGATCACGCCAGAGTTACAGTCAGAAAGACTGTCGATACCGAGATGGTTAAAGCTTATTGGCTCATGGGTAGAGATATCGTTGAAGAAGAGCAATTTGGAGAAAAAAGAGCAGGCTACGGTCAGGCTATTTTGCAATCACTTTCTGAAAAATTAACCAAACAATACGGACGGGGTTTTAGCGTTGACACCCTGGAAAGAGCCCGTAAATTTTACCTAACTTATGAGGATTACCATGGATTTCAAGAGATTTCCGCACCAGTGGTGCGGAAATCTCAAACTGAAATTTCTGAAATGCCATTTCGCAAATTGGAAGCACCTCAATTTTCTCCCAACCTTTCTTGGGCTCATTATTTAATTCTCAGCAAAGTAAAACGCAAAGAGCTTAGAAATTTTTACGAAATAGAGGCTGAAAAAAATAACTGGACCAAACGAGAACTCCAACGCCAAATCTCCAGCTTTTTATTCGAACGTTTAGAAAAAACACGAAAACAGAAAAAAAATATTACTTCTGAATCTGAACCAGAAAGCTTTGGTCATGAAATTACTCAAGCGTCAGATTCTATTAAAGACCCCTTTATTTTTGATTTTTTGGACATTCCTTACCCTGGAAAAAAATTAAAAGAATCAAAATTAGAAACGGCACTGATAGACCATTTGCAAGATTTTTTACTGGAACTCGGCCGAGGCTTTTCTTTTTTAGCGCGACAAAAAAGATTAACCCTGGAGGGGGATCACTTTTATGCAGACCTAGTGATGTACCATGTGATCCTCAAGTGCTATGTAATTATTGATTTAAAAACAAAGGCGCTGTCTTACGCCGATCTTGGTCAAATGCAGCTTTATGTAAACTATTTCGATCAAAAAATAAAAATGCCTAATGACAATCCGACTATTGGCTTAGTTTTATGCACAGAGAAAAACGACACCATGGTGAAATACACCCTGGGAGAAAAAGCCGCGCAAATATTCGCCAGTAATTATCAATTTCATCTTCCAACGGAAGAAGAGTTGACCGTAGAGCTCAAAAGAGAACTCGAAGAATTAAATTTTGACAATCACTTAAATACAAATACACAAGAGCACTCCCATGTCTGAATCCAAACCTAAATTCAAATTCGCCTGCCGTATTGAATATTTTTCTAGCCCTGAGTCCGGCTATGTTGGTTTTCAAAAGCAGGAGTTTTTTAAATCCATCCAAACAGAACTAGAACTTGCTTTAAGCCGCGTTGCCAATGAGCCTATTTCTATTTTTGGAGCGGGTCGGACAGACAGAGGCGTGCATGCTACTGGGCAAATTATTCACTTTGAGACCCAAGCACAAAGATCAGAACAGGCTTGGTTATTGGGCGTTAATACTTATTTGCCGAAAGATATAAAATTAAAATCTATCCAGATAGTTCCAGAAAATTTTCATGCTAGACACTCGGCGCTTTCTAGAACTTATGAATATTGGATTGATAATCAGAAAATTAATTCCGCTTTATTAACCAATCATACTTTGCATCATCCGTATGATTTAAATGCTGAAAAGATGCATCAAGCGGCTCAAGTGTTACTGGGCGAACATGATTTCTCAGCATTTAGAGCCGCTGAATGTCAGTCTAAATCAGCGTTTAGATATATAAATTTTATTACTATTTCTAGAACTGGATTTATAGTTAATTTAAATAATAAAAATTTTATAAAAATAGAAATTCAAGCCAATGCTTTTGTTCATCATATGGTGAGAAATATTGTGGGCAGCTTATTAGAAATTGGAGATGGTCGAAGAGAAATAAACTGGCTAGGTGAGTTATTAAAACAAAAAGATCGCACACTCGCTGGAATGACCGCCCCACCGCAGGGCTTATATTTAACGGGGGTTCAATATCCAGAGAGTTTTAATTTAATTATTTAAATATTTTTAACCCAAATTAAGAGAAAAAACGGTAAAAATAATCAGCATAATAAAGCAAGGAATAGACGCGCCTAAGACCGGCGGCCAATGATAAATCTGGCTAAAAGGTCCAAAAAATCGGTCTACAAAGAAAAAACCCAGGCCGAAAAATAATCCAGAAATTAACTGCCACCCTAGGGCTTTAGATCTTAAAGGCCCAAAGACAAAGGGTAGAGCCATGAGCATTAACATCATGACGGACAGGGGCTGAAAAATTAATCGCCATAATTTTAACTGATAGCCGCTGGCATCTAAGCCATTTTGTAATTGATAAGTCACAAAATGAACCAGACCTAGTAAAGTTAAGTTTTCTGAGTTCGACGCAATCGTTGCTAAAAGTGTCGGGGCAGCGAGAGACGACCAGACTAAAGATTCTGTTTTTTTAAGGGCAATAACAGGTAAATTTAAAATGGTTTTAGCGGTTTTAGCTTGAGCGCTGTGATTTAAATTATTTAAATTATTTAATTTGGAATAATCCAAAATTTCAGCCTGCTCTAAAACCCAGTGATTATTTTTATAGAATGCTTTTGGTGCTGAAATAATACTGGTGAGTACAGAATCTTGGACATTGTATTTAATAATATTTCCCAGAGTTCCGTTATCTAAAATTTTCCCAACGTAGACAAAATTATCCCCGTCTTTTAACCAAAGAGATTGCGAAGTCCAAAGAAAATCTTGACCCTCCAGCGCACTCTCGCGAACAAAATCTGCTTTAGACTGTAAATAAGGCCCAATAAAACTACCCAATAAAAAAGTAAGCAGTGCTAAAATTAAAGACGCTGATAAAACCCCTACGCCAATTTTTTTAATAGATAAACCTGCCGCTCTCATGATCACTAATTCTGAGTGGGTGGCTAATAAACCTAACCCTACTAAAGACCCTAATAAGCCAGAAACAGGCATCATGAGATAAATATTAGTGGGCAAGCCTAACAAGACATATTCCATGGCTTTTAAGCTGTCATAAGTCCCATGGCCTAAATCCCCTACTTCAGCAATAAAAGTAAAAATAATATAAAGCCCAGAGAGCACCGCCATAACGCCTAGGACAGAAATAAAAATAGTGGTCATCACATAGCGAGATAAAATATTCATGATTTAAACCACGCCCGTCCGTCTCGAAGCCATAAGATAATTAACGCTGTGCTTAAAAATAATAAATGAACCCACCAGACGTTGATTAATAAAAAAATCCATTGGGTGCTGCCCCAAGATTTAGAAATGGCTAATAAATTAAAATAAATCATAAAAATTAAGACTGCGGGGATTAATTTTATATATCTCGATTTTCTAGGTGGGACAGGACAAATCGCCAAGCCTAAAAATAATAAAACAAAGACAGTGACGACTTGGGAAGCCCGCCAAATTAATTCGTTGATCGCCGGCAGAGAGCCGTCTTTAATCAGTGCTAGGGTGCTCAAAGCACTCATTCGAGAACTCTGACTGGCTCGCGAAGAATAATTAATGGGAAATTTATACTGATCAAAATGAGTAACTTGAGTTTTTAATTCCGTCGGTGCAAATCGATATTGCTCGCCTTGTTTTAAAATCAGGGCCTGGCCTTTTAATTCCGTATCAAAATTCTGAGTAGCCGTGGGCGCTAAAGTAATTTTCTGAAAATCATGAGACTGTTTTTCAAACATAAATATTTTTCGAAAATCTGTATTTTCTGAATTAGCTGCGCCGACATAGACCACTTGATTGCCATTATTTAAGACAATAAATCGGCCGGTTTGAAGATCAGTGACTTGGGACGCGCCCTGACTTGAAGCTTGTAAATCATCTCGGTAAGAGAGCATCTTAGGCACCAGCCAAAAAGATAAAAAAGCGACAAAGCAGGCTAAAACAAGCGCTATTTTTAAACCCATTTTGATTAAATTCGCCCAGGAAAATCCGCAGGCAAATAAAACCAATAATTCCGAATCTGCAAATAAACGACCCAAGGTTAAAACAAGCGCCAAAAAAAACGTGATGGGAATTAAAATAACAATAAAATTGGGAACCGTGAAACTAATTAAATTCAAAACAGCGCCGGAACTCATGGTGCCACTGGCGGCTTCCGAGATATAACGGACGAAAGTATTGCTCACCATAATTAATAAAAGGATGACCATAAAGACGAGCATGCAATGGAAGACTTCCCGCGAAAGATATCGTACGATGTCCAACTTTTTTGACCCCTACCCCCCCCTAAACTTAAGGGCGCGCATTATAGCCCTCGGGGTTTGAGAGACACAATAAAGCAGCCTTAAAACTTAAACTAAATAAACTTAAACTAAATGGAACGCTCATGGAATTTTTTGTCAGCCATCAAACTCTTCATACTGAACATACCCCCTGCTTAGTCTTGGGTGTTTTTGAACAGAAAAAATTATCAGAATCTGCGCAATTGATAGACCAGCATTTAGATCATGCGATTAGCAAGCTTTTAGATCGAGGAGATCTCAACGGCTCCGTTGGCCAATCCCTCATGCTTTATCATCCTCATGGCAGTATTGCAGCAGAAAGAATTTTATTAGTGGGCTGCGGCAAAGAAGAAAATTTAAACACCCATAGTTTTAAAAAAATCATTAAACATACAGCTGAAGTTCTATCCCAACGAGCCATTCAAGAAGCTTGTTTTACCCTGCATTTATTAAATTTAAAAAATCAAAATAAAGAAGGTGATAAAACTGAAAGTAAAAATTTAGCTAATAAAAATCTAGAACTTAATAATTTAAAATTAAAATCAAAATTAATTTTAAAAACTATTTCAGAAACTAATTACAAATTTCAAGAGTTTAAATCCAAGCCAGACACGCACCATTATTCTTTAAAAAAATTAGTGTTATCTGCTAACTCCAGTAATTCCAGTAATCCTGAAGATATAGCCACCCAAAATTTAATCACACAGGGCCTGACTGAAGGCGAAATTATTACCCATGCGACTATTCAAACACGCTATTGGGGAACCCTGCCTAGCAATATCTGCACACCCAGTTATTTAGCCGCACAAGCTGAAATTATTGTTCAAGATTTAAGTAAAAATTTAAATAAAAAATTAGATATTAAAATTTACAGCGAAGCTGAGCTTGTGAAGATGGGCATGAATTGCTTAGTTGGCGTGGGCAAAGGCTCCCGTGAAGAAACTAAATTAATAACTTTGCATTATCAGGGCGCTAAAGATCCCGCTGAAAAACCTCATGCAATTGTGGGTAAAGGTGTGACTTTTGACAGTGGTGGTCTGTGTATCAAACCCCGTCAGAATATGTGCGATATGAAAATGGATATGTGCGGTGCCGCGGCCGTGATTTCTGCTTTTGAAGCGGCTGTTAAATTAAATCTGCCTATTAATTTAATCGCTGTGGTTCCAGCCGCTGAAAACATGCCCGATGGTCAGGCCTTACAGCCTGGGAATATTATTAAATCTCACCATGGTTTATTCATCGAAATTGTCGACACCGACGCCGAAGGCCGTTTGATTCTTTGCGATGCTATCAGCCATGTGATTAGCCAATATCAGCCCCAGACTATTTTGACCACAGCGACCCTGACAGGCGCGGTGATTACAGCGCTTGGTCATCATCTTTCGGGCTTATTTACGAATAATCAGGCTTTGGCAGATCAGGTGATTCAATCTGGAATCAGCGCTTGCGATGGTGCATGGCAGCTCCCCATGAATGATCTCTATCAAGAGCAAATTAACTCCAGCGTTGCCGATATTGCGAACCTGGGCAAAGACGGTGCAAATTCTATTACTGCCGCTGCTTTCTTATCTCGCTTTGTAGGTGAGACCCCTTGGGTGCATTTAGATGTCGCTGGAACTGCCATGTCCCCTCATGGTGCAACGGGCCGCCCAGCGCCTTTATTAATCCAGTATTTAATAGATTTAAAAAATAAAAATTAAAAAATTAAAAAATATGCAAAACACTTATCAGCCAGAAAATATAGAAAATAGTATTTATAAAAAATGGGAAGAATTAAATTATTTTTCCCCTGATTTTATCAATAAAAATCATCCTAAAAATCCACTTAAAAATTCCTACTGCATCATGCTGCCGCCACCCAATATTACGGGATCTTTGCATATGGGGCATGGCTTTCAAGATACTTTAATGGACATTCTGATTCGCTACCATCGCATGATGGGTGATAAGACCCTTTGGCAGGCTGGCGTAGATCATGCTGGTATTGCAACTCAAATGGTGGTTGAGCGTCAGCTGGAAGCTTTAGGAACCTCGAAAAATCAAATTGGCCGCGAGGCTTTTATAAAAAAAGTATTTGAATGGAAAGAAATTTCTGGCGGTAATATTTTAAGACAGATGCGTCGCATGGGCGCCTCTTGTGACTGGGGTTCTGAAAAATTTACGATGGATCCCGATTTATCTTCGGCTGTCCAGAAAGTATTTATCCAGCTTTATCAGGAAAAATTAATTTACAAAGGCACTCGTTTAGTTAACTGGGATCCCAAATTAAAAACAGCTGTGTCTGATCTAGAAGTTATAAACACCCCTGAAGAAGGCTTTCTTTGGCATATTTTTTATCCTTTATCTAATAATTCTAACGACTCTAACACCCCTAATAACCCAGAAAATTTACAGGGTTTAATAGTCGCAACGACGCGCCCAGAGACTTTATTAGGCGATGTTGCCGTCGCCGTGCATCCGGAAGACCCACGATATAAAAATTTAATCGGCCAGTATTTAAATCTCCCTCTGACCAATAAAAAAATTCCCATCATTGGAGATCACTACGTCGATCCAAGTTTTGGCTCAGGGGCAGTCAAAATTACCCCCGCTCATGATTTTAACGACTACGAAGTGGGTAAAAGACATGGCTTAGAGCCCATTAATATTTTTAATTTAGACGCTAGTTTAAATTTAAATACCCCCGAAAAATATCAGGGCTTAGATCGCTTTGAAGCTAGAAAGATTATTTTAAAAGATTTAGAAAATTTAAATTTACTAATCAAAACCGACCCACACACCCTTTCAGTCCCAAGAGCTGAACGAGGCAATACCATTATTGAACCCAGGCTGTCTTCCCAATGGTATGTGAGCATTAAATCTCTAGCAGAACCGGCGATAGAAGCCGTTAAATCAGGGAAAATAAAACTAGTCCCAGAAAATGCCCAGAATCTTTATTTTCGCTGGATGGAAGATATCCAAGACTGGTGTATTTCCAGGCAACTTTGGTGGGGTCATAGAATTCCTGCCTGGTATGACTCAGAAAAAAATATTTATGTCGGTGAATCTGAAGAAAAAGTTCGAGAAAAATACAAATTAAATAATGATTTAATTTTAACCCAGGACGAAGATGTTTTAGACACCTGGTTTTCTTCTGCTTTGTGGCCTTTCTCAACTTTAGGCTGGCCGGAAAAAACAGAAAGATTCGAAACTTTTTATCCTACCAGCGTCCTAGTTACTGGCTTTGATATTTTATTTTTTTGGGTCGCCCGCATGATCATGTTTGGCCTGAAATTTACCGGCCAAGTGCCTTTTAAAACCGTCTATCTACATGGCCTAATTCGGGACCACGAAGGCCAGAAGATGTCCAAAACCAAGGGCAATGTTTTAGACCCTGTAGATTTAATCGACGGTATTAGCCTGGAAAATCTCATTCAAAAACGAACTGAATCTTTAATGATTGCCTCTCAAAAAGAAAAGATTATTAAAAATACGAAAAAGCAATTTCCAGAAGGCATAAAAGCCTATGGCTGTGATGCTTTAAGATTAACTTATGCCGCCCTTGCATCGACTAGCCGCGATATTATTTTTGATACTCAAAGACTCGAGGGTTACAGAAATTTCTGTAATAAATTATTTAACGCAACGAAATATGTCCTCATGAATCTTGCCCCCGCGGCGGGCGTCACCCCGGCGGAGGCCGGGGCCCAGTCTAATACTGCAGCGCCAACAAAATCTTTTTCCCTCGCCGATCACTGGATTCTCTCTCAATTAAATCAATGTATCGAACAAACCCATCAGGCACTCTCTGAATTTCGCTTTGATCATTACATTGAAAATCTCTACAGCTTTGTCTGGGGTGACTATTGCGACTGGTATCTAGAGCTATCTAAAGTGGTCTTAAATCAAAAAGCTAATCCAGAAAATAATCCAGAAAATAATCCAGAAAATAATTTATTAAATAATCTCAAAAATGGCACAAGACAGACTTTAATTACGGTCTTACAAACTATTTTAAAATTATTACATCCTGTCATGCCGTTTCTCACAGAATCTCTCTGGGAGTCTCTCGGGGAAATTGACTCTGGATTAACTTCTGCGACTCAAGATCTTCAAAAATCCCAGCATTTAATTCTTGAAAGCTTTCCAAAATCTAATCCAGAAAATAGCCATCCTCATGCCTGTAATACGATCCAGTGGCTCCAAGAGTTAATTACTCAAATTCGAACCATTCGCTCTGAATTAAATCTTTCGCCGAAGCAAATTATTGCTTTAAAAATAGAGAACGCGCTTCCCGAACAGTGGAATTTAATTCAAGAGTTAAAGCCCTATCTTTCAGAGCTATGCAAAGTTGATAAAGACCAAATTTCTATTTTTTCAGTCGATTTAAATTCATATTTAAATAAAGCCCACGCAACAGCTTGCCTCGGCAATTTAGTCTTACACGTCCCCATTGACGGCTTAATTGATTTAAATAAAGAAAAAGAGCGTTTGAATAAAAATATTGAAAAAATAAACAGCCAGATAACTCAAATAGAACAAAAATTAGCGCGCGCTGATTTTGTTAATAAAGCCCCTGAAGCTGTTATTCAAAAAGAAAAAGAGCGCTTGGATTTATTAATTCATGAAAAAAATTCAGCCCAAGCGCAGATTAAAAAAATGGGAGCTTAGAGCAGCTAGTATTTTTTAAAATCTAATTTATTTTTGTTTTTTATTTTAATTTTTAATTTTTTAACTTTTTCTGGAGATTAAGTCATGGCTATAAAATTCACACAAAAACTAAGCACCCAACTAAGCACTCAACTAAGCACCCTCTCTTGCGTTTTGCTCAGCACTTTCTTTTTATTCTCCAGCCAATCCGCACACGCCTATGCAGAATCAGACCCTTATGACGCAGGTTCTAACTCTGTTGATGATGGCTATACGCCGAGCGATCTTTCTGGCGGTGATGATTCTTATTATTCTGATCAACCCGTTGCTGGTGTTTATTTTGGAGCCACTGGAGGCATGACAGATTTTGATGTTAATACGGGCACAGATTCCAGGGCTTTTAATTCAGAAACTTATGCCTATACGACTGATACTGAAAAATTTATGGGTAACATTCACGCTGGAAATCTCTGGGGTGTTAACCAAGCTTTTTCAGTCGGCATGGAACTGGGTGCGACTTATTGGGGTAGCTATGACTTCAAAGGAACCAATGGAACCACTGGAAAAATGTCTTTCGATCAAGAAACCATCAATGCCCTCTTGGGTCTTCAATGGAACATGACTTCTCGAATTTTCTTAATGCCTCAAATAGGCGTTGCTTTTAACTTTAGTGGCACCTCAGGCAGCTTAAGTTCTGCTGACGGCACCGCGGTAGAAGGCGGTGTTCGCCATAAAGCCACGCCTTTATTAGGTTTAAATATTGGCTTTAATTGCACACCTGCTTTATCCGTCTATCTCTCTGGACAAGAGCTCCTAGGAGATACCCCTAGCGATTCTGATTCTGATGCCCTTGACTCTGCTTTTTCTCAAAATTTAATTAGATCTACGACTGTCTCTTTAGGACTTAATTACAATATTGGGCAATAAATAATTTATTAAAAAAATAAAAAATAAAAATATATAAAAAATGACCCATGAGGATTATATAAAACTAGCCCTTGAACAGGCCCACTTAGCTGAATCTCTCGGCGAAGTCCCTGTCGGGGCAGTCATTATTGATCAAGACAAAAACATCATTGCCCTGGGTCATAACTCTCCTATTTCTACTCACAATCCTTCTGCGCATGCTGAAATTAATGCCTTAAAAAAAGCAGGAGAATTTTTAAACAATTACAGATTAAATAACTGCGATATTTACATCACCCTAGAGCCTTGCGTCATGTGCGCAGGCGCCATGATCCACGGGCGACTTCGACATTGTTATTTTGGTGCTTTTGATCCAAAAACAGGCGCTGCGTGTTCTTGTGATCAAATATTTAATAAAAATTATCATAATCACCAGGTCTTATTTTCAGGTGGGATTTTAAAATTAGAATGCGAAGATTTATTAAAAAAATTTTTTAAAGCCCGCAGAAATAAGTAAAAATAAAATTTAAAAAATTAAATAAAAATTTAAATAAATAAAAAATAAAAGTAAGATCCGCCCACTGAAAATTTCACAAAAAATTATTAATTATTTATGTCTATTTCTAACCCTATTTCTAACCCTATTTCTAACCCTATTTCTAACCCCATTTCTAAAACCTATCTTTTCTATGACATTGAAACTTCGGGCTTAAGCAAACCCTTTGATCAAGTCTTTCAATTTGCTGCCATTCGAACAGATCTTGATTTAAATATTCTTGAGCGTCATGAAATAAGCATTCAACTTCGACCCGATTTAATCCCCTCACCACTAGCGTCTATTACTCATCGAATTAGCTTAAAAAGCTTAGAGACTGGAATTTCTGAGTATCAGGCCATGCGGAAAATTCATGAATTATTAAATACTCCAGGGACCATTTCTTTGGGTTATAACACCCTGACTTTTGATGACGAGTTTTTAAGATTTGGTTTTTATAGAAACCTACTCAGCCCTTATACCCATCAATATGCCAATCAGTGCTCGCGTATGGATTTATATCCCATGACCGTCATGTTTCATTTATTTAATCAGGAAAAATTAAATCAAGAACTTAATTTAAAAATTCCCATGAAAGACGGTTCTGCGTCGTTTAAATTAGAAAATATTTCAAAATTAAATCAGCTGGCCCAGGGCCCGGCTCACAATGCTATGGTCGATGTCGAAGCGACTTTAGAATTAGCGAAAAGATTAATAAAAGATAAAACTATTTTTAATTATCTTGCGGGCTATTTTCATAAAAAAACTGACGAAGAAAGACAGAATAAATTACCCACTGTTGTATTAAATTTATTAAATTCTCAGAAAGAAATTCAGATGGGCTTATTAGTTTTACCCAAACTTGGCGCTAAATATTTTTACCAGGCCCCTGTCTTAGCTTTAGGGACACACCAACATTATAAAAATCAAACCGGCTGGCTAAGACTAGATTTGCCAGAGTTACAAAAATTAAAAGATCTAGATCTAAAAGATATTAAAAACATTCGAGAGCATACTTTTGTCATTCAAAAAAAATTCGGCGAAGTCGGATTTTTACTGCCCTATCAAGAAAAATATTTTTACAAAATCAAAAAAGAAAGATTGGCTTTAATTCAAGATAATTTAAATTTCTTAATTCAAAATCCAGCAATATTTCAGCTTATTCAGGCTTATTGGACTGAATTTAAATACCCGCTCTATCCCAATACAGATATCCAAGCAGCTTTGTATCAAAGTGATTTCTGGACCGGGCCAGAAACTCGGCAGATTCAAGAGTTTCATAATATTTTTGATTTAAATAACCAAACAAATAATCCAAAAAATAATTTTAACTTATTAAAAAATCAGCTTTTAAAAATTAGTAATCCTAATTTAATAGCCCTGGGAGAACGGATTCTGGCTCGGGAGTTTTTTAATTTAAATTTAGATTTAGATAAAAATAAAAATTATGAAGATTATTTAAGCGCTGTTTTTTCTTTAGAAGCTCAAGCTAGACCCCTGGATTACACAGGAAAATTACAATATGGCTTGACGGATTTTCAGGCCGATTTTCAAGCTGCTCAAAAATTAGACTTAGATGCAGAACAAAAAGAGTTATTAAAAGAATTAGCGGAAAGATTTGCGCCTTGATCTGGTTTTTTATGACACTAGAACAACACTCGTATTTTCAAACAGTGGGCCTGCTAAATATCTATGTATAGATTTAATATCTTATTTATTTTTGCAGCGAAATAATTGAAATAAAATCTCAAATTTAATACCATAAAAATCCATTTAAAATCATTTGTTTTTTAAGATTTCCATGTCGATCATTTCACATCCTAGCTATAAAAATATCTCAAAGGTCTACGATACCTGCGCACCCCTGAGAGAGCGTTTTGACTTGACCTGGTTCTGTTATGACATCACGTTTAGAACAGGCGATTACGCCATGATCACAGATCATAAAAAAGCTTTTGAACCCTATTATTACCATGATCTAGCACTGGTCTGTGTCAATCAAACAGGACGCACATTGCGCGATGGCTGGCACACCACTCAAGCGATGCGCACTAAATCTCAGGACACAAAACCATTTGAGTATTTTAAACAGACCTTTGGATCTGAATTCGGCCTGCATTGGGTCAAAAAATCACAGCATTTCGATGAGCTATTTTCGTTCGGTTTTTCTTGTTCTGACTGGACAGATTTTGAATTTCTGATGCTGAATCAACTGGATCTTTTGGAAAAGTTTGCTCAGCACTTTAAATCAACTCTGGCTTCTAAAATTTTAGAAATAACACAGCCTCAGCACCGCTTATCTTTTGAGAGCAATCCCAATACCAGCAACTTAATTCGGATAGAAAAAAATAAAAATAATTCAAAAATTATGACTTCAGAGGGTCTCAATATCTCTCTCCCACCTCAGCAGACCCTTTGTCTTAAATTATTGACCCAAGGAAAAACCATTCAATCTATTGCTGAGACGATGGGCTTATCTAAAAGAACCATTGAAAATTATCTTTTAATAGCCCGCCAAAAATTAGACTGTAAGTCTCTCAGAGAGCTGATTACAAAATACTATGAACAGATCAGGTAGAGTAAATTTACTCTATTGCTCCAGCGATTGATTTCTGTAAGGTGCGCGGGTTTTAAAATTACAGTGGATCCAATCAATGATTATCGAAGTACATGCTCTTATCAAAAATAAAAAAAAAGCTGTTGCCGTAGAGATGGGAGATGCTTGGGAATCAGCCTCCGTTAATTTTCTTAAAACTCTTGTAGCTCAAAAATTAGGGATTGATCCAAAATACACACAAAAGCTCGCTGTCAATGGCCGGTTTATTGAAGATGATTCTTTAGAATTAAGCATTATATTTAGCGAGCAAAAGGACATAGCCAAAAAATTTGGCGTTCTCTTGTTTGATCGACAAGCTTTTAATCTTGAGGCTCAAAAATCTGTTTCTCCACACTCCTATGTGATGGTTGATAGAAGCCAAGATGGATCTACAAGCTCCCCTTGGTCAATGGTTGAAGCTGCTGAAGCGACCTTAACTCGTAGTTCCTCTCCATTTTTTGATTTAGAGGAAGAAGCTAGGCTTGCTGCTGAGGCTATTACTGAGGCTGTTACTGCTGCAGAAACTGTAAGAACGACGGACCCTGTTGTAACTATGTCCTACGGTCGTATCTAACTTAAATGGATGAAAATTAATGTCAGGAACCCTACACACGCAACTCACTCTATTATCAAATATTTTTTCAAGAGCGATTTCAAATAATCGCTTAGCTTTTATTCTTCAAGAAGCCGCCGAAGCCCCTAAGGCAACGCCTAATTTCTGCTCTATTAATTCCAATACGCTTGGAACAACGCCAGCTCATTA
>CAMCUU010000007.1 GCA_945879065.1 Francisella tularensis subsp. holarctica
CTAGACCAAGGGCTGATGAAAAAAGCAGGCTGAAAAAAAAGATAGAAAAAAGAATGTCAAAAGATGCCGCGGCTTAAGCAGGGACGAATACAAGATTCGCCCCTACACCTGATCCTTAAGTAAGTGCCATTGAATCTTGTATTCGCCCGGGTTATTTCTTGGATCCATCTTCACATTTTCAAGACATGATGACCATATTCACAAAAAAATACCCATGCCATCCTCCTACAGGGCGAATACAAGATTCGCCCCTACACATTTTTCTCTTAAGTGCCATTGATTCTTATGTTCAGCCTTTTGATTCAAAACCCATTCCCTTCAGCGGCATTTTTCTATAACTTCGCCGTTTGTTTTTTTTTTGGTCTTTTTTTATTGAATTTAAGGAGTGAGTTCAAATGTCAGGAGCTAAGTCAGGAGCTAAGTCAGGAGCTAGGTCAGGAGCTGAGTTAAGTAAGCTAAAAATTGGGTCTCCCGCGTGGTTTCGCGAAGCCTCGCCTGAAGACATTGCTGCATATCATAAAAAAACGATACGGGATGGAGTGAGTTTTATTCTGGCAAATCTGTCAGGTCTTGCGGTTGGGTTGCGAATTGGTTTTGATTTTCTGGGGATGACCAAGGGCCAGGCGTCAATCTGTGCTGCGATGGGTTTATTAGCGGGCGCAGGTGGCAATCTCCCTGCTTCCGCCGATACAGCGCCTGGTCGTTTATCACCGTTCTTAACAGCGATATTTTCAGCCAGTACGGCTTATTTTGTTTTTGAACAGGATCCTTATTTAGGCGCTTTGCTTGGATTGGCATCTCTTGCGAGTACAAGAACTATTTTGATGTGGGAGTACATTAATCGTTGGATCTCCTATCCCTTGACACTCTTAGGTTCAGGGCTGGCTAATTATATGGATCTTTCTGAATTATCGTCCCTTGCCTGTGGGTTAACTTTGATGGGTGGATTTAGTCTTTTAGGTGGTTTGGTAACAGGTGTTTATTCTTTGCTGTCTTCAGTTTTAAGCACGGGTTTGGCCATTGGAGTGTTCTCTAGTCAGGCCGTATTATCAGTATGTAAAGCAGCGCTGATGGGAGTGGTTGGAATATCTTCTAAGGCGGTTGGGCAATTAGCGGTCAGCAGACAGCTAGGTGCGGTAAAAAAAGACCGTGATGGCCTTTCTGAAGAGTTACAAAAAGCACGTGCGGAAATAGCAGAATTAAAAACAAAACAAAAACTAAAACAAGAGTCAGTCGTTCTGAAATCTGCTGTAAAAGGCCCGGAAAAATTAGAGTCAAAAGTAGTTGAGTTGAATGCTCAAATTCAAGCGCTTAATAGACAGCTGGAAGCGGCCCAAAGAGCTGAAAAATCCAGCCATCAGCAACTACAAAGAGCTCAAGCAGGGGCAGGGCAGAAAGACAAAGAGTTAGCTGGAAAATCTGGAGTGATTCAAGCGCTGGAGTTAAGAATTAGTGAGTTATCTGGAGAGATAAAAAGATTAAAAAAAGCCCTGGAAAAAGCGCTGGAAAAACCCTTGGCAGAGAGAGTTTCTAGGCCTGTTAAGTTGCCTCTGGAAAATGTTTCTGGGGTTGCTGTTGTAAGCATTGCGCCAGGGGAGAGACGAGCGCAAGAAGGGCAAGCCGGTGCTGGAAGTTCAGGTGATTCCAGAGAGTCCTCTACGATTACAACTAGTAGGTCTGCAGGGCCTGTGGTTCATGTGCCTAAGAGTACTTTAGAAGCTCAGACTATCGAGCAATTATCGGCTGACAGGGATCGCTTAAAAGCTGAACTTGCTGCGAGCCGAGCTCATGGAGAGGCATGGATGCGAGAATGTTTGGTTTTAAGAGGAAGACTATCGGCAGCTCAAGCCGCTGTTTTTGCGCCCTTGCCTGGTGGGGCGGGAGTGCATCAGTCACCCTTGTCGACTTATTCTCCAGGTCCCATGGGCTACCACCACCAGTAATTTAGCGGCGAAAATAGGAGAGAGTGATGCCGGGTCGTTTTTTTAAAAATTTAGTGGGTGGGGTGATCGTTGCTGCTATTTCAGGAATTTTTTCAGGAATTTCTGAGACTGTTTTAAAAATTCTCACCGCGAGTGCTCGCGCTTTTGGAGATGCGTATGGGCGAACGCAAGCGCATGTTTATAGAAAGCGCTTAGAAGAAGTTGAAAGGCTTTATAAAAAAGATCAAAAATCATGGCTTGCGGCCACTCAAAGGCTAGCTCTAGCTCCAGATCCAGCTTCAGGTCTTAGACGCTCTCGAGGAGATTCTCTCGATAGTTTGGGCAGTGTTGGCAGTGTTCACTCTGTAGATTCTTTGGATTCTGATGATTTGAACAGGGCGATGACGGGCCTTGCACGCACGCAATCTGAGCTACAAAAAGCAGGGGCAGAATTGGAAAAGGAAAGGGCAATGCAGGGGCAGCTTCAGCATCAGGTCCAGTGCTTAGAGTTCTGTGTCGCTCGAGAAATGACTGACAGAAAGGCAGCGCAAGCTGAAGTAACAGATTTAAAAAATAAACTAGCGGATTTACTGCCTCAGATAAGCAGCCTTCGAGTTCAAAATACAGAGTTGGCTAGGCAAGTTGCAGAGCAAAAAATAGAAATGGCTAGAAAGCTAAGCGCGGGGTCAACACCTGGATCAACACCTCCTGGAACACCGCCTGAAAGAAAGAGTTCGGGAGATTTTTCAGTAGGGAAAGCAGCAGTAGGGCGTTGCCTTGCTTTTTCATTGACGCCTCCTAGTTCGCCGCCGGGATCTTCTGCTCGCTCTCTTCATGCTGGAGCTGGAGCGGGAGGGAGCTTTCCACCTCTCAGTCCGCCGTCTTCAGCAGGTTCTGGGGGTGATGTGTGGCTGGGTGGTAGAAGACGATCTTTTGGTGATCATCCCAGAACTGATTTACTGGGGGCCGCCTCTGGTCAGGTAGGTGGTGTGGCTTTTTTCCCTCGGCATTCCGCTTCTGCCACTGCAGCATCTCCTGGAGTTGGCACTCTCCAGGTCCTGTGAGAGATACAGATCAGGCCAGAGCTTTATTGGGATAAGTTAAAAAAATTAAAAATTAAAAATTAAAAGGGAGCAGTGAGTCTTATGTCAGGTTCAGATCAGAAAATTTCAGATCAAAAAAGTTCAAGAGAAATAGCGGGTGCTGGAAGTGGTGCTGGAGATGAAAAAGCTTTAGAGCAGCCTTCTCCTGAGAGTACCTTGCATATGGTTGTTCCCAGGACGCTTCGGGGCTTGGTAACTTATGTGTTGCTTTTGATCGGAGAAGAGGGGCGTTTAGAGCCTGAAGTAAAAAGGGTCCCCAGTTCATTGGCTTCGTATCATCAAAAAGTGATCAGAGTTTCTGTGGCAGCGCATGTTCGCATGTTTAATATTCATTTGTTGCCGACAGAGATGCTGGAATTCAATCCAGAGTTTCTTCGTCAGATTCATTGCATTCATGAGTATATTTCTATGCTTTTATCAGTGGATGTTTTAAGAACAGATTTTCAGATTTTCTTTCTGTTTGTGCGCTTCGTTCATGCTATGCAAGCGAGGCTAGTCAGCTTTGATGAATACAATGAATTTGATGAGTTTTTTAGAAATAATCAAGTATTTAAACAGCACCCAAAGCGCGCGGATTTAATAGATTATTTATTTCGTAGCTGTGTTCTGGGTCAGGGGTTGGATTCGCATCTTAATTTGCCTCAGTTGGCTCAAGTGATTCGATGTTTTCAATCTTTTCCACCGAGGGCGCCTGATCTTCGCTTATTTATGGCTAGCGCTGCTCAATTAGCTTTTGCCATTGGTCTTGCGGATCGTTGCAGTGCTTTTATCACTAAAAAAATAGAAGCAGGGGCTTCGGGCAAAGAAGTGGCCAGTAAAGTGGCTAGTGATGCCGTTAGTGATTTGGATGTTTTAAAACAAGAAAATTTGAGATTAGAAAAACAGCTCGCGTTATTGCGGGGGGAAAAGCTAGAAGCACAAGAAAAACCAGTAGTGCTGAGTAAAAAAGCGCAGCAAAAAGCGCGACAAGCTGCTGCGAAATTAGAGGCAGAAAGAAAAGAAATTGAGCGTATTCCAGGTCTAGAGGCAAGCTTGAAAAAGCAGATGGAGGATCTGAGAAAAGAGAGCGCTAGAGCTGAGGGCTTGTCAGCAGAAAATATTTTATTAAAACAAAGAGAAGTGAAGTACTTAGATCAAATCAAAACCTTAGAAGAAGAGCGAGATCGGCTGAAGCAAGAAAAAGCTGATCAGAGTCGAGATTTTTCAAGAAAATTCACCACCCAAGTAGGGAAAATTAGCGCGCTCACAAAAGAAATAGAGAGTCTGCGTCAAGCTGCTGAGGCCAGCAAAAATAAAATACAAAGCTTGGAAGGGCAGCTCAGGAAAGGGAGGGTGACCCATACGGAAGACGTAAAGCAAATCACTGATCAAGCGGGGAAAATTAGCGGGCTCACAAAAGAAATAGAGACCCTGCGCCAAGCGCTGGAACAAGCGCTGAAAGAGAAAGAGCGCACAGAGCGAGATTTGATAAAGAGAAGTAATGGGATAATTTTTAAGTTGAAAGCTCAACGTGAACAGCTACATCAAATTTGTCTGAGTCTGAAAAGAAGACTGGAGGAAGGGCAGGAACGGGATGCAGAGTGCAGAGCGTTGCTGGGTGTTCTTGGTCGCGAGGGTGTCCCACTTCCAAAGGGGGCGCATGCTTGGCGGGCTCACATCCAAGTTTCAGCAACGGCAGCGGCACCTACAGCGCCTGCGACGCCTTAAGCGGCAAGTTTTTAATTAAGCATCATCATCAGGTCTTGATTTTTCTAAGAGCTGAGTCGGGGTTATTTTAAAAATATTGCAAAAGAATGATAAAATAGGTATAATTTAAGCATGAAATTTGAATATGACCCTAATAAAAGCCGTTCCAACAAAGAAAAGCATGGCATTGACTTCGATGAGATACAGGCGCTGTGGAAAGATGTGGAGCGTTTAGAAATTCCTGCTAAAAATTTGGACGAGCCAAGATATTTGATTATTGGTGTGATTGAAAAAAAACATTGGTCTGTCGTAGTGACTTATCGAGAGGACAATATTCGTTTGATATCAGCACGGCGATCTCGAATAGAAGAGGTGGAAATATATGAAAGCTACTAATTTTGATAAAAAATTTGATGACGGTGAAGAGGTGATGGAGTCTCTTGATCTTAGTAAGGCGAGACGCCCTGGATTAGAAGTAAAGCGAATCAATGTGGATTTTCCTGAATGGATGATTGCCTCTCTTGATAAAGAGGCTCATCGTATTGGAACGACTCGACAGTCGCTCATAAAATTTTGGATTGCAGACAAGCTTGACCATGCGGCAAGTTTTTAATTAAGCATCATCATCAGGTCTTGATTTTTCTAAGAGCTCAGCAGGGGTTAGCACTGCTGGGCCTTGGTCGTTTAGCTGGGGATCGAGGCCCGTTCTGTAAATTTGATTAATAGAATCTCGCAGTCCTGCTATTTCAGACTGAATCTGTCTTTTATAAGTCTCCAGCTCTTGAAGAATTTTATAAACTTCTGCTTCGGACTGAGTTTTAACGGTCACGATTTCTTGGTCGGTTAAGAGCTGGGTTTGGTGAATCTCATGCTTCACTAAATCAAAAGCCTCTTGGGCTTGCATGGATTTTTCATGCGCTTGGTCGAATAAAGCACGCATGGATTTAATTTGTTGAATTAATTGCTCTTGAATTTCTGTCATTGGGGCCGTAATCCTTATAAAATGCCCGACTTTTCTTAAGTTTGTTTAAGACAGTAATTTTTGGGGGCGGGAAAAAAGTGGGGCTATTTTCAAGGTTTACGAGCAAAAGTAAAGGCAATGTAGAGCCTGTGGATATTCCAGGGGAAATTGACAATAAATTAGAGAGCATGTCTGTTATCCAGCCCCCTCTCTGTCCTTCGGTGTCGCAGGGGGAGAGACGAGATCCAGAATTAGGCTGGTTTGGGAAATTAAAACAGGGCTTATCTAAAACTCGTAAGATCTTTGGTAGCTCTATCTCTAATTTAATTTTAGGCCGTAAAGAAATAGACCAAGATTTATTCGAAGAGCTGGAAAATATTTTACTCAGTGCGGATGTCGGCATTGAGGCGACCACAGAGATTATTGAAAATTTGACTAGTCAGACTGAACGGAAAATTTTAAAAGATCCCGAAAGTTTAATTCAGGCTTTAAAAACACAGCTTAAAGAAATGCTCAAACCCATCGAGCAAAATTTAATAATGAATAAAAACAAAACCCCCTATGTAATCCTCATGGTTGGAATTAATGGCGCAGGAAAAACAACAACGATTGGGAAATTAGCCAGGCAGTTTCAAGATCAAGGCCAGTCTGTTTTACTAGCTGCTGGAGATACGTTTAGAGCTGCGGCCGTCGAGCAATTAGAAATCTGGGGTGAGCGAAATAAAATCGAAGTCATTTCTCAGAAAAATAATGCAGACAGTGCGTCAGTGATCTTTGATGCTTTAACGAGAGCCCGCGCTAGAAATATAAATATTGTCATTGCTGATACCGCTGGAAGATTGCATAACAAGCAAAATCTCATGAGTGAGTTAAATAAAATCGGTCGGGTTATGCAAAAATTTGATCTGGAAGCGCCTCATGAAGTCTTATTAGTTTTAGATTCCACGACGGGTCAAAATGCTTTAATTCAGGCCATGGAATTTAAAAAATCAGTGAATATCTCAGGGATTGTTTTGACTAAATTAGATGGGACAGCCAAGGGCGGAATTTTATTCGCCATTGCGAAGAATTTAAAAATCCCCGTGAGATATATCGGCGTTGGTGAGGGGATTGAAGATCTGAGAGTATTTAATTCAGAGGATTTTGTAGAGGCTATGTTTGATTGATTTTTGTAGCCTATGGGCTACAATATCTTTGTTGGATGTCAGGGGCCATAGATGAAAATACTAAAGTATTATAAAACCAGTAATGGAAAAGAGCCTTGTAAGGAATGGTTGTCTGGCTTGAAAGATTTTGTCGGAATGGCTCATATCAATAAACGTTTGGAGAGATTATCTCTTGGTCAGAAGGGTGATTCTGAGTCAGTAGGTGGAGGCGTTTTTGAGTTGCGCGTTCATTATGGGCCTGGGTATCGACTGTATTATGCTGAACACGGCCAAGAAATTATTATCCTTTTGTATGGTGGGAATAAAAAATCACAACAGAGAGATATTGATCGAGCGATTACATATTGGAAAGATTATTTGGAGCAATATCATGAAGGAAGTATCAATTAGACAAGTCAGTCAAATAACAGGGGACTATCAAGAATGGTTGATAATCCATCTGAAAAATAAAAAAGCTGCTTGTGCACATTTACAGCTCGCCCTTGATGAGTATCAGCAAGATGGTGATAAAGAAGCTTTTCTACTCTCATTGCGACATGTTGCTTTGGCGCAGGGTGGTATTGCGCATTTAGCTCATGAGACTCATTTAAACCGTGTGAGTTTGTATCGATTATTGTCTGGCAAGGGCAATCCAACACTCGATACAGTCACCATAATTTTGCGAGCTCTTGGTTTGAAAATGAAACTAGCTATGTGTTAACTGACCGCAGAATTTTATTTTTAATTCTCTTCCAGCGACATCAAGCTCGCATTGCCGCCACTGGCTGTGGTGTCTTCAGTAATACAGCGTTCTGTACAGAGCTTTAATAAATAATGCGGGCCGCCGGCTTTAAATCCAGTACCAGACAAGCCCTCGCCGCCAAAGGGCTGAACGCCAACCACAGCACCAATCATGTTTCTATTGATATAAATATTTCCAGCTCGAATATTTTGAGCTAAATAGCTGACTTTCTGAGTAATCCGGCTGTGAATCCCAAAAGTTAAGCCAAAGCCTGTGCTGTTTATTTCTTCAATCACTTTATCTAATTCAGATTCTTTATATTCAATAATATGTAAGACCGGCCCGAAGACTTCATGAGTTAAGTCTTTAATCGATTTGATTTTGAAAATCGCAGGGTTAATAAAATAATTTTTATTTAAATTATTTAAATTTTTTAATTCAAAAATTAACTCGGCTTTGACTTTCATTAAATCAATATGCGCTTGAAGATTTTTCTGAGCCTCTTGGTCTATGACTGGCCCAATATCTGTGCTTAATAAACTGGGGTCGCCTAGAGATAGCTCAGCCAAAGCCCCCGTTAGCATTTTTATAATCACTGGTGATATCTCTTCTTGAAGATATAAAACCCTTAAAGCAGAACAGCGCTGTCCTGCGCTATCAAAAGCGGAAGATAAAACATCTCGAACGACTTGTTCTGGCAGGGCGCTGGAATCTACGACCATGCAATTTTGTCCGCCAGTCTCTGCAATTAAAGTCGCGATCGGGCCTGATTTTTGTGCCAAAGTTTGAGAAATCATTTGAGCCGTTTGATTCGATCCTGTGAAAATCACGCCGTGTATTTTTTCACTCTGAGTGAGCGCAGCTCCTATAGTTTCTCCAGGTCCTGGTAAAAACTGGACCGTATTTTCCGGCACACCGGCTTGGTGTAAAAGTTTGACAGCTACGTAAGCAATCAAAGGCGTTTGTTCAGCAGGCTTGGCTAAGACGCTGTTACCAGCAGCCAGCGCTGCCGTAATTTGGCCTAAGAAAATAGCCAGTGGGAAATTCCAGGGGCTGATACAGACAAATATTCCACGACCATGTAAAGACAGTAAATTTCGCTCTCCTGTCGGGCCGGGTAATAGGGTCGGTTGGCTAAATAATCTTAAACACTCAGCGGCATAGTACCGACAGAAATCAATGGCCTCGCGAATTTCGCCAATAGAATTAGATAAGGTTTTTCCGGCTTCTTTAATACATAAAGCTAATAATTCCGGCATGTTATTTTCTAAAAGATCAGCCAGTTTATTTAAGCACTCTGCTCTTTGAAAAGCCGGTGTTTCAGACCAGGTTTTAAATCCTATTTGGGCTTGTGAGATAGCCTGATTTACTTCTGGAATACTGGTGTTTCTAATTTGGCCAATAAGCTCTCCAGTGGCTGGATTAGTAATATCTTGGGTGTGATTTAAATTATTTAAATTATCTAGATTATTAAAATTAGAAATTAAGGGGCTGGCTTGAATATTTTTAAATTTATTTTGATTTAAATAATCTGACATGGAATTTTTTAATTGCTCTAAAACTAAGGGGTCAGATAGGTCAATGCCTTTGGCGTTCATGCGCGATGCTCCATAAATAAATTCGGGGGAAGGGATTTTGGGGTGGGGTAAATAATCTAGATTTTTAGCTTGATCCAAAGGGTTTTCTAAAAGTGCTTCGATGGGTAATTGCTCATCCATGATTCTGTTAACAAAAGAAGAATTGGCGCCGTTTTCTAATAATCTTCGAACTAAATAAGCGAGTAAGTGCTTGTGAGTGCCAACGGGGGCATAGATTCTGCAGGGAATATTTAAATTATTTTTGCCAACAATATGGTCATATAAAGCCGCACCCATGCCGTGTAAGCACTGGAATTCAAAGTCTGAGTAATTATTTAAATTTTTCGCCATATTTAAAATCACAGAGAGCGTGTAAGCATTGTGAGTGGCAAACATGGGGTAAATATATTGGGTGTTATCTAAGATTTTTTTCGCGCAAGTTAAATAAGAAACGTCCGTATAAATTTTTCTCGTAAATACGGGGTAATTAGCCAAGCCCAGCACTTGAGCCTTTTTAATTTCGCTATCCCAGTAAGCGCCTTTGACTAGTCGAACCATTAATCTTTTTTCAGATTTTTTAGCCAGATTAATTAAAAAATCTAAGACGTAAAAAGCCCTTTTCTGATACGCCTGAACGGCTAAGCCCAGACCCTGCCAAGATTTTAAATCTGGATCCAGCGCTAATTTTTCTATGAGTTCTAGAGAAAGTTCGAGTCTTTCAGATTCTTCTGCATCAATGGTTAAGCTGATGTCATAGTCCTGGGCTAAAAGACATAAATCTTTAGTGCGAGCCAGTAATTCACTTAACACTCTTTCTCTTTTAAATACTTCATAACGCGGATGTAAGGCCGATAATTTAATAGAAATTCCAGGTTTTTGACTTAATTTTGGGCTTAATTTTTGAGTGTCTAATTTTTGAGCTTTTTGCCCAATCTCATGAATAGCTTGCTCATAGGTTTTAAAATAATGCTGAGCGTCTTCTTGGGTATAAGCGGCTTCGCCTAGCATGTCATAAGAATAAAGATAGCCCTGGGCTTCTTGCTTCTCAGCGCGTTTCAAAGCATCTGAAATAGCTTCACCCATGACAAATTGGGTGCCCAGTATTTTCATGGCTTGTTTAACCGCTTGTCTAATCGTCGCCTTGCTATTTTTATTTAAAAACTGGGACAGGTTTTTTTTTAATTTGCCTTCGGGCCAGCGCTTTGGGTCTAAAATTTTTCCAGTCAGCATCAAGCTCCAGGTGGCTGCGTTTACAAAAAAAGAAGGGCTTTTTTTAAAATGCTCTTCCCAGTTGCCCTGACTTATTTTGTCCTGAATTAAATAATCCACAGTCGCGCTGTCTGGGATTCTTAATAAAGCCTCGGCAAGGCACATGAGGGTAATGCCCTCAAAACTAGATAAATCATACTGGGCCATAAACGCATCTAAGCCGCTGTTAGATAATCTTTGAGCTCTCACTTTTGAAATTAAATCATGCGCCTGAGATTTAATTTTAGAAATATTATCTGAGCTAAAAGTCAGCTCTGGTTTAATAAAATTAACTAAATTTTTAAGTAGCTGGGTTTCAGGGGCTCGATAAGATTTTTGAATCTCAGGGCTAAGATCAAAATAATGAAAATCAGTAAAAAATTTAGACATGTTTCCAGCTCGTTAAAATAAAGGCGGGGATTGTAAAGAGGGGTCTTGCTAGTATCAAATTGGGCATATCAAACTGGGTATATCTAAATTATTCCCGATGGTAAGATGCGGCGCTTTTTTATGATTTATAAAGCAAGAGATACTTATATATATAGGAGAATAAAAAATGACGATGTTAGTAGGCCGCATGGCTCCAGATTTTACAACGGCGGCTGTATTGGGCGATGGCAGTATTATTAATAATTATAATTTGAGGGAAAGAACCAAGGGTAAATATACAGTCATTGTTTTTTATCCCCTGGATTTTACTTTTGTTTGCCCCTCTGAATTAATTGCTCTAGATCACCGCGTGGCTGAATTGAAAGCAAAAGGCGTGGAAGTTTTATCCGTCTCAATTGATTCTCACTTTACTCATAATGCCTGGAGAAACACGCCTATAGATAAAGGCGGTATTGGTCCGGTGAAATACACCATGATTGCAGATTTAACTCATTCGATTACTCAGAATTATGGCATTGAACATCCAGAGATAGGCGTGGCTTTCCGCGGAACTTTTTTATTAGATAAAAACGGCGTGGTTCGTCATATGGTTGTTAATGACTTGCCTTTAGGTCGCAACATGGACGAAATCGGACGCATGGTTGATGCGTTAACTTACTTCGAAGAACGTGGTGAAGTGTGTCCAGCGGGCTGGAAGAAAGGTGACAAAGGCATGAAGGCGTCGCCATCTGGGGTTGCTGAATATCTGGCAAATCATTCAGAAAAGTTATAAAAACCTGGTAAAAATTGTCTGCTTAGTCAGTTTTTTAAGCCTAGTTTTATCTGGCGCTGTGTCTTTCAAAGCCGCGCCAGATATAGCTTGTTCAATCAAGTGACGAGCTAAGCTTTTCAAAGTACAGGGAAATTTGAAATAAAACACTTGCTTTGTGCTATCTCGCTCTCTAAAATGCCGCCCATTCGTTTTTACGACCCCTATACAGTGTGTCTTTTCTCTAGTGGATACACTATGGGTAGTAGTAAAAGCGCTTAGATGGTCAAAGCAATTTGAACATCAGTTTTTCGAATTGTGCGCGCTTGTCAGCGAAAGTTTTTTTGGCTAACGTTGCCCGCTCGACTTTTCGAGATGTGTTTATAAACCGAGGGAGATTGGAACGTGTCTATTAAACAAGTATTACTATCAGCTGTTGCCGTTGCCGTTGCTGGCGCTGCATTTGCTGCTCAAACCGATAATTCTCAAACCGCAACTATGGGCGCAGGCCAAGTTCGTTTTGATTCTTCAATTGCTAACACCTTAGTTGTTCCACAAGTTGGAACTGGTCGTGAACTAGCTTTATTACAATTGCGTCAACAAGAACTTGCTAACCAAACATTGTATGTTGGTGGCATGGTTCGTGCTGCTGCTCTGTACAGCCGTTTAAGCAATGATGCAACTGCTCCTTCCACTGATCACACTCATGTGACCAATGGCCAAGCAGGTTATAAAACTGCTTCTCAAATCAACTTGCCACAAGTTAATTTACTAGGCGTTGCTGATATCAACTCCTGGGCAACTGGCGTATTGTCCTTAGCTGCTGACAACGTTGGCAGACAAGACGATCAAACCAACTCTGATAACATCGGCGTTGACGAAGCGTATGTATTGTTAGGCGACTTAAACAGCTCTTCCGTTTACGGTTTTGCTGGTAAGAAAGACGTTGACTTTGGTAACTTCTCCACTGTTGATTTCTACACCTTGCCTTTAGATCGTTTAGCATTCCAAGTTGGTGCTACTGATTCCGTTGGTCTTGGTTTTGCTAACAGCGGCTTCAATGCAGTCTTCACTGCAATGAACGGCGGTTCTAACAATGCTACTGATAGCGATGTGTATGCAACTGCTTATACCCAAAACCAAAACAACATCAACAACTTTGCTCTTAACTTAGGTTATGGCATGACCACCAATAATGTTGCGTGGGGTGTTGGTGCTGGTTACTTGAACGGTTCCCGTTACAGCTACACCAAAGATGGTGATGCTCAAAATCGTAACGGCGCTTGGGATCTTAACGGTCACTTCACTGTTAACAGCTTACAAGTTATGGCTGAGTACGATCGCACCGCTAGCAAAGTGGATACCACTTCTATCTCTGATAGCACAGTTCAAGCTTACGACCTTGGTGCTGCTTATGGTTTCCCAGTTATGGGTCATAACTCCAGCGTTAATGCTGATATCAGTGAACTCAAAGACAACACCGCTACTGCTTCCCAATTCGTATTGGGTTGGAATAACGAGCTTGTTAGCGATGTTTGGTTGGGTCTTGAGTGGGCTTACAACAAAGGCGAAATCAATGGCGACAACGAATTCGCAACTTCAAAAAATATCACTGCTATCCCAACAACTGATAGCAATGACAAGAACAACACCTTGTTGCTCAATCTTACAGCTACATTCTAATCGACCTGTCGATCAGATTATTGCTTATAAAAAGGCCGCCAAAAGCGGCCTTTTTTTATGTTTGTTTTCATTTGCGGCTGGCAAATAAATTTTGATATGATCGCCCGGTTTTTTGCTTCGCAACTTTGCGTTAAAACTTTGAGGGATCTAAGTCGCTATGAATTATTTAAAATTATCACGCCTAAAAAAACTAACAGGCGTTGTTCTTATTTCTTTACCTATTTTAGCCCTGGCTACGACCACAGAATCTACGACTCAAACACCTGTTCAAACAGCTCAGACAGCTCAGACAGCTCAAACAGCTCAAACAGCTCAAACAGCTCAAACAGCTCAAACAGCTTCCACAGGGCCAGTCACTCCAGTAACAGCTCCAGTCATAAAAAAAACAGCGAGCTCTCCAGCTGCTCCAGCTACTCCAGCAACTCCAGCACCTGCGACTACAACTACTAATAAAGCGACTAATACAGGTTCTATCGGCGGTATTGCCTTATCTCGCCATACACGTCGTTTAGACGAAGGTTATTTAAAATTAGCGAATCCAGAGCAGGGCTATTTTGAAACTCTGCCTGGAACAACGTTTGATTTAGCTTTATTAAAAGAGCGCGATAAATTTGATACGCGTTCTGTTAATTTAGGCGGTTATTTAGAATGGGATGCGCAGTACTGGAGCACCCATTCAGGCATTGCAACGGGTGTGAATGGTCAAGAGTTATCTCAAGAAGGGACGGGTCTTTATACGACGACGGTTGATTTAGACGCGATGTCTAATTTGAACTCTTGGACGACCATGTTTGCAAAAGTAGAGCAGGAAGATATCGGCACCCCGCAAGCCCATATGATTTTTAGAAAAGCTTTAATTACTTTTGGTAACTTAGATATCACGCCCTTTTTCTTAACTTTAGGTAAAAGCTTTTTGCCTTTTGGTGTCTATGGCGGTGGCGGTGTCTGGTCCGTGCCTTTGACGCGTTCTGTGTTTAGACCCAGTGAAGTTCCGCAGGTCATGCTGGGTTATTACAAAGATGGATTTAACTCGAACTTAGCCGTCTTTAGTAACCAAGCGGGCATTAGCGGCAGCATTGCTGATTATGTGTATAGCGTTTATTACAATAATACGGTTCAAGATTTGTTTTCTTATACTTTAGGCGTGGGTTATATGAATGATCTTCGTGGTCTGCCCTCTGGTTTAGGTTCGGCTTATAACCCTACAACGGGCGTTTTAGATTCTGATAAACGCGTTGGGGCTTATGATGTGAACGCTGAGTTGTCTTATCAGCATTTAAATTTTACCGCTGAATATTTGGCTGCCACACGTCAGGGTGTTTATAACGCCAATGTTGATAGCACGGGACAAACGTCAGTGAGTTCTGGAGAAAATCAAGGAACACCTTCAGCTTGGGAATTAGGCACGGCGTATAACCAAGCATGGTTAGGCGCGCCGATGTACTACAGCGTGAGCTATTCCAGAACTTATCATATGGCAGGTATTCCTATGGGCTGGACGGCGGATCCGATTCCAGGTCCTAGTGCGATTGATGGTATTAAAGATTCTTGGATTCTTAGCGTCGCTCGAGAAATTCGTCCGGATTTAATTTTAGGTCTTGAAGCTCAGCGTGGTTTGACTTACGCCGGCTATTTTGGAAATGCTTATACCCTAGATTTGTCCATGTATTTTTAATTAAAATTTTTAATTTTTTAAAATAATTGACTCGCTATAATTCCCCGCTTTTTTTTATAAAACGCGGGGATTTTTTTTATGATGTTCTGGAACTTATTTTTTATTGCCATATTTGGCTCAGTGGGTTGCTTGGCGCGTTATGGGGTGACTTTACTAGGCTATGAATTAATGGGGCGAAGTTTCCCTTGGGGGACGATGACTGCCAATATTTTAGGGTCTTTTTTGATTGGTTTTTTAGTGGTTTTAATCATTGATAAATTGCACTTAGGCGAGCTCTGGAGATTGGCTCTTATAGTCGGATTTTTAGGGGGCTTTACGACTTTTTCGAGCTTTAGTTTAGATGTGGTTCAGCTTTTTCAAGATGGGCTCTGGGGTCGAAGTTTTATTTATTTAATAGCCAGTTTATTTTGTTCTCTTTTAGCGACCACCCTTGGCCTATATTTGGCGCATAAAATTTAATAAGATGCGCGGCCAAAATTTAATAGAAAAAATAATTTAAATGCTTGAAAGAATTTTATTCACACTCGGCCAATTAAAACTTAAAAAATCAAAGCTCAAAGATTTTTATAAAATTAAAGCTAATAAAACCAGCTCTGTTTTAGATTTAAGCCCTGATTTTTTTTGTGACAGAAATATTCAAATATTAGTCCTGGATTTTGATGGGGTTTTAGCTTCTCATGGTCAAAATAAACCTGCGCCTAAGATGCATGTTTGGTTAGAGAATTTATTTGAATCTAAAAAAATTAAAAAAATAGCGGTCTTGTCTAATAAACCATCTGTACAGCGCGCTGAATTTTTTCAAGATCATTTTCCTGAATTAATCTGGATCAGTGGGGTTCGAAAAAAACCTTACCCTGATGGCTTATTAAAAATTATTCACGATGAAAAAATAGATCCTAAATTAGTTTGTTTAATAGACGATCGTTTATTAACAGGAATCTTAGCCGCAGAGTTAGCAGGGACGCAGGCTATTTTAATTACCAAGCCTTTGAGTAATTTTGAACAGCATTTTTTTAAAGAATGTTTTTTTTATGTTTTAAGAGCCCTTGAGTCTGCCTATTTAGCTTAATTGGCTAGTTACTAGTCATGTATTATTGGGCTCTATTTTTATAAGGCTCAGACACTCAGAGTTTAGGGTCTTGGAGCGTCCCCTGGTCCGGCTGATCCGCCGCCGCTTGTTGCAAACGCGGTCGCTGTCTGCTTTCGAATAATTAGTTGGGTTGATGAAAATCTTATTTTTATGGGGGCAGCTCCAGCTCCAGCTCCTGCGTGGCTACTTGTCGGCTCTGTGGGCTTTGAGCAATCAAATACGAGATAGGCATCATCTACCCGGGAGGCCTTTTTGCCGCCGACTATTTCAGCGCCATTTTTAAGATAAAAACGATTAAGTTGTGGGCGCATGGTATCCAAGAAAATATCAAAGCTGTCTTGATTAGCGATCCTCTTGACCTCTTCGAGCATTCGACGACCGAGTCCACAGTCTCTAAAGCGCTGATCAACATAGAAGCCCCACAGCTCTTTGAATTTGGGTATCGCAGTGTCTAATAAAGCAAAAAAACCAATAGGGATATCTTTTTGCATTGGTGTTTTTTCCAGCACGGTGTAAGTCACGATAAAGAACCCATTTTTATTGTCCTGGATATGCTTTTTTCGAGCCTCAGAGCCTGAGTACCCATAGAGATGATCCCACTCATCTGTAATCCATCTCGTTAGTTCTTCTACATAGGTGTCATAGGTGTCTCTATCAGTCTCAAAAAGACCTCCGAGATTTTGATAGCCCACTTTTCCTGGAAATTTTGAAGAATAAAAAAACATAAGTTCTCCGATTTTTTTATTTATTTTTATTTATTTTTATTTTTTAATAACTAGAAGTTTAACAGCAAAATTTGCTGTGAAAAATCAGAAAAAATTTTTAGAATTTAAAACTTACCAGATCTCACTAAGCCGCCTAAGCCAAAGTCTATTAAGCTTTCTTGTAAATATTTTTTAATAGAAGAAGAGCGGTCAAGTTTTAATATTTTTTCTAATATTTTTTGGCAATCTTCAAATTTGACCGTGCGAATAATCCATTTGATTTTAGGGAGTGCAGAGGCATTCATGCTGAGAGAATCAAAACCCATGCCAATTAAAATTAAAGTGGCTAAAGGATCCGCCGCGAGTTCGCCGCAAAGAGAGAGTGGTTTTTGATGTTGCTTAGTTAATTTGGAAATTTGCCAGATAGCTTGAAGAACAGAGGGATGAAGTGGATTATAAAATCTTTCTACCCGAGAATTATTTCTATCGACGGCTAATAAATATTGGGTTAAGTCGTTAGAGCCGATGGAAATAAAATCAACGTATTGCAAGATTTTATCTAATTGAAAAATGGCAGACGGGACTTCAATCATGGCGCCTATTTTAGGCATTTCGATATCCCAGTTTTCTCTTTTTAATTCTTCGTAAGCGCGGCGAATTAATAATTTGGCTTCTTTGATTTCTGAAAGTTTAGAAATCATGGGTAGTAAAATCTGTAAATTATTTAAGCCTTCAGACGCTTTGAGCATGGCACGTGTTTGAATTAAAAAAATCTCTGGATGATCTAGCAGCATCCGGATGCCACGCCAGCCTAAATAGGGGTTGGGTTCGGTGATATGAAAGTAAGGTAAAATTTTGTCACCCCCCGCGTCTAAAGAGCGCATGGTGACTGTTTGGTCTGAAAAAGCTTGTAAGACCTGGCGATATAAAATGCGCTGTTCTTCTTCTGATGGAAATCTTTCTAAGACCATAAATGGAATCTCAGTGCGATAAAGACCCACTCCAGTAGCGCCCGCTTGAATCGCCGGGTCAATATCCGCAATTAAGCCAATATTGGCATAGAGCTGAACCAGGTGGCCATCTAAAGTTTCAGCAGGTAGATCTGCCAGATTTTTGAGAGAGGTTTCCATGACGCGCTCTTCTTCAGCGAGGCGTTCATAAGATCGTTTTAAAGTCTGTGAAGGTTCTAAGTAAACACGGCCTGCGTAGCCATCAATAATCACTTCTTTGTCGTGTATAGATCCTAAGGGCATATGTTTAACGCCCATGACTGCTGGAATATTTAAAGCCCGAGCTAAGATGGCGACATGGGAATTAGCAGACCCCTGGCCGGAGATGATGCCTTTTAATTTAGTGCTGGGTATTTCGGCCAGCATCGAGGCTGTAATTTCACTGCCTATTAAAATAGTGGCGGAAGCGTAGTGAGGCTGGGAATGATCTTGGCTTTGTAATTGGGCTAAGACACGTCGGCCAATATCCCGAATATCAGAAGCGCGTTCTTTTAAATAGTCATCTTCCATGGTTTCGAAATGCTTAGCCGTTTGATTCACTACGGCTTTGAGCGCGGACTGAACCCATTGGCCAGCTTGAATTTTTTTAATAATTTCGCCTTTGAAACTATTGCCCTGGAGAATTTGTTTATAAGCGTTAAATAATAATTGGTCTTCTCTGGAGAGGCTGTGTTCTAAAGCTTTGCCCATGGCGTCAATAGATAAGCTCACGCTATTAATGGCCGTCATAAAATCTTCAAGATCTTGTTCTTTATTCTCAGAATTTTTGTCGGGAATGGCGTTTAAATCAGCCTGGGGATAGACCACTAAAGCTTCGCCAATACCAATGCCTTGAGAAGCGGGTGTGCCTGATAGGCAAAAAGTTTTTAAAGAATAATGAGAAAAAGAGGGGTTATTTTGATGGTGCTGGGAAGAGGCAATCGATTCAGCGAGCTGGGTGAGTAAAGTCACTAGAAAAGACACAGCTTCTTCTGAAAATCTTTCGCGCGTCAGTTTTTCTGCGACAGCGATGCCTAATAAGCGACCCTGATGGGTAATGGGAGCGGCTAAAAAGCCATGGTAAATTTCATCTTCATGGTCTGGCAGTTCAACATTGAGGGACTCTTTTTGAGAGTCTTCGATATTTAAAACTTCACCCCGGTGGGCCACTCGGCTAATTAGGCCCTCACCACGAGGAATTTGGTAGGTTTTTTCAGCAATAGTCGAGCTTCTAGTAGAGCTAATTAAATTAAAATTTTGAGTTTCGTCATCCATTAAAAAAATACTGCAGGCATCGGCCTGAATATCTTGTGTCAGCCGAGTAGTAATAATATTCATGGCTTGTTGAATATCAGGCGCTTGGTGAATAGCTTCCGTCATTTCGGTTAGGGCCTGAAGAATATTTAATTGACTCATGCTAATTGGCTCACAAAATAATTAAATTTAATTTATAAATTTTAATTTCTAACTTTTCGATATTTTAATAAGGGATAAAACTCTTCGAGGGCTTTTCTATAAACCTGACGTTTGAAAGAAATAACTTGTTTAATAGGCAGCCAATAGTGAACCCAGGCCCAGTCGCAAAATTCAGGATTATCTGAGGTATTAAAATTAATATTTTTTTCATCGCCAATCAGTCTTAATAAAAACCACTTTTGTTTTTGGCCAATACATAAAGGCGTCGCTGGGCGAATCAAATGGGTGGGTAGCTGGTATTTATGCCATTGAGTCGTCGCCCCAATGACTTCGACATCTTGAGGTCTTAAACCAATTTCTTCATAAAGTTCCCGATATAAAGTCGCAATGGCAGGTTCTTTAGGTGCCACGCCACCTTGGGGAAATTGCCAGGAATTTTGCCTAATTCTTTGGGCCCAGAAAACTTTATTGGCTTTATTAACCAGGATAATGCCTACGTTGGCTCGATAACCTTCTGCATCAATCATGGGTGTGAATTTATTTTAATGTAATAAGGGCGAGGAGCTTATAGGAAAGCCAAAGATCTCGCTAGCAGAAATGGGGTGGCAAGGGCGTAAAAATATGATAAAAACAGGGCGTCCCCAGAAATAAGTTCTTAAGAAAAAAGAATTATCTTAAAGGCTATATTTTAAAAAATTAATTAAAAAATTAGAGAAATAATGATGCTGCTGATTAAAAAAAACAGGCCACTAAAATTAATAACTCTTGCGATGAGCTTATCGCTTTTTATTTATACACTTCCCGCTATGGCGGAACCTCTGGTCACTGGTTATATAATTTCAGGGGTTCATAACGGCCAATGTACTGTTTCTGGCATTAATCACTCGACTGGCGTGAGTTCGCCACAAATTGCTTTTCCAGACGATTCAGGAACAGAGGCGATGTGTGCTTCAGCGTATAGCTCCGTACAAAGCATGGTTAACACCGTGAGTCAATTACTTGGGGCGCAGCCGCAAGGCGTTTTTACTTTTTATGTCACCAGTCCAGATCCATCCAATGATCTGACTACTGCCGATTGCGGCAGTGTGAATAATCAGAGGAGCGTCGATGGGGGTTCTGCTTTGTGTAGCTTATTAGTTTATGCAACGGATATAGGGGCGTCAGGGGTGGGTAGCTCACGAGATTTTTCGACTTATTTTATAGATTTGCTCATGGGAAACCTGGGGTTTAAAAACAAGTTTCAGCCTTTAGGGCCTTATGATTTTTTAGTCGAGGGTTTGGGGGAAGGCACTCTGCCTAGTTCTACTTCAGGTGGAGTGACTTCTTTTTATAACCAGGTCACGGGGAGTGATTTAAATATTCCGTACTATGCCGATGCGGTGAATAAAACACCGCTCTATGGCTTAAGTGGCGGCGGTGGTAGTGGCTGGGGCGCTGAATTAAAAGTTCCGGGCTCTCAACCAAATAGCTTTGTCACTTTGTTATCTTTTGGTGGCGGTGGCGGCGGTGGGATGACGCAAAATATCAATGATCCCAGTACTAATTTATATGCAGGATCCGGGGGTGGCGGTGGCATGCAATTTGCCAATGGTTTTACGTATCAGGGCCAATCGCAAAATCACTTAGGGTTGGGTGCTGGCGCTGGCACAAGTTTTACGGCTCAAGCCTCCGCATCTAACGGTTTGGCCTTAAGCCCAGTTCAGTATTCTTATAATGACGTCAATGGCTGCACCACGCATAACGCCCAATCTCCAGCGGCGCAAGCGGTGGTTAATAATTACTCAGACATGTTGGTTCAGCTGAAAAAATATCTGCTTACAAGCTATAAAAATTCCACGCCAATTGTTCTAGTTGGCGGTGGTGGTATGGGTGGGGGCATGGAATATATGAAAAATAATGGCCAAGAAGCGCCTAGCTTAATTTCAACGCAAGGTGGTTTTTCGTTTCAGTATGTTTTTCAATCAAAAAACCAAGCGCTCCCCACGGTATTGCAAAACACCGATCCTCTGGATCAGCTTTATGGCGTCATGGGTGGGGTCTATCAGACAGTCAATGCAGGCGCAGTGGCTCAGTGTGGCTATCAGAACTATGCGTGCACTTGTGCTTATAACCAGCTGAATATTCCTGCAGCAGCCTCAGAAGCTTCAGGGATTCCAGTCAGTCAACTTCCAAGCTGGATCAGTAATCAGTATTGTCCTGTGCCAGTGTCAGGAGTGGTTTCAAATGGTTCAAGTTGTACTAATTCCAGTGGGCTGACGGCGTATCAGCAAGCCTTGCTCAAAGCTGCTGGCGCAGGATTGGCAGCTCAAGGCTTTTCTAGATTAAACGGATTAAACGGATTAAATAGCGCTTCTGCGTATTTTAAGGCGATGAATGCTCAAGATGCCCATGCCATTGAGTTAGTCCCTAAGTAAATTATTTAACCGGCGTTAATCTCAAAGCAGTCAGCCATTTGCTCCCGCCCTGATCAAAATGAATCTGGAGCTGTAACCTATCTCCTGTCCCCTGAGCATTGAGAATAACCCCTAAGCCAAACGTTTCATGACGGACTGATTGGCCAATCTCAAATTCAGAATTTTTATTTGAATTATCTGAAAATAAAGACGGGGCCTTGGGATAAGTTTTTCCGTAAACACTGGAGTGAGCGCTGGAGTGAGAGCTGGAGTGAGAGCTGGAGCTGGAGTGATAAGGCGCGCTGTTGTTCGTATGTCGAATGGACAAGATTAATTCTTTAGGGATTTCTCGCAAAAATCTGGAAGGGTAATGTCTTGTGGTCTCGCCATAGATTCTTCGAGATTCTGAATGCGTGAGGGTGAGTTTTTTCATAGCGCGGGTGATCCCGACGTACATGAGTCGACGCTCTTCTTCGAGTTTATTTAAGTCGTTGATAGACCCTGGAGAGGGGAATAAGTTTTCTTCTAGGCCAGAAATAAAAACCCAAGGAAATTCCAGGCCCTTGGAAGAATGAATCGTCATGAGCTGAACGGCATCTTGAGCTTGATCTGCCTGGGTGTCATTAGATTCTAAGACGGCATGACTTAAGAAAGCCGCCATCGGGGTGAGTGGGGTGTCAGGATTAGCGTTATCAGGATTAGAGTTATCAGGAATAAAAGTACGCGCTGCTGTGATTAATTCTCCCAAATTTTCTAATCGAGATTCGGCTTTAGACAGCTCTTCTTTTTGGTAAAAAGTAATCAGGCCAGAATGTTTAATAATTAAATCTATTTGTTCATAAAGAGGGATCAGGTGATTGGGATCCTGAGTCTGCTGCTGAAGCTGATTAATTAAGTTAATAAAATTTTGTAAAGCACTCGCCGCTCTTGCAGGGAAAGCTTTTGCCTGCAGTAAATTAATCGCGGCAGCCCATAAAGAAATATTGTTATTTTTCGCATACTCGCGAATGTCTGATTGGGTTTTTTCGCCAATGGATCTTGTCGGTGTATTAATAATTCGTTCGAATGCTGAATCATCGTCTCTGGCATAAACCAAGCGGCAATAAGCCAGGGCTGTTTTGATTTCAGCACGTTCGAAAAATCGCATGCCGCCGTAAACTCTATAGGGGACATGCGCTAGTAATAAGGCTTCTTCAAGAACGCGAGACTGGGCGTTGGATCTATATAAAATCGCCATGTCTTTTAATAAATGCCCAGAGGCGTGGGCTTGCTGGATTTGATTCGCAATAAAATAAGCTTCTTCGAGTTCATTAAAAGCGGTATATAAATTAATTAAATTATTTTTGTTTAAATTATCTTGGGTGCTCTGGGTAAATAAATTTTTGCCCAATCTTTGGGTGTTGTTATTAATTAAGTGATTAGCGGCATTTAAAATCACAGAAGTCGATCGATAATTTTCTTCCAATCTAATTAATTCGACTGGCGCGAAATCTTTTTGAAAAGCCGCAAGATTGCCGACTTGGGCCCCACGCCAGCCATAAATAGACTGATCATCATCACCGACGACAAGAATAGGAAGCGGGGGATTAGTATTGTGGGATAGGGCTTTGAGCCATAAATATTGAATCTGATTCGTGTCTTGAAATTCGTCGACTAAGAGGGCTTTAAATCTGGATTGATAGTGAGTGAGTAAATTTTGATTTTTAGTCCAAAGCTCATAGGCCCGCAGTAATAATTCAGCGAAGTCGACCAGGCTGCTTTGATTGCAAAGATTCTCGTAGCTGACATACACCTGAATAAATTCAGAGGGATAAGCATAATTTTTGGCCTGGTTAAAATTATAATTAAAATTGGAATTAAAATGTGAAGCTCGAATGCCTTGGTCTTTTTGGTTATTAATAAAACTTTGAATATTTTTAGGCGAAGTTTGCTTATCGTCTAAGTTTAAATCTTTCATGATTCTTTTGATTAATCTTAATTGATCATCGCTGTCTATCACTTGAAAAGTTTGTGAAAGACCCGCCTCTTGCCAGTGGATTCTGAGTAATCTATGAGCGATGCCATGAAAGGTCCCAATCCATAAGCCCTGACTGGGTTGCTGAATAATAGATTCTATGCGGGAGCGCATTTCAGCGGCGGCTTTATTCGTAAAAGTCACGGCTAAGATGGCATAAGGCGAGAGGCCATAATGAGAAATTAAATAAGCGATTCGGTGAACTAGAACTCGAGTTTTTCCAGAGCCTGCGCCCGCTAAAATTAAAGCATTGCAAAGGGGAAGGGTGACGGCTTGGGTTTGATGGGGATTTAATGCATGCATGGTTTTTTTAAAAAGCCTATTTTTTGGCTGCGTATTAGAAAGCTTTTGAAGCTTATTGCAAGGCTTTTTAAGTTGCTTTTTAAGTTGTCATTTTTAAGCTGGGGGCTTCTGCTTTTTGTATTGGTTTATATTTTTATATTTGTAAAAATAATTAATATTAAATATTTAATTTTTCTCTAAGTAATTCTGATTTTAATGCCGCCAAGAAGATCAAGTGTCTTGAAGAGGGGTATAAAAATGAGTGCTAGTAGTCCTAATTCAGTTTTTTTTAATAAAGCCGGTAATCAAATTTATTTTAAGCCTACTGAGCTAATTCTATGGGCCGACTTTCAAAAACTTCAAGCACTGTTGCGCCAGTATCCTTCGTTTCTTGCGCATCGGGATGATGAAATTTTAAAAAACATGATTCTCAGATGTTCTGAGGATGATTATGAGAGCTTAACCCTACAGACAATCTCCTGGATGCAAATCAGTAGGATTTTGATAGCCAATAATGAAACAAGCGAAATAGGCAAGAATCTGAGACAAAATCTTGCTAAGACTTCTAAGGCTACTCAGCCTTTTCTGCGGGAAACTGTAAAGAGCCTGATTCCATTGGATCAAAATTTATTACCTTCTGCTGATCCTCTTAGTGTTGCGGCGAGTATTGTGTATGGTCATGGCTATGACCAAAGGCAGAAAAAAGAAGCCAAAATCATGATCTTGAAAAAAGTAGCGCTTGGTGAAATTAATCTGGGAGATCGTAATACGGAAACAGCGTGCAAGGCCCTTTTAAACAAAAATCTGGGACTCTTCGCTCGTAAAAAAACACAGAGCCTTAACACTCTTGAAATGGTCCAAGCCTATCAAAATACAACGCTGAGAATGTCAGCACTTATTCTTAAGCATTCTGCTTTTTCTCGTCAGGAGAAAGAAAGTGCGAAGGTTGAAATCTTAAAAGCTCTTTTTTCTCATGAAATAACAGACCCAGTTGAAAAACAAAGAGCTCTGGAGCTTTTAGATATCCGTTTAGATACAGTTTTTCATCGAGGAATGAATGGAAGTTTTGCTTGGACTTGTAGTCGAGCCTGTTTTGAGGCTTTTTCAAAAATGAAGACAGAGTCAGATCTTCAGCGTCAGGGTCATGGGAGTAATTTTAATCAGCAAGCAGTACAAGAGGCTAAAAGTGTAAGCAAGAATTTGTTTTTGGTGCTTTGTGATAAAGCAAAAGTTAAGTGTTCTGACGATCAGCTAACACAATGGGGCCTTTCATAGTTCTTATAATTTTTACGCCATTTTTGCCCCATTTTTGCATTGACGTAATGGGCTTCCTCAGGAATTATTCGCGCTCTTTAAAAATTAAAAATAGAAAAATAAATAAAGAGTAAAAATTATGAGCCTGAATGAAAATAAATTAAAAGATTTTTCTGATCTTTTAGAACAAGAGCGAGATCCTCGAATTGTTTTATTAGTCAAAACGATGTCTTCCAGTGATTCGCCGTATCAAGATCAGGCTTTAAGGGCAGTGTTAAATATTCTGGGAGATCAATATCCCCAAGAAGTAGCAGATATCTTGGAAGAGTATTCAGAGAGCCCAGATCCAGAAATAAAGCCCGAAATAAATCCAGAAATTACACCAGAAACTACACCAGAATTTTCAGACGAAGATCTTTACCACACGGATTTGCTCTTCGCGAATTATGACATGGGACATCAGGAGATTTTGGATCATCAGTTTGAGATGTTTTTACAAAACCCAGAAGCTATTAATTTTTTATTGATTTTAATTGCTCAAAACAAAGATTTAGATTTTGTTTTTTTAGATTTATTACAAGATCCAGATCAAGAGTTAAGTAAATTAATCGCTTTGATTAATTCTGGAGAAGAGGTGGATTTGGATTTAAGTGACAGTGATGATTATGAGTCACCGAGTCCTAGTCCCAGTCCTAGTAATTATTTGGGTCATTCAGGTCATTCACATAGTAAAAAAAAGGGAGCGTAAGAGTTATTTATGCAAGATTTAGAGAATTTAAAAAATATTAAAAATAATCCAAAAATTAAGCCCATGGCCCTTATAGTTTTAGATGGATTTGGGCATCGAGATGACCCTCATGATAATGCCATTGCTTTGGCCCATGCGCCGCATATTAAAAGCTGGGAAAAGACTTGCCCGCATACTTATGTCTCAGCATCTGGCCTAGACGTTGGGTTGCCAGCAGGGCAGATGGGGAACTCAGAAGTGGGGCATATGACTATTGGGGCAGGTCGCGTGGTCTATCAAGAGTTAACCAGATTGGATCAAGAGATTTTGGATGGAAGTTTTGAGAAAAATAATGTTTTAAAATCAGCCATAGAATCAGCTATTACCAATAATAAAGCCCTGCATATTTTGGGCCTCTTATCTCCAGGCGGTGTGCACTCCCATGAGTTGCATATCCAAGCCATGATTAAAATGGGAATGAAATTAGGGGCGCCGAAGATTTATTTACATGCTTTTTTAGATGGGAGAGACACCCCGCCAAGATCTGCGCAAAAATCTTTAGAAAATATAAATTTAATTTTTAAAGATTTTAAAAATAAATCTGAAAATAATTTTATAGGCGGCATTGCCAGTATTACTGGAAGATACTTCGCCATGGATCGAGACAACCGCTGGGATCGAATTAAATTGGCTTATGATTTATTGGTTCATGGTGAGAGTGAATTTAGTGCAGACAGTGCCGTGGCGGGCTTAGAAGCGGCTTATCTCAGAGCTGAAAATGATGAATTTGTTAAACCCACCAAAATTTTATCTAACGCGAATATTCAAGACGGCGATTCGGTGATCTTTATGAATTTTAGATCAGACAGAGCCCGTGAGTTGTCTCATGCTTTTGTAGATTTAGACTCTGAATTTAAATATTTCGATAGAAAAAATAAGTTAAATCTCGCCCACTATGTGAGTCTGACGGAGTATGAAGCGGGATTAAAAGCAGAGGTCGCTTATGGTCCGCAAAGTTTAAATCATGTGTTGGGTCAGGTAATTGCTGAAAATAATTTAAAGCAATTAAGAATTGCCGAGACTGAGAAATATGCCCATGTGACTTTTTTCTTTAATGGCGGATTAGAGACTTGTTTTAATGGCGAGGATCGAATTTTAATTAACTCGCCGAAAGTGGCGACTTATGATTTACAGCCCGAAATGAGCGCTTATGAGCTGACAGATAAGCTAATAGAAGCCATAAAATCGGGTCAATATGATTTGATTATTTGTAACTATGCCAATGCCGATATGGTCGGGCATACGGGGAATTTATCAGCAGCGATTCAAGCTGTTGAGGCTTTGGATATTTGCCTAGGTAAAGTCATTCAGGCTTTAAAATCGGTCGGTGGAGAGGCTGTTATTACAGCGGATCACGGTAATGCAGAACAGATGTCTGACCCTAAAACCGGTCAAGCGCACACGGCGCATACTTGTGAGTTAGTCCCCGTGATTTATACAGGCGAAGCTGAAGTTTTGGTTAAACAAGGCGGTGGTTTAGCCGATATTGCCCCGACGGTTTTAAATCTCATGGGCTTAGCAATTCCCAAAGAAATGACTGGAAAAGTTTTATTTAAAAATCTATCTGGAGTTAAATCATAAAATGCTTCTAGCAATTGGCTTGATGAGTGGGACGTCCATGGATGGTGTGGACGCGGCTTTAATCAAGACTGATGGGGAGTTTTATATTGAAGAGCTGGGAAATGCGGTGATTGACTATCCCAGCTCCGCCAAAATTTTATTCAAAGCTGCTGAATATGCGGTGAAGTGTTTCAAGGGAAATTTGAAGCAGGCTGAAGAAAATTATTTAGCGTGTTTAAAATATTTTTTAAAAGAAAATTTGGGCTTAAATAATTCAAAAGACCTGGAGGCGAGATTATTAGAACTAGAGAGTTATCTAATCTCTTTAAATTTTTCTCTCAATTTTTCTAGTGTGATTAAGTTATCAACTAGTTTTCATGCTCAGGCGGTTCAAAAATTATTAGAAAAATTTAAAAATTTAAAAATTGATTTAATTGGCTATCACGGTCAGACGGTTTTTCATGACCCGGCTCATCAGTTGTCTATTCAATTGGGTGATGGGGAGAAATTAGCGAAAGACACGGGCATTCCAGTGATTAATGATTTTAGGACGCAAGATATTTTAGCGGGTGGTCAGGGGGCGCCTTTTGCGCCTATTTATCATCAAGCTTTAATTGCCAGAGACAGTTTAAAAAAACAAATTAAATTACCCATTAAATTACCAGTGATTGTTTTAAATTGCGGCGGCATTGCCAATTTATCTTTAATTCAGGATTTAAATCCTGAAAATTTAATTGGCTTTGATACGGGACCTGGAAACGGCTTAATTGATCGTTTTGTGAAATTAAAAACCGCTGGGCAATGGTCGATGGATCTAGACGGATGTTTTGGAAAAAAGGGAAAAGTAGATCAAAAAGTTTTAGAAAAATTAATTAAAACTAATCAAGATTATTTTAATTTAACCCCGCCTAAGTCTTTAGATATTAATGACATGACTTTAATTCCAGAAGTTTTAGCGCTGTCTTTAAATAATGGCTGTGCGACTTTAGAAGCCCTGACAGCCATAGGGATTATGGAGGGTTTAAAATTTTTACCAGAATTAGGCTGCCCAGATATTCCAAAAATTTGGGTCTTAGCCGGAGGTGGTTGGAATAACCCAGTGATTACCCAAGAGTTAAAAAATCGGCTGGAAGAAAAATTAGGTGCTGGGCAATTTGTATTAAAAACAGCGGATCAGCTGGGCTGGAATAATAAAGCCCTGGAGGCCCAATTATTTGCTTATTTAGCAGTGAGGAGCTTTGAGAAAAAGCCTCTGAGCTTTCCTGGAGTCACTGGGGTTTCAAGGCCCATGACTGGTGGAGTTTTGCATCAGGTTAATCAGGCTGATAAAAATTTAGCGCTGGATATTGAAGCGCTGATTCACGCGCATCAAAACGCTTCTGAGCCACCAGAAAGTTTATTAACAACAGAGTCGCCTCATGGTTTAACTCAAAATTTATCTGACTTAGCCAAAACTAATTTAACTTCGGCTTATCAGGCTTTGATTCAAGTAGATCAGCTTTTTTTAGAAAAATTAGAGAATTATAAAACTCAAATTTTGGCGCTTTCTGATTGTTTTTCAAAAGTTTTAAAAGCGGGGGATAAGATTTATTTCAGTGGCTGTGGATCTGCCGCTCGCGCAGCTTTAGTCGCACGAAAAATAGTGTCAGAGGCTTATCCTGATTATAAAAATCAAATTCGGACCATTGCAGCCGGTGGCGAATTGGTAGTGATTCGAGCTGCGGAAGGCTTTGAAGATCGTGCTGATTACGGCTGTCGGCAATTAGAGCAAGCAGGCTGGACGCCGAATGATTTATTGGTAGGGATTTCTGCCAGTGGCGCAGCGGGTTTTGTCAGTGGGCAAATTAAATTTGTTTTAGAAAAAGAAGTGAAATATGCCCCTGTTTTTTTTGCCTGTAATGAATTTGAAACTTTAGAAAAAAGATTTGTAAAAGATGAAAAAACCATTTTTTTTAAGGGCTGGGCTCGTGAGTATAAAAATCAAGATAAAATTAAATTTCTTACGCTTGATATTGGCGAAATGGGCTTATCGGGCAGCACCCGAATGCAGGCCGCGACGGCGCAATTATTAGTCTTAGGCTGGAGTTTATTAAGGGCTTTGGGAGATTTTTTAAATTTCTCAGAGTGTTTAAATCAGCTAAAAAATTTTTTAAAAACAGTAAATTTAAATATTTCAAACTTAGTCAAACTCACCCAATTCGAAATTACGGTAAATCAAGAAAAGCCAAAATCTGGATTATTAATTTATAAAACAACTGCGGATTATGGGCTGACTATTGCAACGGATCTGACTGAACGAGCGCCGACTTTTAGCTGGAATTATTTTGAACATGATCAAGAGTTAGATAAAAATTTTAAAAAATTTAAACAATATTCAGCTTGTCGCTTGGTGATTGCTGGAGAGCAAGAGAGCAAATCCGCCTTATTTAAATTATTAGGTCGGGCCCCTGAAGTTTTAAATTGGCCTCAAGAACAAAAAACCAGTTTGGAGTATTTATTAGGCTATGACCTGACTGAGAATATTATTAATAAGCGCAAGGCCTGTGAGCCTGATCTCCAGGTGTCTGAATTATTGTTTGAAATAAAAAATGGAATTTTAAAAATATCTAATGGGCATAAAATTTTACTAGAGCTGGAGATGGCCTGTTTTTTTAAAAATAATTTATTAATCCAGCTGGGCTTAAAGATTATTTTAAATATGCATTCGACTTTGCTGGCGGGTGCTTTGGGTTTTTATGAGGGCAATAGCATGTTATTTGTCCGCCCCAGTAATCAAAAATTGATGAATCGAGCACTGGAGTTTGCTTTGAAATTAGTAAAACAAAGCTTGGGTGAGGATTTTTCTAGGGAAGATTTGATCCCTTATTTTTACCAGGCCATGAGAACTTTGGGGTCTGGAGAGTCGGTTGTTTTTAAGACGAGAGATTTGGTTTTGGCAGGGGTTTATAAAAATTTTGATAGAAAATCCCCATAAAATTTATTTTTTATCTAATAAAATCAACATTGTTATAAAATAGATTGTTATAAATATGACAGTCATAAATTCAATAAAAATAAGAGGCTTATCTTGTGCTTAACCCGCTCTATCGAGATCTTTTGAAAGAATAGATCTGGCGCCGGTAAAAACTTTCATCGGCGCCACATCTTATTTGATAAAAAAGATCTGGCGCCGTATAATTAATTATTAAAATATAATTTATTGAATTTTATGAAAAAAATAATTGCTAGATCTCAAGAGTTAGAAATTTTTAAAAAAATACTAACGTCTAGTAAGGCTGAGTTTTTGGTGGTTTATGGCCGAAGAAGAGTTGGAAAGACTTATATTATTCGTGAATTTTTTTCGGAAAAATCTCTTTTTTGTGAAGTTGTTGGGTTAAAAGGGGAGCCGATGAGTCGGCAACTTTCTGAATTTAGTTCAGCCGTGTCGAGTGTTTTTTTTAATCATGCGTCTATTGGGGTCCCAGAGAATTGGCATGCGGCTTTTGATTTGATTTTAAAAACAGTGAGCTCTTGGAATAAAAAAGAACCCTTTGTTTTATTTTTAGATGAACTGCCTTGGCTAGCGACTTTGCATTCAGATTGTCTCAGTGCTTTAGATCATTATTGGAATAAATTTTTTTCGAGAATGCCGCATTTTAAGTTAATTATTTGTGGCTCTGCGGCTTCCTGGATTTTAGACAAAGTGATTAATGCGAAAGGGGGGCTTCATAATCGTTTGACTCAGACTTTGCTTTTGAAGCCCTTTGATCTTGGTCAAACGACAGAGTATTTAAAATATTTAGGAATTCGTTGGTCAGAAAAACAAATCTTGTCTTTATATATGACTCTTGGAGGCGTTCCTTTTTATTTAGATCAATTAGATAAAACTGTATCTCTGGTTCAAAATATTAATAATCTTTGCTTTACAGAGGGTGGTTTTTTACAGACAGAATTCTCTAAATTATTTACCTCTTTGTTTGATATGGCGCTTGAAAATATGCGTTTTGTTCGAGCGATTGCAGCTCAAAGAAATGGAATTGAAAGATCGGCTTTGCTCGAAAAATTAAAATTGCCATCGGGGGGTAATGCCAGTGCAAGGCTGGCTGAGCTGGAAGCTGCAGGATTTATTAAGTCTTATCGTCCTTATGGAAAAACAATAAGAAATACGTTTTATCGAGTGGTTGATGAATATGTATTATTTTATTTGCGCTGGATTGAAGGGCCTTTAAGTTCAGGGCATCCATTTGCAATGGGTTACTGGGATACAAAGCAAAAATCTCCAGACTTTTTAAGCTGGTCAGGTCTCGCTTTTGAAAATATTTGCATGAAGCATATTGAAAAAATTCGGCATCAATTGGGCCTAGATCGAATAGGGTGTCAGTACGCCAGTTGGTCTTATGTGCCGGCTAAAAAAAGCCAAGAATCGGGCGCACAAGTGGATCTTTTAATAGACCGTGATGATGGCGTGATCACACTTTGTGAGCTGAAGTTTTGCGATAAAAAATATGTGCTAGATAAAACCACAGCAAAAAATTTATTGAACAAAATAGAAGTATTTAAATCAATCACGAAAACCAGCAAGCATGTTGAAATGGTATTAATCAGCACTTTTGGTTTGAAACCTGGTGTATGGGTGAGTGAAGTTTTAACAAAAGACTTGGATGCGACTGTTTTGTTTTAATTTTAATTTTTATTTTTATTTTTATTTTAATGCTCAAACGTATAAAAAATATCAGCGCCAGAGTCCAGATTAGAGTTGTCTGTTTGGACATAAAAATGATCTGAAAGTTTAAAATGAGTCATAAAAATTTGTTCGTTATTAAATAAACCAACGCCGTAGCTAATAAACAAACGGGGCGTAATTGCTTTGCCTATAAATACGGCCGTGTTGTCCTGATCTGGACTGGTCGACTCTCGAGATTGAGCAAGATTATTGCTGGGTAAGTTATTTAAAGAGCCAATATTTAATTGATTTAATTTTAATTTTTCCTGAATGCTATTTAAAACCGTCTGATCACTGCCGCCGCTGGCTAAAGATAAAGCGGCTTGAGAAATAGCAGACTGGCTCGCAGGGCCTGCCTGGCTGAGCGGTTGGCCGGTGAGCATGTAAGACAGAATATTTTCCTGGCTCATGCTGGGGTTAGAAAAAAGTGAAAGATGAATTTTTTGCAAAGTGCCAGAGACTTTGACACCAATGGTTAAATTATTACTGGAGCTGGAGCCCGCCCCTGGGCTAATCGTTGTGAGTTGATAAATAGCCGTGATGTCTAAATTGGGATTATTTAAAGGCGAGTGATTAAAAATCAAAGCCCCTTTTTGAATAATAAAATGCTTCCCATAAGCCTGATATTGCCCCTGGAGTAAATTTAAAGTGCCGTTGGCAAAGCTGGGCTGATTAGCAAAGCTTGTAATATTCAGACTGCCTGTGATTTGTGTGTTGATTCCAAAACCCTGGAAATTAATAGGGTTCTGGGCATTTAAAATAATATTTAAAGCAAAGGGCAGGGTTTTATTTTGAACAATAATTTGATCTTGATTATTAACTAAGACGACATCGGGGCTTTCTTTTAAACCCATAGATAAATACTGCTGATATTGATCGGCGTGAATATCCGCTGAGCTAATTAAAACACTGCCTGTTAAAGCCATAACGCTGGCGTTTTGGGTATAAACCAAGTGAGGACTGCCTGTGATATGCGCGATGGGTAGATTAATCAGGGTGAGGTCTTGGCCATCTATACCTAAGGCTAAATTCAATAAAGCATCTTGATAAAAAGCAGAGCCTTTTATATTAAATAAACCCTCCCCTGAACGGCCTTGAAGATTAATATTCAAATGCGTGCTTTTATCACTGCTGAGTGTGGCTTGAATCTGGTCAAGAATAACGCCTTTGTTAGGCAAGCCAATTTTGCCGTCTTTGAGCTGCATATGGCTGGTGTAAATTAATTGGGAAAGCGGGCCTTGAATATGCAGGGTGCCGAAAATAGAGCCTTCAAGCTCTGAAAGTTCTGGGAAAAAATCTTGCAATAATTTTAAATCAGGAAGCTGAAGCGATAAATCTGCCATGAGAGGGGTGGATAAATTATTTTTTTGAAACAGCGCTGAAAGGCAAAGTAAAGAATTTTGAGTATTTAAGTTTAAGTGGCTTAAACAAGTTTTTGGAAAATTAATTAAATCAGGGGTCAGCAGAAATTGGGTCTCTGGAAAAGCCCAGAGTCCAGCACTGGTATAAATTTTAACTGGCTGAATTTTAGTGAGACCTGTTTGATCTCGAGAGAGTTTAATTTGGGTGTGAAATTGATTTAATTGATTGGCTTGCCCTGATTGAATTTGTAAAGAAGCTGTTTGATTTTTTGAATTAGCAGAAAGATCCAGAGAAAAATTTAAACGATGTGCAGGATCTATATCATGGGTCTCTAGAGAGAGATTTGTGCCTTGTAAATTAATTTTAATAGCCCAGAGCGGGCTGAAGTTTAAATTAACCTGACCATTTAGGACCCCTGAGCCTGATGAATTTGAGCTGGGGGTAAACACTAGTTCTTCTGTATGAAATAAATAACCCGACCCGATGCCCTGGATAATTAAATGCCCGGGGTGATCCCATAGATCACCCAGTCCATGGGCACTGAACTGGTAATGCTGAGCGGATCCGCCCATTTGAAAATTTAAGTGAAGTAAATCTTGCGCGGATTTTTTAAGAGCAATCTGGCCCTGGAAATTAAAGAGAGAATTTTGAGATTGAGCTGGAGTTTGAGTTTTAGAATTAAAATAAGAATTAAAAAAACTTAGAGAAGCTGGAAAGAGTGAAGTGAAGTGATAAGCGCCAGAAAGAGAGACAGGCATTTGATAAGTATTAAAAGAAACAAGGCTGGAAAAATGGCTTAAAGAAAGCTCTGGATGAAATAAGTTTCTTAAGTGCCACTGGATTTCTAAATGATGAAAAGTGAGAGAGCCAATTTGAACCTGGTCTATTTTAAAATTATTAAAAACGCCCTGAACAGCGCCCGTAATTTTGATATTTTTTTGAGGGAAATAAGGTTTAAAAATAGTACTGGAGTGATTAACTAAAATTTTAAACCCCATGGGGGTGTCTAAGAGCCAAATGCTCAGGCTTAAGATTAAAGTAAAAAATAAAATCAAATAAAACAAAACAGTGCTGACATAGTAAGCCACTCTTTTTTTAGGTTTATTTTTGGTTTTATTTTTAGACTTAATTTTGGGTTTAAAAAAAATCATAGTTATATAAAAGTCCCTGCAGAAAAATCCACTCTCCAGCGAGAAGCTTGATCCAAGGGCGGATGAATGGGGTGAGAAAAATAAAGCCGAATAGGGCCAATAGGTGATTCATAGGCAAAGCCTAGTCCAGCACCTGTGGCAAAATTAATATTATTAATTTGATTAAAGGCATTGCCCTCGTCATAGAAAATTAAGCCGCTGAATTTACCAAAGAGTCTTTGTTCAAGATTAATACTGCCGTCTAATAAATAACGTCCGCCTGTGAGATCTCCATTGCTGTCTTCAGGGGATAAGCTGCTGTACTGATAGCCGCGAACAGAGCCCACACCCCCGGTATAAAAACGAATGGTGGGTGATAGATCCGTCAAACTTTGAGTGCCTATGGCGCCTGCTTGTCCTCTAAAAAATACGCGGGTACTGGCACCTAAGCCCAAAGCATAATTGGCGCTAAAAACAGATTTAATAAACGTGTCTTGAGAGGCAGGGTTCTGAACCGTCCCTGTTAAAAATAAGTCAGCGCTATAGCCATTAGTATAAAAGCCCTGGAAGACCGTATGTTGAAAAGCTAAGTCAGCTTCAGGGAGTAAGTATTTCGCGCGATTATCGGTCGACACCGTCGTGTCATAGTGAATCCAGTTTTCATGGAGGCCCACTGTTCGAGTCCATTGACCTACAACGGTTCCAAAGTCCACGCCAAGCAAAGTACTGGTGGCGGAATAGGGCAAAATATTGGTATAGCTTTGACCGGCGTTGAGACTGGTGTAATCCGTCCAAGGATTTTTGCCCGGGATAATATAACTAGCGATCACTTCTTGATAAATATGAGAAGCCTGAACGGTGATATTAAAATGGTCCCCGCGTTTATTAATATATCTAATATCCGAACCCAAAGTCGCTCTCAGGCCCGTCTCTGTTCCATAGCCTAAACCTAGCGTGTACTGGATTCTTTTTTGGGTGCTGGTATTGATATTAATATCCACGGTTTTATTAGTTTTATTAGGAACAGGCGTGATGCTTAGGTCTTTAAAATAATTCGTATTATTTAAACGAGCTTGCAGAGTGTTAATTAAATTAGCGTCATAAGGTTCTTGAGGTTTATACGGCAAATATTTATTTAAAAAATTTTCACTGAAAATAAAACCAGTCTGATTAAAAATAGTTTTATTAAACACATAACGCGTTCCCGTATTTAATTTTAAAATCACCGTGGCCTGATTTTTAGCCAGGTCAATTCGAATTTCATGCTGAGTAAAAACCGCGTCGAAATAACCCAAAGACAAAGCCTGGTTTAATAAATCCGATTTTAATTGCTCATAGCTGGGCTGATTTAAAATATTATTTTCTTTAATAGCAGAAGTTTGAATAATTTGAATCAATTCTTTTTGTGAAACACCAGCACCCAGGAGTTCAAGATCCAAATTTTTAATGATCAAAGCGGGGCCTAAATTAATCTGATAAGTGGCGGTGTATTTTTCTGTTTTCTTATTTATCTCTAGATGGCTATGAATAGTCGCTTTGTAATAACCATAGGTTTTGAGCCCCGTTAAAATTTGTGCGCTGGAGCGTTCGTAAAGTAAGCGAATATATACAGGGCTAGGATTAGGGTTAGTGCTGGAGTTAGTACTGGAGTTAGTACTGGAGCTATTGGGCAGATTGGCTGAGTTAATCGCGAGAGAGTTTAAAATTTTCTGTTGATCTTGTGCCTGAATATTGTCCAGGCCTGTTAAGTTAATTTGTACCCAATTATTTTGGGCTTCAACTTGTTCTTCTGAGAGTGCATAAGCCTGATTAGAAAAAATGATAAAAATTAATAATAAAAATTTTTTAAAATTTAATTTAATAAAATTAAAGTTAAAAAAATAAAAAAAATGGGGCATTAAAAATCCAGTTAAAAATCCAGTTAAAAATCCAAAATAGATTATAAAAAATAGGGAAAAGAAGGTCGGGTATTTTATGAGTAACTTGGGTTTTACGCTACCACACGCGATGTGGCGTAAAAAAATAAACCTGGATAGATGGCTGTGTTAGATACTATATTTTTGGTTACGCAAGATAGACATATTGCAGGTTTGCCGTAAAGCAGAAAGATGTGTTAATCTTACGGCAAATCGACATGCTGCAGGTTTGCCGTAAATGAAAAATATTAAGAAATTTATTGGAAGGGAAAAAGAATTAAAAATTCTTGAGGACTTATCAACCTATAGAGCCGCTTCTCTTGCCGTGATTAGAGGCCGTCGGCGGGTGGGTAAAAGTGCTTTGGTCAGAGAGTTTGCTAAGGATAAAATTTTCTTGAGTTTCGCAGGGTTGCCCCCGACTGAAGAAATGACGGCGCAAGATCAGAGAGATAATTTTGCAGATCAACTTTGTGCTCAAACACAAATAGCCAAACCAGATAGCTCTAATTGGTTTAATTTGTTTCTAGCGCTCTCTCAAGAAATAACTAAAAAAAAGACAGTGATTTTGTTCGATGAAATTTCTTGGATGGCGGACAAAGATCCTACTTTTTTACCAAAATTAAAATCAGCTTGGGATGATTGGTTTTCTCAGAAATCTCAGTTGGTTTTAATTTTATGCAGCTCTGTGTCTGCTTGGATTGAAAAAAATATTTTAAGCAGCACGGGTTTTTTTGGACGCATTGTTAGTCAGATTACTCTGGAAGAATTGTCTTTAACCGAATCAGTGGAGCTATTAGCCAGCCAAAATTTTACAGGCGGTCTGTTCGAGAAAATGATGCTCTTGTCTATTACAGGCGGTGTGCCTTGGTATATCGAGCTATTGGGCAAAGGGGGCTCTTGCAGTACCCAAGTTATGCAGACTTGTTTTTCGAAAGATGGGCTTTTGGTTTCAGAGTTTGATCGTATTTTTCATGATTTATTTGGCAAGCGTTCAGAGATTTATCAAAAGATCATTCAGGCTCTGATAGCCAAGCCGCTGACGCATCAAGAGCTGGCTGAAAAAATTGATTATCAGAGTAGCGGGGCACTCACTGAGTATTTGGATGACTTGGTCGTCGCTGGATTTTTAAGTTCTGATTCTTCTTGGTCTTTTATTACTGGAGAACCACAGAAATTTACGACTTATTTTCTGAGAGATTATTACCTGCGGTTTTATTTTAAATATATTCAACCCAACTTAACGCGTATCCAAAAAAATCTCTTTGAATCTGTCCCATTATCTTCTTTAAAAAATTTCTCTGGATTAATGGGCCTGCAATTTGAAAATCTGATGATCCAAAACAGAGCCTTAATTTATCAGGCCATTGGCGTCTCCAGGCAAGATATTATTTTTGATGGGCCTTATACCCAAAGAGCGACGTCTAGAAAACAGGGCTGTCAGATTGATTATTTAATCCAAACCCGTCTGGGTGTTTTTTATGTCTGTGAAATTAAGCTCACTACAAAAACTTTGGGTGTTTCAGTGATTGATGAAGTCAAAGAAAAAATAAAGATTTTAAAAAATCCTAAAAATACGTCCTTAGTCCCAGTGTTAATTTATTTGGGTGAGCGATCTGAAGATTTGGAAAATTCGGATTATTTTATTCGTGAAATTAATGCAGGGCCGTGGTTCGGCTAATTTTAAAATTTAAACTTTGGTCGCTTTATTAAAAGTCACGCACATCTCTAAGCCAATCCCGCTTTTGGGTGTCTTAGGCTCAATGCGGGCCTGATGTAACTCAACGATTTTTTTGACGATAGATAAACCCAGTCCAGACCCTTCGGCTTTGTTACCTAGCTGGCGATAAAAGCGATCAAAAATTCGGGTATGCAGCTCTTTGGGAATTCCAGGTCCAGAGTCAATGACTTGTAAAATAATTTTTGATTTTAACTCTGAAAGAACGACATGAACCTGTCCATCTTCTGGGGTATAAATAATCGCGTTTGCGATTAAATTACGCATTAAGATGCCCAGGCCAATCTTGTCGCCCAAGATAGACAAAGGGGTCTCGGGGCAGAGTAATTCAATATCAATATTTTTATTAATCGCCAGGGGGGCTAATTCAGCGACTAATTCTTCAGCGATATCATTCAAGATCACGGGTGTTTCATAATTTGTTTTAACCTCAGGAGAAAGCCGAGAGAGGGTTAATAACTGGTCTACCACGTGGGCGCATCGATTAGAGCCTCTAATAATATTTTTAAAAATATTTTGACGCTGTTCTTCGTTTTTCTCTCGAACAGCCACTTGAACCTGCGTTTTTAAAGCGGCTAAAGGGGTGCGCAATTCATGAGCAGCATCAGCTGTAAAAGATTTTTCTCTTTGCATGGTTTCATCTAAACGAATAAATAATTTATTAATGGCTTTAAGTAAGGGGCGAATTTCAGTCGGCATATTTTGAGTTTGAATAGGATGCAGGGCCGTTGGGGTTCTTTGTTTTAGCTCCATGGTGACTTCTTTAATAGGTTTTAGTGAATATTGAATGGCCCACAAAATAGAAATAGCGATGAGAATGCCAATGATAATTAAAATAGTCAGGTCATGAAGAAAGAGCGCGAAATCAATACTCGACGCAAAAGAGTCTCGCATACCGATAATGACTTTGGTCTCTTGCTTTGGATTAGTAATGCTATACGCGTACCAATAATTACCCTGAACCCCTTTGGTATGCTGGAATCCATTGTCAGAGGAAGACAAGGCAAAATCAGGTGCATTAGAAGATTTTAATAAAAGCGATTGGTTTTTAAGATCCCAGACCTGGAAGACGATTTCGTTTTGATACTCTTCGAACAAGTTCGCATCTTCGGCATATTTTGCTTTGGACAAAGTCGCAATAGTTTCTGCAGCAGACGTTCGTAAAAAACTAGAAAGCTGGCGCTTATTCGCCTGGTCTAATTCAAGGGACATGAGCGCTTCAAGAACCTGGGCAGAGTTTACTAATTGGGCGTCAAATAGGCGCTTGTCTTGCTGCTGAATTTGCCAGTAATTCACAAAAGCCAGTAAGCCCATGACCAGAATTAAAATCGACAGCATACTGACGACAAGAAAACGATGAATCGATGAAATTAAGCTGCCAAACTGGGTCTGAATCCAGTTTTGAATTTTTGAGTTTTTGGTGGGCGTATTAATTTCCGTGGTCATTATTTTTTATTTTTTTATTTTATTAATTTTATTTTTTTACTGAGCTATTTTTTTAACTAAATAACCAACGCCTCGAACCGTATGAATTAAATCATTGCCAAATTTTTTACGAAGATGATGAATGTGAACTTCCAGGGCGTTCGAATCAATTTCTTCATCCCAATTATACAAAGCTTCAATCATCTGATTTCTAGAAATAACTTTGCCGACGTTATTTAACAAAGTATGTAAAAGCGCAAACTCTCGACGTGATAACTTCACTTCTTCGTTCTTAAATTTCACGGCATGACCTGCAGGATCTAGTTCTAAATCACCATGCAAAATCACAGGATTAGCACGTCCTACGGCACGACGGGTCAGGGCTCTTAATCTTGCGAGAACTTCTTCCAGGTCAAAAGGCTTGGTTAAATAATCATCCGCACCAGAATCTAAGCCCTTCACCCTGTCATCTATAGAATCTTTAGCTGTTAATAATAAAACAGGGGTTTTGTTCCCATCACGACGCAGTCTTTTTAAGACTTCCAAGCCCGATAACAAGGGCAAGCCAATGTCTAAGACAATCGCATCGAAATTTTCTGTTTTGAGAATATTGCTGGCCGTTTCACCGTCTTTGATCCAATCAACGGCATTACCGTCTTGTGCCAATCCAATTTGTAAGCCATCGCCTAAGAGGGCATCGTCTTCAACTAAAAGAATGCGCATGATTGAGGGGTCCTTTTTTGAGTATTATTTTTAATATTTGTGATTATTGTTTGCCTAAAAAAATAGCCAGCTAAGTTAAGACGCAAGTTGACTAAATGCAAATTTCCCGGACGATTCCCGGTATTATTATTTTGGTTTTATAAAAATTAGTAGAGATAAATTAATGTGTTTTTCCAGATGTTTTTTTAACTATTTTTTTAAAAATATTTTTAAAAATATTTTTTTAATTTTCAGCTTGATTTTTTGTCTCTATTTTTTAATCAATTTATTACTTTTATTACCTTATTTTCTCCCCGCAGGCGATGATCTTTTTGGCGCAAAGCAATTAGCTGAAAAACAATTTTGGGACATGAATCGTTTTGTTTTTATGTCATGGGATGCGCGGTATACAGCGACGTTTTTATCATCTTTATTTTTTTACTTTGGGGGCTTAAAACACTATTGGCTTTCAGGGGTTTTATTATTATTCACCAGTTTCGCCGCTTATTATTTTTTATTATTAAAATTAATTCCCAGCCAGCTTAATTATTCTGGGCTTTATAGATATGTAAGAATCTTTATTGCTACTTTTTTATTTTTAATCGCTTATTTAATCATCGCGAAACCTGGCGCCATTGGCGGGGCGCAATTTGTTCTAGTAGGTCAATTTTTTTATAGCGCTGGGGCTTATTGCTACCAGACTTCTATTATTTTCACGGTCTTAATTTTGGGATGTTTAATTAATTTAAATAAAAATCTAAATTTTAAAAAATTAAAAATAAAAAAATTAAAAATAACTGGCTTAGTTATTATTATTTTATTTTTATTATTTTTATTAGCTGGAACTAACGAAGGCACGGCAATCATGATGGCCTTGGTTTTGATCTACGGGGTCTACCAATCAGCCAAATCAGCATCAGCCAAATCAGGCAATAATTTAAAATTAAATTTGTTTCTCATTTTTTTATTTATTCTTTTAGTTTTGATGGTTGTCGTTATTCAAAGCCCTGGTGATCAAAATCGCATGCTGTATTACCAGCTTAAATCTGATGAGATCCCTGGCACGCATGATTTTGTTTTAAGTTTTGGATTAGCCATTTGGCAAAGTTTTTTTCTTATTTTTTATTTTATTTTAAACCCTTTATCTTGGCTCTTGGTCAGTTTAATCAGCCCAGAGTTAAAAATGTTTAGAAAATTTAGAAAAAATTTAGCGCCCAGTGAAGATTATTTTTTAATAACTTTGGGCTTAATTTTTGTGGGGTTTTTTCTGGTCGCCTGGACGATGGGTCGCCTAGCGCCACCGCGTTATTACGGGGTCATGGCGACTTTAGGGTTTTTTATCAGCTTGGATTTTTTAATAGGCTTTTGGGAATTTTTAGAATTAAAAATTTTAAAAATAAATGGTTTAAAAAAATTATTAAAAAATAAAAATTATGTTTTAAACATCTTCCAGATTTTTTGTATTGTTATTTTAATTATTTTTAATACCCAATTGATTCCCCTGCTTAGCAATGTGCATCAGGCAAGACTGACGGCTCAGGAATTTGATCGCGTGTATTTTTCTATTGTTCATGATTTGAAACAGGCGCAAAAATTAGGGAAAAAACAGATTATTTTAAAACCAGATCAAGTGTTCCCAACAGCGCCCATCTTGGATTATTTTATTGCGTATCAAAAATCTTTGGTGCCTCAAAAATTAACAGACGTTCAAAGAAGAGATGCTTTGGCTAAAGATCTGGCTGTGTACTACGGCGTTGATACCGTGCTTTTAGAGCAAGTTGGGTCAGCAGGATCTTCACTAATTACTATTCATTCTTTAGGGCTAGGGCGGCATTAGAGGTATATACTGCCCGCCGTTTTTTTTAGATTTTTTAGATTTTTTAATTTTTTTATTAATTTAATTAGGTAGCAATATGGCTAAGTCTTCTAATTTGTCTGGTTTGTCTGGTTTGTCTGGTTTAAGCACGAGTGATTTTTTTAAAGTCAGACTTAAAGAAGTGAGTTTATTAATTATTTTAGCCGCGGCTGTTTTTATGCTCGTTGCTTTGGGAACTTATCATCCTAATGACTTGGGTTGGTCTCACAGTGGCAATGGCTTAACCCAAAATGCTGCTGGAAAATTGGGCGCTTTTTTAGCGGATTCGGCTTTATCCATGAGTGGATTCTTTGGTTATTTTTTACCTTTTATTTTGGCTTTAGGCGTCTGGGTTTTATATCGCCAAGAGCGTCCTCGTTATTTTTATCTAGTCCATGGGATGCAAGTCTTGGGATTATTAGGCGTGGTTATTTTTGGAAGTGTGCTTTCTCATTTTTTATTACTAGGTCATGGGGAATATTTACCCCAAGGCCCAGGCGGTATTTTGGGTGAAGTAGTCTGGAAGGCCTTGGTTTTAGATTTAAACCAGTGGGGTTCTTTAATCATGAGCTTGACTGGGTTTTTTATTGGCCTGACTTTGTTTAGCGGCTTGCAATGGGTGCTTGTTTTTCAATATGGTTTTAAAGGCTGGGTATTTTTATTTAAAGCCGGATTTAATGGCTTAAAATTTTTAAAAGCAAAATGGGATGCAGGCGCTGAAGCTCGTGCTGAAAAAAGATTTCAAAAGCTAGAAGCTAAGAAAGCAGCGCAAAGTTTAAAACTCGCCGCAAAGCTGGCAAAGTTTTCAGCGGGATCTGGGGTTGGACCTGGGCCTGGATCTGGAGATGGTAGTGTAACGTCTTCTTTTTATTCAGATTTTTCAAAATCATTTTCAAAATCTAAAACCCAAGATTTCGAAGTCAATTTAGGGGGTTTAGAAAATAAACAGGACGATAATCTTGAAGTAGTCACTCAGGATCCTTTTTTAGAATTCGCTGAAGAAGGCGATCAAATGGATTTGGCTATTCCTAGCAGTCCCCAACTTTCGCGTGTCAAACCAGAAAAAAATCTAGGGCATCCAGTTCATGAATTAAGTCCAGCAAGTAGCAATCATTCACCCATGAGAAAGCATTTTAAGGGGAAGATTCCATCGATTGATTTACTAGACGACCCTGAAGAAAAATCGATTCAGGTCTCTGAGCAAGCACTGGCGCATATGGCTTGTTTATTAGAAGAAAAATTAGTGGACTTTGGAATTACAGCGAAAGTCGTCGGCGTCTGCCCAGGGCCTGTAGTCACCAGATATGAGCTGCAATTAGCCCCAGGCATGAAAGTCAGCAAGCTGTCTAATTTAAATAAAGATTTAGCGAGATCTTTATCTGCTATTTCCGTTCGAATTGTCGAAGTGATTCCTGGAAAGCCTTATGTAGGCATCGAAATTCCGAATGAAAAACGCCAAATAGTGAGACTAAAAGAAGTCTTAAAAAGCAAGGCGTTTACTCAGCCAAAATCGCCTTTAATTATGGCTTTGGGTAAAGATATTTCTGGAGAAGCCGAAGTAGTAAACCTAGAAAAAATGCCGCATCTATTAGTGGCTGGGACTACGGGGTCTGGTAAATCCGTGGGCTTAAACGCGATGTTATTAAGCATGTTATTTAAAGCAACACCAGACGAATTAAGATTAATTATGATTGACCCCAAAATGCTGGAGTTATCTATTTATGAAGGCATTCCGCATTTATTAACCCCGGTTGTCACGGACATGAAAGAGGCCGCGAATGCCCTGAGATGGTGTGTCAAAGAAATGGATCGTCGTTATAGATTAATGGCCTCTTTAGCGGTGAGAAACTTGGCGGGCTATAACCAAAAAGTGTCCGATGCTATTAAAGCTAAATCACCCATTAAAGATCCGATTACCCAGCAGTTAAATCCCAATATGACGGATATTCCGACCCTAGAACCCATGCCTTGCATTGTTGTCCTAGTCGATGAATTCGCCGACATGATGATGGTCGTCGGTAAAAAAGTAGAAGAATTAATTGCTCGATTAGCCCAAAAAGCTCGTGCTGCGGGGATTCACTTAATATTGGCCACTCAAAGGCCATCAGTCGATGTCATTACGGGTTTAATTAAAGCCAATATTCCCACCAGAATGGCTTTCCAGGTCTCTTCAAAAATAGACTCTCGGACTATTTTGGATCAGCAGGGCGCTGAGCAATTATTGGGGCATGGAGATATGTTATATCTCCCTCCAGGCGCTGGAGTCCCGATGCGGGTTCATGGGGCGTTCGTTGCGGATCATGAAGTTCATAAAGTCGTTCAAGCCTGGAAAGAATTAGGCGAGCCCGATTATATAGAAAGCATTTTGCAGACCAGCTCCAGCGATGACCCTGCTTTGGGTGAGAGTGAAGAAGATCAAGATTATGAACAAGATGAGCTGTACGACGAGGCGGTGAATCTCGTCATAGAAAGTGGCCGCGCGTCGATTTCTTTAGTCCAAAGACAATTGCGAATTGGCTATAACCGCTCTGCCAGATTATTAGAAGCCATGGAATCGGCGGGCATCGTCAGTGAAGTGATGCCGAATGGAATGCGAGAGCTATTAGTGAATAATCGCCCGGATTAAAGATCTGGAGCACTCATGATCTGCAAGGCGGTTATTAAAACCTAGGGCCCGGCTCTAGGTCGTCTATATCAATATCGCCGTCGCCCATCCAAGAAAAAGGAGATCCTCACGGAGAGTCGGGTCCAGTATCAGAGCCAGTATCAGAGCCAGTATCAGAGCCAGTATCAGAGCCAGTACCATGGATTCCAGCTGCATTCATCCGCCTGCGTTGTCTCGGCGGGAGTGGTAATGTCCCAGAATGAGATTGAGGAGCCTCAGGATCTGCTGCGTCTTCTGCCTCCGTAGGCGTGCCGAGTATGCGAACAAAAACAAGGCTCGCTCTTGGGGGGTGCGAGATCAAGGGACTATTATTGGGAAAAGAAAGGCCTGCAGGCGACGCCTGGTCAAGATCCGTAGAGTCTGCGTCAGCAGCTTCGCTATCAGTAGCATCTCTATCAGTAGCATCTCTATCAGTAGCATCTCTATCAGTAGTGAGCTCCAGCGGGCCGCCATCTACTCCTGATGATGCTGAATGATCTTCGGAAAAATCAGTTTGAAATGATTCTTCTAGTTCCATTACCACGTCATAAATGTCAAATAGCCTTCGTACTTCCAGGGGGATATTTTCTTTAGGTATGTCTATATAAATTTCCTGTAGGGGCTTAAGTTCCACTTGTAAGAGTTCTAAAAAATAACAGTAATTATCTAGCTCTTGGATGTTGTTTAAATCTTCATCCTTGCTCAAAACTTCACTTAGAAAGGAGAGTGCGATTGTTAGCGCTGGAATAGAAAGAGGACCAGGGTCTTGATAAAGATTAAAGGATAGTGAGCTCGCTTCAGGCAAAAGGGTTGTGAGCTGAATAAATAGAGCTTTGGAATGGGCTGAGTCAAGCGGTATAAGAGAAGCTAATAGATCATGAATCCAGTCGTGTATTTGTCTTTTTATCGCAGGATTGAGCGCTGCGTGATCTGAATGATTAAACCCATAAATCCATTGCGCCATCGATCCAGATAAAGTGTAAGTAGGCGCTCCGGTCGCGTCATTGAGTAGTGCCAGAAAAATGGGCTCAAATCCTAAGGGCATTTGATGGATCATGGGCAAGATGTTGCCTGGCTTAAATAATTGTTGGATAAGATCGGAAGTCGTTAGCGCGCCTAAAGGATTTAAAGAAAGGGGGGTGAGATGAGGCTTAAAACAGTAAGTTGTGGGGTGAAATCGAAACAGACTCTCTAATTGATTGCCTGCCGCAAGCAGCAGAGGGCTGCCAATAAAAAGATCTGCCATGAGTCGGTCATGGATGGTCAAGGCGATTTTTTTGCAGGGATGCAAGGGGGCGATAGAGATAAAACCTGCGCCGAGGTTTTCACTGATTAAAGAACTTTCAGCGCACTCTCTATTTGAAATAGTAAAAGTATGTAAGTTCGGATGGTAAGCATTCGATGCTTTTTTAAATTGCACGACGCCATCGATATTTGATAATAACCCCTGCCATGTTAAAGCCAGGTGATGGGGGTATATCAACGGTGACGGCAATCCAAATATCACTGGCAAATAAGAAAATAAGTCCGAGATCTCTTTTAAAACTTCAGATTCTTTTTTGGGAAATAAACCTAGTTTCTCAGCTTCTAATTCGCCGACTTCTGTCACTGGAAAATGTTGATAAGAGCAAGTTAAAGCAAGGCTTTGGAGGGTGTCAAAAGTAAGTACAAGTTGGCTTATTTTTAAATTATTAGCCCCTGCAGGGTCTTCTTTTTCTAGGGTTTCTAGTCTGGCTTTTAATGCCTCAGGGCCTAGAGGTTCAATGATTTCTTCTGAATCTGCGCATATCAAAAAATTATTTATTTTCTGAATGGATTCCAGGCTCAAACCAAAGCAATAGGCGAGAACAGTGGCTTGATCGCTGTCATTGATTTTTTTTATCTCTGGCGGAATTTTGCTTAATTGTTCTGCAGCGAGTGGCTGGAAAGTCGTGGCTAAAGGACAGTAAGACTTGCCTTGAATTAAGACGCGATATCTTGAATCTTGGCCTAGCTGAGAGAGGACTTCCTGTTGATCAAATTTGGCGCAAATTTGACTGGCAATACTGAGTAAATCCGCGGTATCAATATAAGAATTAAAATCATCAGCTAGTTTTTCCGTGAAGGGAATGCCGAAAATTTTATACAAGCCATCTATATACACATGAGCACGAGTAGCCGGGACGACTAAAGAAAATTTTTCCAGATACAGGGCTACAGCGCCATCGATTTCAAGCTTGATGGCTTCTTGTAACGTTTGATTGGGCTGGTCTGAAATTTTTAAAGCGAGCTCTGCAAGAACGGCTGAGATATCGCCGTGACAGTGGGTCAATTGAGCGCAATTCACTGAAATTTTTTCTTTAATAAGATCGGGTGTCAGCCCTTGATCTAAGAGATTTTTGATTTTGATTTTTAGCTTAATTAAGGCCATGGAAATCATGGCATATTGTTCGGGCGTATTCGTATGAGCAATGGTTTGATTAATAAAACCCCTGAAAAAACCATCAAAAAAAATTTGGTTTTCTGGGCTTAAATAAGACCGAATGTCTGTCGCTGTGACACTTAGAATATGAAACACTAGATCAGAGGGGGCAATTACAGGCCCTATAAAAGCCTCAATCCCTAATTCAGTAAGAAGCGCTTCAAGTTTGCTTATTTTGTTTTCATGGGGCTCTTGGTCAAAAAGGTCGAAATTTTTTGGTGCCTGATTGGCGGTATGAAATTGAATTAAAACGTCGGCATAGCCAGCATGTCGAGCGTCTACTTCTGGATCGGGCTGAGAAGATTCAAAAATTTTAGGGTAATTCACCAGGCCAAAAGATGTTGGAATCAAACAATCTGCGGGAAGAAGATGGGCAAAGCGCTCTAGTGAGGTCGGTAAGCTTAAAAGTTTAATTTTATGTTTTTCAATACTGATTTTTAAAACAGTAAAGAGTGGTTCTTCCGGAGTTTTTGTCGTGATTTTATGCAGGAATTCTTGAGCTTCACTAGAGTTCTGGCATAAGAGGGCTGCCGTAGAAAAAGCATTTAATTCCAGTGCGTAGTGAAAGAAAGTCTGAGCTCCAGATCTTCCAGGGATTGCAGGAGCGACGTAGGGCTGAGCGCCATAAGACATAAGTTGTTCGAGTAATTCGTAGTTATCGTTCTCAATACAGAGCAATGCGGCGCTGACCCAAGAATCGTGAGAATCAGTTTCAGTCGAAACTGCGCCATTTTTAAGTAGGAGGTCTAAAAGCTCAGAATTATTTTGTTGTATGGCAATTTCTATGGATGTATTGCCTTCGTTATTTTCTTCATACATCAAAGTGTTGGGGCTAGCATCAATCAGCGCCTGGACTTTGTCTAAGTCTATTTCTTCAGGTCTTTTGGCTAGCTCTTCAAAAAATTCCCGCTGCCTCGCTAAGCTTAAGGGATCGGCTAATAGGCTTGGATCAATAAGGTCCTCATCTTCCGTGAGAAAATCCTCGTTTGAGCCCTCTGAATCTAATAAAACATCGCCATCTGGACTATCTGACATGCCTGACATAACTTTGATCTCTTTTTTATTTTTTGCTTTTTATTTAGGGCCGCATTGTCATTTTTTTCTTGCTGGATTTCAGTAATATGTCGCCCTATTTCTTATTTTTTATTTTTCCATGTCAGAGGTAAGTATTGATGCATCAAGCGTCTTTGGGGCAATTAGGCCAATTAGGCCAGCCAGTCACAGCGTATCCTAATAGCTATAACTCAGAGTTACTGTTTCCGATTTTAAGATCCAACAATCGTCAGAATCTAAAGTCGACTGATTTCTATGGCGTGGATCTCTGGCATCACTATGAAGTCTCTTGGTTAGATCAGCGGGGTGTTCCCCAGGTCTCGATTGCGAGAATTACCTTGCCTTGTGAAAGTTTGTATTTAATAGAGTCCAAATCTTTAAAGCTGTATTTCAATAGTTTAAATATGGAAAAATTTGAGTCTGAAAGTTTTCTAAAAAATTTAATTATTCAAGATTTATCAAAAGCCGCTGGAATATTAATTAATTTAGAATTTTTCCCTGTCGATAATTTCGATAATTTTTCTATTGAATCTCAGGATAATTTGAATGACTTAGGGCTTTGCTTAGATCATTTAAATCCTTATTCCACCTCTCTTGATCTTTTAAAGTTAGAACGAGAGCCAGGTGAAATTTTAGTAGTACATGAAAAGCTGTATTCCAATTTGTTTAGATCTTTATGCCCAGTGACCAGTCAGCCCGATTGGGCGAGGGTTTCTATTGAGTATTCTGGAGCAAAAATAAACCATGAAAGCCTTTTGGCTTATTTGATTTCCTATAGGACTCATCAGGGTTTTCATGAAGATTGTGTCGAAAGAATTTATTCGGATCTTTGGAATTTAGGGGGCTTAACAAGTCTAACTGTGATAGGGAATTTCACTCGCCGTGGCGGCTTGGATATTAATCCCATGAGGTCCAGTGAAAAAAACAAGTTAATACGAGCGAGGCGGTGTGCGAGGCAGTAATTTTTGCAGTAATTTTTGCAGTAATTTTTTAAGTTTTTTAAATAATTAATAATTAATAAGAGAAAAATAATTTCATGAATAATCTATTAAAAATATCCTTTAGTTTTTTTGTATTTTCTTTAGCTGGTTTAGCTAATTTAACTTTTGCCAGTGGGGCTCTCACGCCAGTAACTCCAGTAACTCCAGTAATTCCAGTAACTCCAGCTAGTCAAAATACACCTGCGAGTTTGTTAACTCAGTATTTAAATCAAATCAATCAATTTTCAGCCGATGTGACTGAGAGCTTAATCACAGACTCTGGCGAGAGTGTCAAAAACGTCGGGCATGTTTGGATCCAAAAGCCTGGGAAGTTCCGCTATGAGATTCACAATCCAGAAGTTCAAACTTTTGTGAGTGATGGCAAGAATTTATATAACTATGAGCCTGATTTGATGCAAGTGATTGTTCGACCTCTAGATCAATCGATTTCACAAACGCCTTTGTTATTACTGTCAGGCAGCGGTGAGGATTTAGCAAAGCTATTTAAAATTACGGAAATAGCTGGAGCGACAGGGGATCTTCCCGATGAAAAAGTTCAGGCGTTTTTATTAATTCCATTGGATCAAGAGGGTTTGATTAATCAGGTTGTTTTGACTTTTAGAGTTAAAAATATTGCAAATACTGAAAATATTTTAGAGAGCTTGAAAGTCTCTAATTCTTTTGGACAAACCACGGTGCTGTACTTTTCCCATATTGTTCAAAATCAAGCTGCCCCTTTAGATAAGTTCATATTCACCGTGCCTCAGGGCGTGGATGTTTTGGGTGGATAAAAATAAATAATAAATAAAAAAAAACCGCCGAAGCGGTTTTTTATTGCTGAAGCTAATAATTAATTTTTCTTAGCCAAGCTTGCGAAGCTTTTGAAGCGTTTATTAAACGTATCAACACGACCTTCGGTGTCCATCAGTTTTTGTTTGCCGGTATAAAACGGATGGCATTCAGAACAGACTTCAATATGAAGAGAGCGGCAGGCACTGGAGCCCGTCATAAATTTATTACCACAGCTACAGGTCACTTCGACTTGCGCATATTTTGGATGGATATCAGCTTGCATGGGAGGTCCTTAATTGATCGGCATCGCCACTGTGTTATTTATATTTTTTTATATAAAGACAGTACCATGCCCCGTTTACAAGAGGCGCGGATTTTATACAATCGCCCGCCGCTCTTCAATCGTTTTTTTTTGATATTTTTTAAGGGATTTGCGCAGTGCATCTGATTGCTTATTTAAAACAAAACTTAGTTACTTTTCGTAAAAGTGAGCGAATTTTGGCTGATTGGATTCTCCAAAATCCCCAGAAAACTACCAAGCTGACGATTAAGGGCCTGTCTTTTTTAACCCATATTTCTGAGCCATCGATTGTCCGGTTTTGTCGTGCCGTGGGAACCAAAGGCTATGCAGATTTTAAATTAAAGCTGACTGAAAATTTAGCCTCTGGGCAAACCAATTCGCATCTAGACCTCGCCGCGCCCATTGCTTCTGGGGCTTTAAGAAATCATGTGATTGATCTGGCGCGTCAGGCTCTCACCGAATGTAAATTGGAATTATCAGACGAGGCCCTGGAGTACGCCATTTATCAATTAAATACAGCGCCGTCTTTAATTATTGCCGCTTTGGGCTCTTTCGAATCCGATGCCCTGTCTTTATATGCCGCGCTGTGGTCAAAAATTTCACGAGTCGCGGTGATTAAAGAGCCAGAGCAGCTTCATCTTTTAAAATTTCCAGAATCTTTAGTGGGGAAAAAGCCCGCTCAGCATCCCTGGTTATTTTTAATAGACGATGGTTCTGTCTTGGCCCATAAAACAGCCCTATTGGCCATGGAATTAGGGTATAAATTATTCGTCGTGGGCTTGTTAGGCTCGCCTTTTGAAAAAACCGCAGAGATTGCCTGGTGTTTTTCCAAAAGTGATGAGGCGTTTTCTCACCCCTTAAATTTCCAGCTCAAAGTCAAAGCAGCGCTAGAAATGATCAAGCATGGCTTGAATCTCGAGAGTCAAGGAAAATTACAAAAACGCTTGATTCCCTCCAAAACTAAATTAGCTGGAGTAAGCGCTAGTTTATTAACCCCTGATTTAGGTCGTCAGACTGAATTATGGTGATTGATTTTTTAAGCCCTGAATTAACTTATAAAAGACTGCATGGTGGGGGTTTTAATTTACCAATGGCCAAAGCCTGTGGCTTAAAAAAATTATTCAAAAAAAATAAAGATCAAAATAAAAATAA
>CAMCUU010000008.1 GCA_945879065.1 Francisella tularensis subsp. holarctica
TAAAATCTTTAGGAGAGACCAATCATGAGTATTAATAATCAAAATAATCAGAAAAAAATCAGAGTCGCAATCAATGGCTACGGTCGTATTGGACGCAATATTTTAAGAGCCCGTTATGAAAACTTGGCTCAATATGGCCATATTGAAATTATTGCTATAAACGACCTAGGCAAAGTAGATATCAACGCGGCTTTAACTTCCCATGACACAACGCATGGGCCTTTTAAAGGGACTGTGAGTATTGACGGTGATTATTTAGTGATCAACGGCGATCGGATTAAAGCTTTGTCTGTGAGAGATCCAAGTCAGCTCCCCTGGAAAGATTTAAATATTGACGTGGTCTATGAATGCACTGGGTTATTTACCAGCAAAGAAAAAGCCAGCGCGCATCTAACAGCCGGCGCTAAAAAAGTAATTATCTCCGCACCAGGCGGTAATGACGTCGACGCGACCATTGTTTATGGCGTCAATCATCAGGTATTAAAATCCAGTGATACTGTTATTTCTAACGCCTCTTGTACCACTAATTGCTTGGCGCCTTTAGCTCAGGCTTTGCATCAAAAATTGGGTATTACTCAAGGCTTAATGACGACGATTCATGCCATGACCAATGATCAGGTCTTAATTGATGTTTATCACACTGATGTTCGAAGAGCACGCTCAGCGGTGAGCTCCATGATTCCAGCTAAAACTGGCGCTGCAGCGGCTTTAGGCCTAGTGCTTCCAGAATTAAATGGAAAACTAGATGGCTTTGCGATGCGAGTCCCGACGATTAATGTCTCCGTCGTTGACTTAACTTTTATTGCCTCGAGAAATACCAGTGTCGAAGAGGTCAATCAGATATTAAAAGACGCCGCTGCTTCTGGACCATTAAAAAATATTTTATCTGTTAATAATCAGCCTTTGGTTTCAATTGATTTTAATCATAACCCCCACTCTTCTATTTTTGACGAAACCCAAACCAAAGTGATTGGCAATTTAGTTAAAGTCTTATCCTGGTATGACAACGAATGGGGTTTTTCAAACAGAATGTTAGATACAACTTCAGCGCTCATGAATGCGAGCGCTTAAATCATGAGCGAAGATTTAAATCCAACAAATCTAATAAGCCCCCTTATCCAAATGAAAGATCTTGGCTTGGATCATCAAAGAATTTTGATTCGTGTTGACTTCAACGTCCCGATTAAAAATGGCCAAGTAAGTTCTGATGCTCGTATTCGTGCGTGTCTACCCAGCATTGCATTAGCGACGAAAGCCAATAATAAATTAATGCTCATGTCTCATTTAGGCAGGCCGACGGAAGGTGAATTCAATCCAGAGTTTTCGATGGAACCTGTGGCAATGCATCTCTCTAAATTACTAGATCGCCCCGTGCGATTTGTAAAAAATTGGGACAGCTTTGATTCTGAAAAAGACATGCTCGCCGGAGAAATTATTCTGTTTGAAAATGTCAGATTTAATCTGGGAGAGAATGACAACGAAGAGCAGCTATCTAAAAGAATGGCTGAGCTTTGCGATATTTTCGTCATGGATGCGTTTGGTACAGCGCATCGAGCTCAAGCCTCGACTTATGGCGTAGCTCAATATGCACCCATTGCCTGCGCAGGGCCTTTATTAATGGCTGAATTAAATGCTTTATCTAAAGCTTTAGATCACCCCAAAAAACCCTTAGTCGCCATTGTGGCTGGGTCAAAAGTGTCTACAAAGCTCATGCTATTAAAAAATCTCGCCCACAAAGTTGATTTATTAATTCCAGGGGGCGGAATTACGAATACTTTTTTAGCCGCTTTAGGGTACCCCGTTGGGAAATCTCTCTATGAAAAAGATTTAATCCCAGAGGCTTTAGAAATTATAAAAATTCTTAAAGCTAAAAATGCTGAGCTGCCCTTACCCACGGATGTCGTTGTCGCTCAAGAATTTTCTGAGTCAGCGCCCGCTAAGATTAAAAAAATTGGTGAAGTTAGCCCGGAAGATATGATTTTAGATATTGGCCCTGAGAGCTCGAAAGTCTTATCTAGCTTATTAAAACAAGCAGGGACTATTGTCTGGAATGGGCCAGTGGGTGTTTTTGAATTTAAAAATTTTGCTCATGGCACGGAATCTATTGCTAGAGCCGTTGCTTCCAGCCCTGCGTTTTCTATTGCTGGAGGCGGGGATACTTTAGCGGCTATTGAGTTATTTAAAGTCGAAGATCAAATTTCTTATATTTCGACAGGCGGTGGCGCTTTCTTAGAATTTTTAGAAGGTAAAAAACTACCCGCGGTAGAAATCTTAGAACGAAGAGCCAAAAGTAAAAATTAATTAAAATTAAAAAATAAATAAATATATAAATATATAAATATATAAGGGTAAGAATCTGCATGAGACGCGTCAAAATATTAGCGACTTTGGGCCCCGCATCCCAAGATGAAATAATTTTAACCAAGATGGTTGAAGCTGGTCTAAACGCCGTTCGTTGTAATTTTTCTCATGGGACCCATGAAGATCATGCTAAGCGTGTTTTTATGGTTCGAGAAATCATGAGAAAAACGGGTAAAACCATTGCGATTCTAGGCGATCTCCAGGGACCAAAAATTCGCGTCGCGAAATTTAAAGAAGGGAAAATTATTCTCAATGACGGGGATATTTTTATATTAGATGCGTCTCTAGGCCGCGATGAAGGGACTCAGACACAAGTCGGGATTGACTATAAAGAGCTACCTAAAGACGTAAAACCCAAAGATATTTTATTACTAGACGATGGAAAAATAGTTTTCGAAGTAATTAAAACTAATGGCGTCCAGGTGGAATGCTTAGTCATTGCAGGCGGGGTTTTATCTAATAATAAAGGCATTAATAAACAAGGCGGCGGGCTCACAGCACCAGCGCTGACTGAAAAAGATAAAGAAGATATTAAAGTCGCTGCAAAACTAGGCATGGATTACGTCGCTGTGTCTTTTGTACGGTCAGCCAGTGATGTCGAATACGCCCGAGAATTATTAAAAGCCGAAGGGTCTTTCGCTGGCATTGTTTCAAAAATAGAACGCGTTGAAGCGGTCGAAAATTTAGACGAAATCATTCAAGCCTCGGATGTCGCCATGGTTGCGCGTGGAGATCTAGCGGTGGAGGTGGGCGATGCCCAAGTTCCCAGCATTCAAAAAAGAATTATTCAGCGCTGCCGTGAACTAGACAAAATTGCGATTACAGCGACTCAAATGATGGAGTCCATGATTGAATGCCCAACACCCACAAGAGCTGAAGTATCAGATGTTGCGAATGCTGTTTTAGATGGAACAGACGTCGTCATGCTTTCTGCTGAAACCGCGTCTGGGAAATATCCCGTTAAAACCATCGAAGCCATGGATCGAATTATTCGAGCTGTTGAAAAAGACCCAGCGACTTTTACTTCTAAACATCGCATGGAATTAAAATTTGATCGCGTCGATGAGGCCATTGCGATGGCGGCCATGTATACCGCTAATCATATTAATGCCGCGGCCATTATTGCTTTGACAGAGTCGGGCTCGACCACTTTATGGATGTCCCGTATTCGTTCTAAATTACCCATCTACGCCCTGACTTCTCATCAAGAAACCATGGGTCGCGTGGTTTTATATCGGGGTGTGATTCCTGTTTATTTCGAGTCTAAAAATATTCCCGCCTCTCAAATTAATCAGGAAGCGACTGAAATTTTAGTGCAGGCCGGCTTAGTCAAAACGGATGATTTAGTCATACTCACCTCTGGAGATCGTGCAGGAGTTCATGGTGGGACTAACAGCATGAAGATTTTAAAAATTGGCGAAGTAATTTAAAAAAATTAATTTGTTTATTTTAAAATTTTTAATATTTTATTTTTTTATTTTTTATAAAATTTATATCAATAAGGACCCCGTCTCATGGCACTGATTTCTTTAAGACAATTACTCGACCATGCCGCTGAAAATCATTACGGCATTCCGGCTTTCAATGTGAATAATCTTGAGCAAACGCGCGCCGTCATGGAAGCCGCTCATCGAGTGAATTCCCCCGTTATTTTGCAGGCTTCTGCTGGCGCTCGAAAATACGCTGGGCCTAATTTTATTAAGCATTTGGTTTTAGCGGCGATTGAAGAATATCCAGATCTTCCCGTCGTTATGCATCAAGACCATGGAGCGTCTCTGGAAATTTGCCAACGGTCGATTCAATTAGGCTTTTCTTCCGTCATGATGGACGGGTCTTTAAAAGAAGACGCCAAAACAGCCGCTAGCTTTGAATACAACGTAGATGTGACTCGCAGAACCGTTCAAATCGCCCACGCTTGTGGTGTCTCTGTCGAAGGAGAGTTAGGTGTTTTAGGCTCTCTAGAAACCGGCATGGCCGGTGAAGAAGACGGGGGCGGCGCCGAAGGTCAATTAGATCATTCTCAATTACTCACAGACCCTGAAGAAGCCGCACGATTTGTGCGTGAAACCAAAGTTGATGCCCTGGCCATTGCTATTGGAACTTCTCATGGGGCTTATAAATTTACCCGACCTCCGACAGGCGATATTTTGGCGATTGATCAAATCAAAGCGATTCATGCGCGCATTCCAGATACCCACTTAGTCATGCATGGGTCTTCTTCAGTCCCACAAGATTGGCTATCACTGATTAATCAATATGGCGGTGACATGGGTGAGACTTATGGCGTTCCTGTCGAAGAAATCTGCGAAGGGATTAAACACGGCGTGAGAAAAATCAATATTGATACGGATTTAAGAATGGCTTGCACAGGCGCTATTCGAGAATTTTTTGCCAAAAATCCGGCTGAATTTGACCCGCGAAAATATTTAAATATTTCGAAAATAGCCATGAGTAAAATCTGCCAAGCGCGTTTCGAAGCTTTTGGCTCAGCAGGACAGGCGTCCAAAATTAAGCCGATATCTCTAGAAGCCATGGTTGAGCGCTATCTTTCTGGGAAATTAGACCCCCGAGTAAAATAAAAAATATTTAAAATATAAAAAATAAGTAAAATTATTTTTTATATTTTAAACACTTAAATAATTCTCAAATAAAAACAAAAAAATAAATAAAAAAATCCAAAAAAATAAATAGCATCTGGTAAAAACTTGGTGTAAATTCGCGCGGATTTTTTTCAAGGAGACACAGAACCAGTGAACGAACAGCAGAGCGCTAGCAAACAGGAACCACCCGGCCGAACACCCCCTCAACAATTTATGGAAGTAGGTTCTGATGGGAACTTACACCGCGGTTTAAAGCCCAGACATATTCAATTAATTGCCCTGGGTGGCATCATCGGTTCTTGTTATTTTCTAGGGACGGGCGCCGTTGTTTCAAGCATTGGCCCTGCGGCCTGCTTAGCTTATGTCTTTGGTGGCTTAATTATTTATTTAACCATGCTCTGCATGGGTGAATTAGCTGTCGCTATTCCTACTTCGGGCTCTTTCGTCAACTATGCCTCTGATTTTATCTCTCCAGCCTTTGCCTGCGGCGTGGGCTGGTCCTATTGGATCAACTGGATTGCGTATATCCCTGCTGAGTGCCTCGCAGCAGGCATTATCATGCATGTCTTCACAGGCGTTTCCAGCTATCTCTGGGCCGTTGTTTTTGGTTTGTTAATTACTTTTATTAATCTCTCCCATGTCAAAATCTTTGGTGAAGTCGAGTTCTGGCTTGCCATTGTTAAAATTTCAGCGCTGGTAGGCTTTACGGGCTTATCTATTTTTATCTTCTTTGGCTTAATCCATGGCCCTCATCCTGCTCATATGATTGGGGCTCATTATCTTTTTAATAATCAGGGTTTATTTCCCAATGGCTGGACGGCTTTTCTAACGGGCATGGTTTTATTATTAGTAAACTATCAGGGCTCTGAAATTATCGGCTTGGCCGCTGGAGAGTCTCAAAATCCCATGCAGACTATTCCGAGAGCGATTCGAACCGTCACTTTAAGAATTTTATTAATTTACATCGTCCCCGTATTTTTCTTAGTGCTCATTTTTCCTTGGCAAAAAGCGGGACTATCTCAATCTGTCTTTGCCGATGCTTTGAGTTTCTACGGCTTAAAGTGGGCGGGAGCTTTGATTAGCTTTGTGACCGTCACAGCAGCGATTTCCTGCTCAAATTCTGGATTTTACGGCACGGTGCGCGCCATGCTGGCTTTATCTAGAAAAGGCATGGCCCCGAGAGCTTTGTCTAAATTAAACAGCCATTACATGCCCCAACGTGCGGTATTTTTAACCTTACTGGGCGTCTGGTTAATTCTGGGTACGAGTTATTTTTTTGGAGACACGTCTTTATATCTGGCCCTGCTTTTAGTCTCTGGATTCACAGGTACTTTATGCTGGATTGGACTCTGCTGGGCGCAGATTAATTTCCGCCGTCGTTTAAAAGCCCGCGGGTATGGCCTCGAAGTTTTAAAATATAAAACTCCAGGCTCGCCCTACACGGGTATCATTGCGATTATTCTTATGCTCTGCTGTCTTGGATTTTTATTCTTCGCGCCAGATCCGACTTATAAGATCGCCTTTGGGATTGGCTCCACCACGCTGTGCTTGCCTATTTTAATTTATAAAATTCTTTCGAAAATTAAGCCCTCTTGGATTCGACCCCATCGACATCCTGGAGAGAGCGCCCCCATTGGTTTTGACGCCTTGTTTCCAGTAAAAAATAAATAAATAAATAAAAAATATTATCTATTTATTACTCCACCCCGAATTTATAAACCCCTGTGAAACTCTCTCCAGGGGCTAAAATTTTATTAGCCAGCAAGCTATTAAAACTATTGGGGTGAGACATCCAGGGCTCCAGGCAAATAAAGTTTTTATTAAAATCAGTATAAAGCTGGAGATAATTAAAATTAGTCTCTTGAGTTAGAATCAAGCCGTCTTTTAATTTTAAAAATATTTTTTTATCAGCCCCTAATAAATTTAATCTCTCGTTATAGCCCTCTTTACTTTCATCACTTAAATCAATCGGCATAGCCAAACATTCTTGCTCACCAATCACATCCGTCAGTTGCGAGTTATAAATAAAACTCTTTTGGGCTTGAAAACTTAAAGTCGCTCCAGCTCTATCTTTATCTATTAGAAAATACGGATGAAACCCGGCATAAAACGGCATGGGCTTCTCATCTAAATTTTTATAGACCTGCTCACAAACTAATTTTTTATTCTCTAAAAAATAAGTTAATACAATTTCAAATCTAAACGGATACTGGGCTCTCGTATTTTCATTATCTTGGGTTCTTAAAATTATTTTATTATTTTTATGTAAAATAATTTCAAATTTATTTTTATATAAAAACCCATGAATATTTAAATTAAAAATCTGATGGTTATATAAATATTGCCCTAATTTCCCTTCGCGAGATAAGCGCCCACAGATGGGAAATAATAAAGGCAAGCCTCCACTGATTTTTAAATAATTCTCTGGATCAAAGCCATCGGGCCAGGCTAATAATTCCCGAGGCTCTTCCAGCTCTTTTTTAAGCTTAATAGACGCACAAAGCCCACCTAAATCTGGATAAATATCCGCGCTGAGAAAATCATTTTCTAGAATTATTTTTTTATTTTTAATTTTATTACTCAAGATCCGCTAACTCCGAAATAATTTTTTCAAAACTTAAAAACTGCTCAGGCCAGAATTTTTTATCTAGGGGATTATTATTTTGAATAATAGTTTTAATAATCTCTAAGCCATTAGTTTTAATTTCTTCCAGGATTTCTTTCCCTGTTTTATTTTCACCATCTTTAGGCACGGGATAAATGCCCTCTCCAGCGACTTCAATAATCCCCACGCCTTCTGATTTGATATAAGCCAAGTCAGGACTCGTTCGATGGTCTGGATTTCTTAAGATTAAATAAGCGATCCAAGTATTTTTTAATTCGTCATATTTAATAATTAAATTTAAAGTATTTTTGCCAGGATCTTGAGCTTTCCAGCTTCGAATTAAAGCCCCAGCAGATTGGGTAAACACAGACAAATCTCTGCACATTAATTTAATACAGGCAATGGGATAATTTAAAAATCCAAACTCCAGGGTGTAGCCCTGAATATTCGTTTTTTTGTAATTTTTACTATCCCACTCGGCGTCCATAATGGGTAATTTTAAATCTTTAAATACTTGGTAGTGATGGTGAATCAAAATAGACGCTCCCGCCCATTCGACATCAGAATTTGAACAGCCCGTATAGCCCGGCGCCTTTTGAATAAAATTAGTTAAATCTATTACCGACTGCTCGGACATGATCATGGGTCTTGGCAGCTGGTCGATTAAAACACAGTGATAAGGAAACAAAGGAAAGGGAGTAAATTGAATAAAAAAATTTCTATTTAATCCCAGTTCAAGACTAAAAGCTCTTAGATTTTCTTTACCAGGAATGCCCCCTAATCCAATATTTTCAAAGCAAATAGGGCAATGTAGCTTGAGAATATTTTGGGAAATATTTTGGGAAATATTTTTAAGTTTATTAGCATCCAAAGGCTTAGGAGAATAATTAGACCTAGCAATATTAATCTGGGTCTTAAAATTAATATTGGTCTCTGGATCTGGATAACTAAATCTCAAATTATCTTTTAATTTACCCTCTGTTAAATACCCTACCCCGTATTCCCATTCGGATAATTTTTCTAGGACTGGATTTAAGTTATTTAAATTATTTATATAAATAAAATTTAAATAATCTTGCATATTTTCCTGAGAAAAATTTAAATCAAAATTTTTAAAATTTTTTTCCAGAGTTTTAAAACTCGCTAATTTTTCTTTCTCATGCATTTCGTATTTTTCCTACTAAAAAATTAAAAAAATTAAAAAAATTAGCGTAGAGCAGATCTTTGATTATTCAAAAAATTATAAATCCCTTTTTCAAATTTCGGAGGCGTATAAAACGCTCTATAGCAGTCCGAAATTTAAACAGCTGGACCTTCTTTATCTCGACTCCAATCTTCTTGTCTCAAGATCAAAACACGACGTGGACTAGGACGAGGACGAGCAGCATGAGTTTGAGCGGCCAAAAATTCTCGCTGAACTTCTTCAAGAGAACGATACCCCTGTAGCTGATGCGTAAGATGCAAGCGTGGCAAATGACTAAACAAAGTAGAAGGCAAGGGTCGCAATTTCACCCCGCCTGGCTCAGCCGTTAATCGCCGCTTATAGAAACAAAAAACATATTCTGGTTCAGCTCCAGCTCCAGTTCCAGCACCACCTGACATTATGCTCTCCCCCTATTTAAATAAATTTATTCAAATTCTCTCAAAGCTGCCTGAATAATTTGTTCCATTTGATTTTTTTGAGATTCTGCCGATTGACATAATTTAAACTGACACCGAGCCCGATCCAAATTATGACTGGGCCGATGAATTTTAAAATACTGATCCCCGTCTAAATAATCCGTCAAAAATCTTAAGCCAATGGTATAGGGCAATAAAGCCGCAGCTAAAGGCAAATATTGGATTTCTGTTGGGCTTAAAGTCTGACCGACTTGGGATAAAAATCCTCTTGTAAATCCTTCAAATAAATTAATATCCATGGACACTTTATTTAAATCAATCTCATCTTCAGCGGCCGTGTTTCCAGCAGTTCTTAAAGAATCTCCAAAATCATAATGCACATAGCCTGGCATTACCGTATCTAAATCTATAACACAAAGACCCTTGTTATTTTGGTCTAATAACACATTGTTAAATTTCGTGTCGTTATGAGTCACCCTTTTAGGAATTTTGCCCTCAGCGCCGAGTTTTAAAATCGTCCTCATGGTTTCATAACGGGACTTCACATAATTAATTTCTGGAGTGAGATCTTTCGCCCTATTTTTAATATCTTTATTTAAAGCCTGGGTAAATAAATTAAATCTCGAATCAATATCATGAAAGTTTCTAATAGTCTCGAATAAGGGCGGTTCTGGGATATCCGCTAATAATTTTTGAAATTTCCCAAAAGCCACTCCGCCTTCATACGCTATTTTGGGGTCCGTGACCTGATCATAAGAATGGGTATGGTCTAAGAAAATATATACCCGCCAATAATTTCCCAGCTCATCTTGATAAAAAGGCTGATCCTCCTGGGTATTAATCACGGTCAGGGTTTCTCTATTAGGATTTGCTCCAGGAATTTTTAATAATTTAGATCTCAAATGCGAAGTGACCCTCGCAATATTGCTCATGAGCTCTGGGACGTTTTTAAAAATCTTATGATTAATTCTCTGGAAAATATAATCAAAATTATCTGGATAATTCTCACCCTTGGGCTCTTTGGTTTTAATTAAATAAGTATCGTTAATATGCCCAGACCCATAAGGCTCGGCGGATAAATAAGTTTCTTTGATTTTAAATTTTGAAAATAAATCAGATAAATCTAAATTTTGATTTTTATCTTTATAGTCGTGACTTGTCATATGTTTTAAACCCAGTTTTTAATATAAAAAATTAATAAAAAAAGACGGGGAATCATAGGGATCATGATCTAAAAGACAAGGCCAATTATTTTATTTAATTCAAATTATTTACTAGCCATGGGCCTGCTCAAGATCCAAGCCAAGTGGAGCAGTAGGAGAACCCGTTGGGCCAGAATGCGCATGAGTAGGAGAGCCTGCTTGTCCGTTAGGAGCAGGTGAAGGAGAGGGGAATGTTGGCGCAGAGCCGGTTGAGCCGGTTGAGCCAGTTAAAAATGGAAGAGCGGGAGGTGCAGGAAGTAAATTTGCTGGACGAGCAGATTTTTGTTCAGAGTCATCAGAATTTTCAGAATTCACTCTATGCCGTTCTAATAGCTGCTGCTGCAATAGACCAGCGGCACCCGGCATGGAATAGCCCCCCTCAGAGCCATTAGATTCAGCAACAGGACGAGCTGCAGCGCCTGTTTGGACTACTTTCACTCGAAAAGAATCTAACCAAAGCCAAGTGCATAAAGCACCCGCTACTAAATCTCCCGCAATAGTGCCCAGAGCAATGCCATAGGGTTGTAAAGAAGTATGTAAACCCAAGCCATAAGACAGAGGAATACCAATAACGCCCATGCCTAAAAAACTCCAGCCCATGGCTTTCAGCGTATCTTTTGTTTTGCCCTGATAAGCGCCTGAAGAACTCACACGCAAAGCATCAAATAATTGAGAAGCAGCACCCAGCAACATTAATCCAGGGAGCCATTGCGTAACCAAAGGATTATTAAAAGCAGCAGAAGATAAAAAAACCTGAGCAAATGGTTTTGCCAAGGGATAAATCATCGCTACCCATAAAGCCGCCCAAGTCAGTGAAAATAAAATACTCGCATTGCCATAGCGATACGCAAGATTACGGTCTCCAGCACCTTCAGCGACTCCAACTTTTTGAGAACCTGCACTCGCAAAGGCCATAGAAGGCATCAGGATAAAATTTAAAACAGAGCTCATGACGCTGTCTACTGCTAAGGCTTCTTTACTAATATCGCCATAAAACACACTGTTAAAAAATGACGAAGCCCACTCGACACCCAATCGTCCAGTCAAGGGAATGCCTGTCGTCATAAATTCTTTCATAGAGCTAAAAAAGCCAGCGTGACACCAGTTAGAAAAAATTTTGGATAATTTAAAAATCCCTAAATCAATTTCTTCGAGTTCTTTACTAGCTGAATCAATTTTCTCTAGTTTTTCTTTAATCTGCACTTTATTTTTTAAAATAATTACCGTGCAAATAATGGCCATAAACCAGCTACGAGCCGCCATGGTAATAGCTAAGCCCTCTAGGCCTGAAAAATTTGAAAAATAATTCTTAGAAGAAATAAGGCTTAATACAAAAACTAAAGGCACACTGAGAAAATTAACCACGCTGACCCATTTTCTTTGGTTTAAAACACAGAGATAGGGTCTTACTGCCGCAGCGTAGCTAAACGCTGGAATACCTAATAAATACCAGCGCAAAAATTTCTGGGCAATCGATGAAACTTGATGATTCTCATGGAAGATATTTTCTAAAATAAACCCTGAAAAATAAAATAAGCTCGACACTAAAACAGAGGACCAAATGGCATAAAAAATACCCTGCTGGGCCAGCTGGAATAATCCACTTACTGCTTTCTCTTTCAGCAGTGAATTATTATTTCGAACAGCTTGAGCGGCCTCGCCTAATTTATTGCTGAGTAAGCTATATAAAGCCCCGGTCGGCGCTGCGAGCGCACTTTGAAGTAATTTAAATGTCCCAATCCACTGACAAGCAGCGGCTAAATCATCCGCAGCACCGTCTTCTTTCGGAAGCTTGTCTGTAAAATGCTGAATGATGCTATCAGCCAATGTAGACGCCAGCATGGCGATGATCACAGGGGCGGCAACTTTGCCTAATTCCCAGCTTAAATTGATATTCGAGTGTCGACTTAAAAATACTTGAAATTTTGTGGGCTCTGGTTTTTCTAGAAGAGGCGCCCCTAATAAAAGACGGGTGGTTTCGGTAGGTGGTTGAACTTGATTATTGACTGGATCCGTAGAACCCGACATCAGCACGCTCCTTTTTGATGGTCTTTCAAAATTTTTAATTCACCCTTGAAAAATTGCGCGGGGAAAAATTGCGCGGAAGGTAAAATAAAAAAAGGCGAGAAAGAATCCATAAATACAGGGGGTAAAAATAAGAGAAAATTTGGCCAACTAGGGTACAAAAAAGCACTTAGTGGCTAATTTTTAAAATTAATTTCAGCCACTAAGGGCTAAAAAAACAGCTTAGTGGCTGACTAGCGCTTTTAGGCTTACTCTCGCAACGGTTTCAAAAACATGGATTTTGGAAGTTAGTTTTTACTCTGAAAATATTTAATAGTTCTCTCAAGACCCTGTCTTAAATTAATACTGGCCTTGAAACCCAACTGGGCAATAATTTTAGAGTTAGAACCCATTGAATGCTTAATATCTCCAGGGCGTTCTTCTAAATAAATAATCTTTGAGCGACTGCCCGTAATATCAATAATACTTTGAGCCAGCTGAGTGATACTCAGCTTTTCACCCCAGCAGACGTTAAAGATATTTGAACTGGCTTTCGAGCCATGATCAGCCGCTAATAAATTAGCTTGGGCGATATCTCCGACATAAATAAAATCGCGGGTCTGGGTCCCATCGCCATAAATAGTTATATCTTGGTTAGCTAAAGCTCTATGAATAAAAATCGGCACAGCCGCAGCGTAAGCAGATTTAGGATCTTGGCGCTCACCAAAAACATTGAAATAACGCAGAGCAATGGCGTTGATTCCATATTCTTTACGGTACATCTGGAAATAATACTCACCATCTAGCTTAGTAATCGCATAGGGCGATTTAGGCTCTGGGGTCATTTCTTCTAATTTAGGGACACTGGGATTATCGCCATACACCGCCGCTGAGCTAGATAAAACTATATTTTTAACGCCGGCCGTTCGACTGGCTTCCAAAATATTAATCACACCTTCGCTATTAGTCCGAATATATTCCAGCGGTTTTTCCATGGATTCTACCACTGAAATTCGAGCAGCCAGATGAAAAACAGAGTGAATTTTATGCGGGCAATTTTGAAAAAAATAATTTAACTCTGCATGATTTAAAATATCGCCGGGGATTAATTGTGCGCCATGAGAGAGCGCCGAAATAATATTGGCCTGCTTTCCAGTAGACCCATTATCAAATAAATAAACTTGATCCCCGCGCGATAAAGCCTGATCGGCGATATGGCTTCCAATAAAACCCATACCGCCCGTAATCACTATGTTGGCCATGTTTTTAATGCCCCGCAGCTTCTTCAAAACTATGTTCGATTTCTTCTAAAGATTTTCCTTTGGTCTCTGGAAGCACTAAAGAAGTCATTAAGAAATAAACTAAGCCAAAGCCAGCGCAGACAAAGAATATCCCCGCATCGCCCATCATGGTCGAAAGTTTAATAAAGATGGCGGAGAAGCCGAAAGAAATAAAAGAATTTAAACAAAGTGCGATGGCCATCCCCGTACTTCTAATTCTGGTTGGCATGACTTCGCTTAAGACCACCCAAACTAACATGCCAGGTCCCATCGCATAAAAACCAATGAAAAATAAAATAGAAGTTAATAATAAATGACCCTGTAAAACCGAATGAGGCAAGAGCTGTAAAGTTAAACCCGCGCAAATCAGCGCTAAAGTTAAGCCCCCTGTTCCAATGGAATACAATAATTTTCTAGGCAGACGGTCCACTAAAAACATAGCTATAAGCGTGACTATAAAATTCAAACCCGTAATCATGGTTCCGCCAACCATGGCGACCATATTAGATTGCAGACCCGTTGATTTTAATAAATAAGCACTGAGCTGGAGAATGGCATTGGTCCCAATCAGCTGATTTAACATGGCAATCCCAATACCCATTAACAAAGGCTTGATAAATCGTTTTTGAAACAAGCTTTCTACTATTTCTCCAGCAGCTCTGGATAAATGCTTTTCACGTGCTTGCTTCATGCGATTTAAAACTAAATCTACTTCGTCTGCTGGACGAAAACGCGCTAAGACTTCCCGTGCTTTTTGATACTGGCCTTTCATGACTAAATAACGAGGAGAGTCTGAGAGCGCAAAACAGCCAAAAAACATGACTAAGCCAGGCACTAAGGCGGTGAGAAACATCCCTCTCCAGTCTCCAGTCGGCGTGAAATACAAACCGACTAACGCTGCAAATAAAATTCCAGCGGTTAATAACAATTGAAACACGCTGACCCCGACCCCGCGTAATTTTCCAGGGACGGATTCGGCTAAATATAAAGGCACCGCAATAGTAATAATCCCAACGCCTAAGCCCTGGATCACCCGGCCCCACATGACTTCTGTAAAATTAGTAGAGTAATAAACTAATAAAACACCGACGATAAAAACTAAAGAAGACAGCATGATCATTTTGCGACGGCCAAAAATATCAGCCAAAGGCCCTGTGACTAAAGTCGCAATCGCCCCACCCCCAAAAACAGCACCGACTAAAACAGATAATTCATCCACCGACATGGGAATATCTCGGCGAATAAATAACATCGCCCCCGCGATAATTCCAAGATCATAGCCATACAAGACCCCACCGACTGCTGCAAAGATCAAGACTGACATCGCAAACAGTTTTTTACGCTTTTCTGAGTACATGGTTTTAAGCCCCTCTATTAACTTTAAATCTTATAAACCCATTGGCCGAGGCAGAGTGTAGCGCGAACACTTGCCTTTGCATCTAGGAGAACAAGGTCTGCATCTTTACCAATTTTAATAGACCCTTTTCGATCAAAAATTCCCAGTTGTTTCGCAGGATTCTCAGACGCCATTTTGACCGCTTCTTTTAAACTACAACCCGTATAATTTTGCATATTAAAAAACGCTTGATTCAAAGTCAGAACACTTCCAGCTAAAACACCCGAGGCTAATCTTGCCGCGCCTTGTTTAACCCAGACTTTTTGTCCACCCAAATCATATTCGCCATCACACAAACACTGCGCTCTCATCGCATCTGTGACTAATAATAATTGTTCAGCTGTTTTAATTTTTAAAGTTAATTTTAAAACTTCAGGATCAACATGAATCCCATCAGCAATTAATTCAGCCCTCACCCGCTCATCGCCTAAGACCGCGACTGCAACCCCTGGTGTTCGATGATGAAAACTACTCATAGCGTTATATAAATGCGTACAGTGAGACACTCCTAAATCTATGGCCTGCTTAGATTCTGAAAAGTTTGCATCACTATGACCAATAGAAGAAACCACGCCCGTCTGAGTTAAATATTTGATTAATTCTTGAGCCCCTGGCACTTCAGGCGCAATGGTCACTAATTTAATCTCACCTTGAGCTAAGTCTTGAAATTTTTTAAATAAATCAATATCTGGTTTTTTAATAAATTCTGGATTTTGCGCGCCCATTCTATTCGGCGAAATAAACGGCCCCTCTAGATGAACCCCTAAGATTTCAGCACCTGTTATTTTTGAATTTTTATTTTTTTTAAAATCAGCAATATTTTGTAAAGCCTGACTAATTTTTTCTTCAGATTCAGTCATCGTCGTTGCTAAATAAGCCGTCGTGCCTTGTTTAACTAAGGCTTGAGAAATTTGACTTAAGGCTTCCCGACTTCCATCCATGACATCAAAGCCCATCGCACCATGTATATGCAAATCTATTAATCCTGGAATTAAATATAAGTCACTAGGTAAGTCATAAATAGGAATAGGGTTATTAAAATTATGAGAGTTATGAGAGTTATAAGAAATAGCTTTAGCAATTTGAATAATCTTGCCTTGCTTAATTTCTAAGCAGAAAAAATCCAAGCCCTCTTCGGTCAGAACCTGGGGTCCTCGAATCCAATAGTGATCTGTCTCAGCCATATTTATTTTTATTTACCTAGTTTCTGTGACTTTTTTAAGATTATCTGGCTGATCCGGATTTAAGCCCCGCGCTTTAGATAAATTCGCGACCATGAGATAAAAGCTTTGGATCATTAAGATCGGGTCCAGCATGGGATGGAGCGAATCAGGCACTGTAAATAAAGCCGTGTAATGCTCTGGGGTAACTCGGCTAGCTTGGTCTTTATTGATAATTAATAAAGATCTTGCGCCGAGAGATTTAATATATTTTGAAAGCTCACAGGTCATCTCGAAACTTTGGTCGTTTTGAGCAAATAAAATCACTGGAAAATCTTTTTGAACCAAGGCAAAAGGCCCATGTCGTACTTCAGCGCTACTAAAAGCTTCGGCATGTAAGCCACAAGTTTCTTTGCATTTTAAAGACGCTTCTTGAGCAATGGGAAAACTATAACCTCGGCCAACAATAAAAATATCTTTGGCGTCTTTTAATAACTCGATCATTTCAGGCCAAGTTTCTTGACAGGCTTGTTGTAAATATTTTGGCAACTGATCTAAAGCCGCTAATAATTTTTGATCTTTAGTACACACCCCTACAAATTGCGCCAAGGCGGAAAGTGTTCCTAAATAGCTTTTCGTTGCGGCCACTGATAATTCATCACCAGCCCAAACAGGGACCACATATTCTGCGATTTCAGCTAAAGGCGAAGAGGTCTGATTCACTAAAGCAACCGTCAAAGCACCCGATTTTTTCGCTGAACTTAAAGACTCACAAAGATCGGGGCTTTTACCCGATTGAGATAAAGCTAAGACTAGTGATTTTTTTAATTTCAAATGCGAGCCATACAAAGTCATGACCGATGGCGCCGCTGACGCAACAGCCAAGCCCATTTTTGTTTCAATTGCGTACTTACCATAAGTCGCCGCATGATCTGAACTCCCTCGAGCGACGGTTACGACATAAGCAGGATTAATCGCCTGGAGTCTTAAAAATAAAGCCTGCCAGAGAGTTAAATTTTCTTGCAGCTGACGAGAAATAATCCAAGGCGCTTCGCGGGCTTCTTTTTCCATCAAGCTGACAGAGCCCCCAGAATTATTAGAGTTATTAGAGTTATTACTTAGACTCATAAACCAATTCCTTTTTTCCAGTCATCCCCTAATACTTTCTGACGAATCAGAAAAATAGCCCCGCGCGTCGCATCAAATTGTCGGTCGACTAATCGCTTTTGAACCCCAGGGCTCAGGCGATTTTTAATATGAGGCGCAATACCTCCGAACAAACTCAAATTCAGACGCGCGTCATCTACGGCATTTTCCAAAGCCTGAGCCACTAGATCAATTTCGGCCGCAGCAGACTCTAAAAGCAAGACAGCATGGGCATCATTTTTTCCAGCATATTCAATCACCAAAGGTGCGAGCGTTCCAAAATCTCCAGGAGTTGCCTGAACAGCCCATGTGACTAGTTCCGTCACACCGCCAAATTTATTTAATACTGCCTCACAAACAGGGGTAACATGAGCCCGACCATCCACTGATCTTAAAGTTAATCTCACCACTTCCATGCCAAGCCAAGCACCACCGCCCTCATCGCCATGAGGAAAACCCCAACCACCCACATGAATAATATCTTCTTGATAAACCGCGCAGCCATGCACCCCTGTCCCGACAATAATAATTGACCCGTCTTCTCCAGCATGAGCGCCGAGACAGGCAATAATCGCATCAGACTCCAGAACAATCGTTTTAAAGGGATGAGGGCAGTTTAAAAATTCTCGAATGGCTTCTGGAACTTCATAGCCTGCCAAACCAAATCCAGCATGAAATGCATAACCTGGATCGTCTAATTTTAAACCAGCTTGATCCAGGGCTTCATGCAAGCCCGTCATAATAGAATTCCAGGAATTTTTAACGCTAGTCCTAATATTTCCAGGGCCGGATCGACCGACGCCTAAAATATTACCCTTTTGATCTTCCACCTGAATCTTGGTTTTTGTTCCGCCACCATCCGCGCCAATAAAAATATTTTGCATTGTTTAAAAACTTAAATTTTAATGAGATTTCACAAGGGCAAAATTATAGTCGACAAAATTTTTTATTAATTTTTAAAATAAAAAAATTAAATAAAAAATTAAAGCCCCAATAAAATTCTGGCGGGATCTTCTAGCAAATCTTTAATTAATTTTAAAAATCCAACCGACTCACGACCGTCAATAATCCGATGATCATAAGATAAAGCCAGATACATAATGGGTCGAATTACTACTTGGCCATTAAGCGCAACAGGACGCTCGACAATATTATGCATGCCCAAAATGGCTGACTGGGGCGCGTTAATAATCGGCGTAGAAAGCATAGAACCAAAGACACCACCATTAGTAATAGTAAACGTCCCACCCTGCATATCGTCCATAGACAAAGACCCATCACGGGCTTTACCCGCATAATTTTTAATTTCTTGTTCAATCTGAGCCATCGATAATTTATCTGCAGATCTAATCACCGGAACTACTAAACCTCTTGGCGAAGACACAGCGACACCAATATCAAAATAACCGTGATAGACCATATCTTCGCCATCGATAGACGCATTGACCGCCGGGAATTTTTTCAAAGCCTCGGTCACGGCTCTTACAAAAAACGACATGAAGCCTAACTTTACCCCATGATTTTTTTCAAATTCGTCTTTGTATTTAACTCTTAGATCCATCACGGGCTTCATATCAACTTCGTTAAAAGTCGTCAGCATCGCCGTTGTGTTTTGAACTTCTTTTAATCTTCTAGCTACCGTCTTTCTTAATCTAGACATGGGAACACGTTCTTCAGGTCTGGATCCTCCTGAAATAAAACTACGAACATCTTGAGCCGTCACTCGACCATTTTTTCCAGAACCATCAATATTTTTAATATCCACCTGATTGGACGCAGCAATCCGGCGAACTGCTGGAGACCCGTCTTGAGCTGGGTTTTCTGCTGGTTTAGCAGGACTAGCAGCTGGAGTAGCTGGAGTAGCAGCTGGTGTAGCTGTCAAATTAGAATCAGGAGCAGCACCTGGAGATAGCATGCCAATCACTTCTTGGCTTAAGACCACATCACCGGCTTTTTTTAATAATCTCCCAATCACACCTGATTTTACAGCTGGGACTTCTAAGACCACTTTATCAGTCTCAATTTCGACTAATACATCGCCCTCTTTCACAAAATCACCTTCTTTTACATGCCAGCTGGCGATCTCACCTTCACTGATAGATTCTGGGAAACTGGGCGCTTTAATTTCTATGGTCATGATTTTTATTTCCTAATTTTTTTTAATTTTTTAATTTTTTAAAATTTATATACCCAAAGCATCTTGAATTAACTGCTCCTGCTGCGCTTTATATAAAGCCGGATATCCAACCGCTGGAGACGCAAAAGCCGCCCTTCCGGCATAGCTTAAAATTTGGACATCATTCGCAAAACAGGCTCTTAAAAAATGCTGGATCATATGCCAAGCGCCCTGATTTACAGGCTCTTCCTGACACCAGATAATATTTTTAATATTTTCATATTTTTTAAATAATTTCTTTAATTCTAATTCTGGAATGGGGTACAGCTGCTCTAGTCTTATTAAAACAATATTTTCTAGATTTAACTCGCGTCTTTTAATTAATAAATCATAAAAAACTTTACCCTGGCAAATCACTAATTTATTTATTTTATTATTTTTAAAACTTAATTTTATATTTTCATCTATTTCATCTAATACACATTCAAATTGCCCCTGCGCTAACTCTTCCATCTTAGAAATAACCAAAGGATGTCTAAGCAAGCTCTTAGGCGTCATAATAATTAATGGCTTTCTGTAATCTCTTAAAACTTGGCGTCTTAATAAATGGTACATCTGCGCTGGCGTACTCGGCACACAGACTTGCATATTGTCATTGGCACAGAGCTGTAAAAATCTTTCTAATCGGGCCGATGAATGCTCAGACCCTTGGCCTTCTTGCCCATGAGGTAATAATAAAACTAGGCCAGATAGCCTCCCCCATTTTTCTTCCGCTGAACAAATAAATTGGTCAATAACTACTTGGGCGCCATTCGCAAAATCACCAAACTGCGCTTCCCACAAAACCAAACTTTCTGGAGAAGACCCAGAATAACCATACTCAAACGCCATCACCGCTTCTTCTGATAAAGTCGAATCAATAATCTCAAGATTTATATTTTCTTTATCTTTATTTTTCTCTTTATTTTTCTCTTTAAGAATATTGCTTAAGGGCATAAATAAGCTGTCATCTAATTGGCTATGTAAGACACCGTGTCTATGAGAAAACGTCCCACGACCGGCGTCCTGGCCAACTAATCTCACGCCACAACCTAAATCTAATAAACTCGCATAGGCCAATATTTCTGCATAACCCCAATTAATTCCTAATTTTTCATCAGTCATTAAAATTCTATCTTCTAAAGCTTTTTGAACTTGCTTTTGTAACGCAAAACTTTCTGGCAAGGCTTCTAATTTTCTGGCCAGATTAATTAAATAATTTTTATCTAATAGGCTTGAATATTTTTCACGCCAATTTTTATTTAAATAAGGCGTCCAATTATTTTTGGAATTTTTATTAACTAATTTAACTAAAGGCGCGCCAGCTTCTAATTTATTTTTATAAGCTGAGATTAAATTATCTAATTCAGCCTGGGTTAGTAAATTATTTTTAATTAAATTTTGCGCATAAATTTTATAAGGCGCTTCATGATTTTTAATCTTTTGGTACATCAGGGGCTGCGTCCCAGAAGGCTCATCAGATTCGTTATGGCCATGGAGTCTGTAACACACCAAGTCTATAACCACATCTTTTTTAAATTTCATCCGGTATTCCAGCGCGAGCTTCGTCGCCAAAATAACTGCCTCAGGATCATCGCCATTCACATGAAAAACAGGGGCTTCGATCATCTTGGCAATAGCGGTGCAGTAAACCCCAGAACGCGCATCCAAAATATTCGAAGTAGTAAAACCCACTTGATTGTTAATAACTATATGGACAGACCCAGCTGTATAAAATCCTCTGAGCTGAGATAAATTCAAATGCTCCATAACCACGCCCTGGCCTGCAAAAGCAGCATCGCCATGAATAATAATGGGCAATACTTCTGATCTATCTTGATATTTTCGATCTTGGCGAGCTCTCACAGAGCCTGAGACTACAGGGGCTACAATTTCTAAATGGGACGGATTAAAAGCCATCGCCAAGTGAACTATTTTTCCATCACTAGTTTCTATATCGGACGAAAATCCATTGTGATATTTGACATCGCCAGAGAGTAAATTTTTCGCATGCTTGCCTTCGAATTCGGCCATGAGATCCTGAGGAGATTTACCTAAAATATTGACTAAAGCATTTAATCTTCCCCGATGCGCCATGCCAATCACAGCTTCACTTACACCCTGAACAGCCCCCTGATTAATTAAATAATTCACCATGGGAATTAAGCTATCGCCGCCCTCCAGAGAAAATCTTTTTTGGCCGACATATTTCATGCCTAAATATTTTTCTAGGCCATCGGCTGAAATTAAATCTTTTAGAATTTTTATTTTTAAATCTTTATTTTCTAGATTTTTTTTATTTTCTAAATTTTCTCTAATCCAAGATTTTTCTACTTCCCCCTGGTCTGAACTGATATGCATATATTCAGCGCCCAGTGATCCGCAATAAATAGCCTCAAGGTTTTTAATAATATTTTTTAATTTTAAATTATTAAAATTATTTAACTCAAAACTTTTTTCTAAATCTTGTGAGCTTAAACCATGAAATTTTAAGCTTAACTCAGGAATCTCAGGGATTTTATTTAAACCCAGCGGGTCTAACTTGGCCTGTCTATGCCCTAAGGTTCTATAAGCCATGATGAGATTCGAAACGGCAAGTAGCTTGGCGGGATCAGCATCAGCGCCAGCGCAAGACCCCATACTTTCCATATTCATAGACGCTAGCTTGATAAAACTTTGCTTAATTAATTCATGGGAAACATCAGGCGCCCCCTGATTTTTTAACACTAATTCATCAAAATACTTTCTAAAACTGGGCTCAACTAAATTAGGATCTTGTAAATAATCTTCATAGATAGCCTCCAGATACGCCGTATTCACCCCAGATAACTGCGAGTTTTTCCAGGCGGATTTCATAGAGGCTAAAAATTCAGACATGGTTTTCCCTAAAAAGATAAAAATAAAAAATAACTAAACAGCGCGCTTTAAAATTTCGGAGCGCAATTTACCGATCGCACGAGTCGGATTCAAGCCTTTTGGACAAACAGACACGCAGTTCATAATCCCACGACATCTAAATACACTAAAAGGGTCTTCTAGATCTTTTAATCTTTCTTCTTTTGCGCCATCTCTGGAATCTGCGACGAATCTATAGGCCTGTAATAATCCAGCAGGACCAATAAATTTATCGGGATTCCACCAGAAAGACGGACAAGAAGTGGTACAACATGCGCATAAAATACATTCATACAACCCATCTAATTTCGCGCGCTCTTCAGGGCTCTGTAAATACTCTTTGGCGGGGACGGGCTCATGGCCCTGTAAATACGGCTTCACTTTTTCATAGTTCGTATAAAACTGAGTCATATCTACGACTAGATCTCTTAAGACAGGCAGGCCTGGCAGAGGCCTTAAAACAATAGGTTTAGATAATTCAGATAAATTAGTAATACAAGCCAATCTGTTTTTACCATTGATATTCATTCCGTCCGACCCACAGACTCCTTCACGGCAAGAGCGTCTTAGAGCCAAAGTAGGATCTTGCTCTTTTAATAATTCGATGGCCGTCAAAACCATCATGGGGCTGTCATCAGGAATATCTAAGTTAAAACTTTGCATATAAGGCTTTTGGTTTAACTCAGGGTTGTATCTATAAATTTGAAATTCCATTTTTAATAAACTCTCTTTTTTAGATTTATTTAATTCTTAATAAACTCTTTCTTTAGGCTGAAACGCATCGACTTCAATAGGCTTAAAATTCACATCCCTGGTCGATGTTTTATTACCCTCAGCAAAATACAAAGTATGTTTAATCCAATTTTTATTATCATGCTCTGGGAAATCTTCTCTGGAATGCGCGCCGCGAGTTTCAGTCCTGAAGTTCGCGCAAACCGCCGTTGCCAAAGCCACTTCGATTAAATTGTCTAATTCTAAAGCTTCAATACGCATGGTATTAAATATTTGAGAGCTATCAGGTAAAACGGCGTTTTTTAATCTTTCTTTTAATACCAATATTTTCTTCATGCCTTCGTTCATGAATTCGCCCTTTCTAAATACGCCGAAATCTTGCTGCATGATTCGCTTCATTTGGGTTCTGATATCAAATAAATCTTCTGTCGATCCATTAGTTTTCGAGCTATTCCAGCGATTCACTCGAACTAAAGATTCTTCGACTTGAGAGTCTGTAATATTAGACAAACTTAAGCCTTCTCTCACAGCATTATTAATATGAATTCCTGCTGCACGTCCGAAAACTACCAGGTCTAATAAAGAATTAGAGCCCAATCTATTCGCCCCGTGAACAGACACACTGGCGCATTCACCGACGGCATATAAGCCCTCGATAATTTTATCTTGGCCATTTAAATCTTGGGTAATGACTTGCCCATGAATATTAGTGGGTATGCCCCCCATCATATAATGACAGGTAGGGACAACGGGGATCATCTCTTTGACCGGGTCGACGCCGGCAAAAGTTTTAGCTAACTCACGAATCCCTGGCAATCTTTTCGAAATAATCTCTTCGCCTAAATGGGTTAAATCTAATTTCACATAGTCTTCACCGCCGGGATTAAATCCACGACCCTCGCGAATTTCCATGGCAGAAGCTCTGGAGACCACATCTCGACAAGCAAGATCTTTGGCATTAGGCGCATAGCGCTCCATGAATCTCTCACCGTCTTTATTTCTTAAGACACCACCTTCACCACGACAGCCCTCTGTCACTAGAACTCCAGCTCCAGCGATGCCAGTGGGATGGAACTGCCAGAATTCCATATCTTGAACGGGGATTCCCGCTCTTAAAGCCATGCCAATACCGTCTCCCGTATTGATAAAAGCATTCGTCGTTGATTCAAATATTTTTCCAGCCCCGCCAGTTGCTAAGATCACCGCACGAGCATGAAAAATGGCAATCTCACCAGTTTCTATGCAAATGGCCGTCGCTCCAGAGATTTTGCCATCGTCTGTTTTAATTAAATCCAGCGCAAACCATTCCGTATAAAAATTCGCTTTATGTCTTAAATTGCCCTGATACAAAGTATGCAATAGCGCATGTCCAGTACGATCTTCCGCCGCACAAGTTCTTTGGGCAATCTTACTAGGATCATAGTTTTGAGACATGCCACCAAAAGCTCTTTGATAAATCCGCCCAGAATCTAATCTGGAAAACGGCATGCCCATATGCTCCAGCTCATAGACCACTTCAGGCGCGTTTTTGCACATGTATTCAATACAGTCTTGATCCCCTAAATAGTCCGAACCCTTCACCGTGTCATACATATGCCAGCGCCAGTCATCTTCATGAACATTCCCTAAAGCCGCTGCCATGCCGCCTTGAGCTGAGACCGTATGAGATCTCGTTGGGAATACTTTCGATAAGACACCGACATTTAAACCCGACTTAGCTAATTGCAAAGCGGCCTGTAAACCTGCCCCTCCAGCGCCAATCACTAAGACATCAAATTCGTATTTTGCTAGATTTGTTACATTCGCCAAGATCTTAACTCCAGAGAATTACAGCGCCCCAGAGAGCGCAGGAAAGCATTACTAAAAAAATTAAAGTAAATAAAACACCGCGTAAAACACTGCAGTGAATATAATCTGTAAATATGGTCCAAACCCCAATCCAGGCATGGAATAATAAAAATAAAATAAAGATAAAAGTGCTAATCTTAAAAAACAAAGTATTAAATATTTTCATAAAAAATACATAATCTAAATTCCCAAAATTAAAATAATGGTTCATTAAAAATCCAATCAAAATTATTAAATATGCCGCCATCAAAACAGCCGTAATTCTTTGTATAAACCAGTCTTTCATCCCGGACTTTGTTAAGCCCGTAATACTATTGACACTACTTACCATAACCATGCTCCTAGTAAAACAATTCCTATAAATCCTAAAATTAAAATAAAAATAGAGCTGATTTTGGCGCTTTCTTTTTCTTCTAAAAAGCCTAAATCCATGAACAGATGCTTAACCCCAGCAATCAAGTGATACCAGAGCGCTGAGAGCAAAATCCAAGTTAAAATTTTTAAAACCCAGCAGTGATCAAAGCCCGATTGAACTTGAGCAAAACTTGCGGCACTGCTTTTTAATTTTTCTAATAAATAAAGCATGAAGGGGATTAATAAAAACAACACAAACCCAGAGGCCCGATGCAAAATAGAAACAATCGCCATGATGGGAAAACAATAGCGAATTAAATTTCCCAGAGAAATATTTCTGGGCCCCAAATTATTTCTTTTATTATTCTTACTGTTTTTACTCACCATGAAATCTCCAGAAATTAAAATTAAAAATTTAAAAAAATCAGACCCAGCCAAAAAAGCGGCCGATTCTAGCACAGAGGAACTCAGGATCCATGTGTTTATGACAGAGATTAGATAGGGATTAGTCCTGAATTAATTTTTCACAAATCCACTGGTCTATATTTTTTTCAGCCACTGAAAAATTCATGCCGATTAAATTAATTTTTTTATTTAAATTTAAATACGGCTGAAAATATTTCTTAGCCTTAATTTGATCGAGTGCTGCTTGAGCTGTTTGGTTTACTTTATATTCAAAGATAAAAATATGATCTTTATATTCAAGAACCGCGTCTAATCTTCCCCGACTGGTATAGACCTCCAGGCCCATGCGATAACCCAGTAAAGTAAAAATTAAAAACAGTACAGTTTGGAAATCTCTCTCGCCCATTTTGATAAATTGGGTGTAGGGAATATTCGCAATAAAAGTTTTTAAAACCTCAAAAAATAATTCGTAATTTTCCGCTTTTAAACTTTGACTTAACTCAAGAAACAAGCCCCCCTGATCTGAAATATCGGTCTCAGAAAAAGTCGTTAATAAATTACTAGTAAACGCCGTTTTGACTTCAAGATTGGGGTAATCCAAATCATAAATTCGATACTCTCGATCATAATTTTTAATGGTCAAATAACCGGTTTGGTAGAGCAGTGCGACTAGTTCCATTTTGTGAATATCGCTCATGCTTAAAGCTTCTGCATCGACCTTAAGTTGATTTAATTTGGCTAAATTAAATTGCTCTGCTTTTAACAAGTCCATTAAAAAACTAGGCGTCCCTGTTTCAAACCAATGGGCCTGATAGCTTTCGTGCTGAAATAATTTCAAGACAGAAAAAGGGTTATAAACCAGCGTGCCTTCGGCTGAAAATTGATAGCCGTTGTACCAGCTTTTAATTTGATCGAGCTGTTCTTGCATCGAAGTACCAAGCTTCTGCGCTAGTTTTTTAATATGAGGCAAAAAATTATTTTCTAACTCTACTTGGGTATATCCCACCAAATCAGAATTCTTATCCGTTAAAGTCAAATCATCCGGATTATTTAAGCCTGAAAATATCGAAACCTTGGTAAATTTAGTCACGCCCGTGAGTAATAAAAAATGAATATTCCCGTCTTGAGATTTAAAGATGGTATAAAAACTTCGCAGGATTTCTCTTATTTCATCGGCTTTTTTCAAATCTAAAATATTATCTAAGATCGGCTTGTCATACTCGTCGATTAAGACCACCACGCGTGATTTTTTAAATTTAGCCAAAACCTCAATGAAGCGATCCACGGCATCTGCAGGACCTAAATTATTTCTTTCTAAGGGTACCTGGTAAGCATCCGCTATATCAAAAATCTTATTAGTCAGTGCTTGTTTAAAATTACCCGCGCATTCTTGATAAACACGACCCATATCTAACCTAATGACTGGATATTCTTTCCAGTCATAGTTCGCTGCCTCTTTGCTATTTAAAATCCAGGTGCGTTCAAATAAATCTTTACGCGCTTTAAAAATCATCTCTAAAGTCGAAATCATTAAAGATTTTCCAAATCGTCTAGGTCTGGAAATAAAATAAGAACGTCCTGTCTGAATAAGCCTTAATAGATGCTGTGTTTTATCGACATACAAAAAATTTTCTTGCCTGAGCTTTTCAAAATCTTGAATTCCTATGGGTAAATTTTGCAGGGGAATATTCTCAAACTCTGGGTTTTGATCTTGTGAAAACAAATCACGCATGGGAAAATCCTAAAATTAATTATTTTATTTAAAAAAATAGCCGCGAATTTTATAGCCCCGAGCGCTAAATGGCTATGCAGAATTTTTTCTGTAAAACTAAGGCCCTCTTTATTTTTATATTGTTAAATTAAAAACTATGCCCACCCACTCTCCAGTCATTCTTGGCTTAACAGGCGGCATCGCCAGCGGAAAATCCGTCTTAACTTCTTGGCTAAAAAATCATGGGATTGAAATCATCGATGCCGATTTAATTACTCGAGAATTAACCCAAGAAAACACGCCTATTTTTATAAAAATTTTAAATTACTTCGGCCCTGAAATTTTGAATCTAAACAATTCAAATAAAACACTGAACAGAGCGCTGTTAAGACAAAAAATATTTGAAAATCCAGAAGATAAAATCTTTCTAGAAAATTTAATTCATCCAGAAGTTCGCCAAATCATAGAGAAAACTATTCAAGCCTCAGACGCTCCGATTATTTGCTTAGTTATTCCCTTATTAAAATCCAGAGATCACTACCCCATGATTGAAAAGCTAATAGTCATTGATACCCATCCAGATATTCAAAAAAATAGGCTCATTCACAGAGATAAAATCTCTCCAGAGCTAGCTGACGCGATGATTAATTCCCAGCTGTCCCAAAAAGAGCGATTAGATTTAATTAATAAAAACACAGATTTTGTGATTCACAATCATGAAGACCTGGAAAGCTTTGAGAAAAATTTTGAAGAATTAATTAAAAAAATTAAGTAAAAATTTAAATAAAAAATACTTCCATAGAATCATCTTCTTTATTCTATGGAAGTAAATTTACAGGTCATATATACTTCCATAGAATCGTTTCAATTAAAAAATATTAATAAAATCAAGGTCTGCGATATGGAAAATTTCTTTATTGGCCGAACCCAAGAGCTCGCTGCCCTCAATCAACTATTAGATAAAAAAACAGCCAGTCTTGTGACTCTTCAAGGCAGACGTCGCATAGGAAAAAGTCGTTTAATTAAGGAATTCGCGCGCAAACATCTGTTTTTAAATTTTTCTGGACTGCCCCCCACTAAAAAAACAACGACAGAATCAGAAAAAGCAGAATTTTCCGCTCAGCTTGCCAATGCTTTCGATCTTCCAGGAGTGTATGCAGATAATTGGAGCACCCTGTTTTCTTTGCTAGCTAAACAGGCTCAAAGATTAATTAAACCTTCTGAAAAATTAATTATCTTATTCGATGAAATTTCCTGGATGAGCACCAAAGATGATTCTTTCTTGGGCAAATTAAAAACAGCCTGGGACAATGAATTCAAAGAAATTTCTAATTTAGTTTTAGTACTCTGCGGCTCTGTCTCAGCATGGATTGAAGAAAATATTTTAAGCAGCACGGGCTTTATGGGGCGCCTCTCTCTCACACTGACTTTAGAACCCCTGCCAATCAAGACCTGCAATCAGCTATTAATAAAAATGGGATTCAAAGCATCCAATTATGAAAAATTTAAAATGCTGTCCGTCACTGGAGGCATCCCGAGATATATCGAAGAACTTCAGCCAGCTCTTTCAGCAGATGACAATATTCATCGCCTATGCTTTAAAAAAAGCGGGATTTTATTTCGAGAATTTCAAGATATTTTTAATGATTTATTTACCGTCAAAAGTCTTTACCACCAAAAAATTGTTGAAGCTTTGGTCGACGGTCCACTCGAGTATCAAGCCATCTGTGAAAAATTAGGCGTTCAAAGAAGTGGTTTTTGGCTGAGCTATCTCAACGAATTAATACTCTCTGGCTTTGTCAGCAAAGAGGCCCACTGGAGCATCAAAACAGGCTTGGACTCTCGACTAAGTCACTATCGGCTTTCAGATAATTATTTACGCTTTTATTTGAAATATGTGGCCCCTCATCGAAGCAAAATCGAAAAAAAACTTTTTAACCATCAATCTCTAAGCAGTTTCCCAGGCTGGGATGGCGTGATGGGCTTACAGTTTGAAAATCTTGTTTTAAATAATCTGCCCTGGCTCTTACATGCCCTGCAGCTTTCTTCTAATGATGTCGTGAATCACGGACCTTATTTTCAAAATAAGACCAAGGCGCATGCCGGTTGTCAGATTGATTGCTTAATTAAGACACGACACAACACGTTAATTATTTGCGAAATTAAATTTTCAAGAAATAAAATTGGCAGTGAAGTGATTCCGTCCATTCAACACAAAATAGAATCTTTGGTTATCCCCAGAGGACTCGCCGTTTGGCCTATTCTTATTCATATCAATGGCGTGACTCCAGACCTCGCAGCGCATGCTTTCTTTACAAAAATAATTGATTTCTCAGAAGCCCTTTCAGAGACTATTTCAGACAAGTTCTCCGACTAAAAAACCAAACTCAGGGCCTCCCAAAAACTCTCCGCGCCTGCCTTTCCAGTTCCTGCTAAATCCAGAGCCGTCCCATGATCCACACTGGTTCGCAAATAGGGCAAGCCCAAAGTGACATTCACACCCTCACCAAAACACAAGGCTTTAAAGGGTGCCAATCCCTGGTCATGATACAGCGCCAAAATCACGTCAAATTTTTCTCTGTTTTTAATATTAAAAATACTGTCTCCAGAATAAGGCCCTGAAATATTAATTTGATTAATTTTTTTAAATTTTTTAACCAAAGGCTCGATCCAAGTTTTTTCTTCCAGGCCCAAATAACCCTCTTCTCCAGCATGTGGATTCAAGCCACAGAGGGCTATTTTTGGAAAATTTAATAAATGATTTTGATTAAAATATTTTTTTAAACCTAAATCCAAAATTTTAATTATTTTTTCTAATAACTCTGAATTTAATTCTTGAGGCACTTGAGACAAAGCAATATGTGTTGTCGCCAAAGCAATTTTTAAATTTAATTTGGGACAGACCATCATCATGACTACTAAATCCAAACCCGCTAAATCTCTTAAAAATTCTGTATGCCCTGTAAATTTAAAACCCGCCTGATTAATCACGCCTTTATGAATAGGCCCGGTGACTAAGCTGACTTTATTCTTTTGATTTTCTTGGCAAAACAAAGCAGCCTGTTTTAAACAGGCTAAAACATAAGTTGAATTTTCTGGGTCTAAAACGCCCGGTTTTACTGGGGTTTTGATTTTAATATCTTCCCAACTGAGTAAATTCTCAGCTTCTAGATTATTAATTAAATTAAAATCTAAATTTAATAACTCAGCCCTTTGTTTTAATAAATTTTTATCCGCAAAGATTTTTAATTTTTTAGAATTTTTTATTAATTCTTTACTTAAATCTAATTTGATTAAATTTTTTAAGACTATATCGGGCCCAATCCCTGCAGGCTCTCCCACGCTGATAGCAATAGGAGAATAATTTAAATTATTGGACATGGTTCATCAGCTCTATTTTTGCCAAGCCTGGAATGGATTTAAGGGCCTGACTTAAATCTAAATCTAAATTTAAATTTAAATCTTTATTTAAAGATTTTTTTAAACACAGCTGGGCCTCCAGATGATTATTTAAATAATATAAATTCAAATGATGAATATCTGAGAGTTTTAATTTCCCCTCAAAGCAATTAATTAAACTATTTAAAAATTCAGAACGCGTGGGTAATAATTTTTCAGGTAAGACTTCTGGATGATTTTCAACATCGACATGAATAGTCGTATCGAAAATATTGGGGAATTTTTTAACTAACCCGACATGCACGCGCTCTGCAATCTGATGGCCTTCGGATGCTGAGGCATAAGGCGAAATTAAAATATGCAGGTCTAGATAAATGCGAGACGCCATCTTACGAGTTCTTAGCTGATGCATGGCTAAGACCCCTTCAGTCTTTAAAATAATTTCTTGAATTTCTAATAAATTCTCATGGCCTAAACCCTGATCCGTGAGCTCTAATAAAGCACCCCAAGCGCCTTTTAGACCCATTTTAATAATAATCAAAGAGACCACGATGGCCGCGACTGCATCTAAAAATAACCAGCCACGTAAAGCCCCAATTAAACCGACCAAGACGACTACGGACGCCAAAGAATCACTGCGGGCGTGGGCAGCGTTAATTCTCAAAGCACTGGAGTCAATCTGATTGGCGATTTTTCTAGTGTAAAAAAACAAGAATTCATTGGCCAAAATAGAAATCAGCGCTACCCAAAGGGTCCAGTAGGACGGCACGTGAAAATTCTGATGCGCGATATCAAAAGCAGCGTCGACGGCAATGCCCACGCCCGTTAAAAACAACATCAGCCCCAGCGCCAGCGTAATAATGGTCTCAATCCGATAATGCCCATAAGGGTGATCTTCATCAGCGTCCGCATTGCCATATTTCGCAGCAATTAAGACCAGAAAATCACAGATCAAATCTGAAAAAGAATGCACCCCGTCGGCAATCAAAGCCTGAGATCGTCCGAAATAACCAATCAATAATTTTAAAAGCGCCAGAGCCAAATTAACCACGGCGCCGACCAGCGCAACTTGCTTACCGAGGCGAGAACGCTCTTTACTGGAGTGAGGCACATGGATGCTTAAATTTAAGGGATGACTGGCATGAGAATGTGAATTAATTTTTTTAATATTTTTAATTTTTTTAATCATAAATAGTAAACACTCGCTCGCAAAATAATTTAATTTTCTCTGGAGATTTCACCCCTGGCGTACTTTCCACACCTGAGCTCACATCAACGGCATAGATATTTTTTCTGCTTATTTTTAGGGCCTCTTGAATATTTTCTGGATTTAATCCCCCAGCCAATATTAAATTTTTACCTAAAGGCTTTAAATTTTCAGAAATTAAATCAAGCAAATCCCAGTTAAATTTTTTCCCCGTCCCGCCATGAACTTCTGGCTGATGGGGATCAAACGCATCGAGTAAAATCCCCGCAGCGTCAGGGTAATTTTTAATTTTATTAATAAGATCTTGAGTCTTGCTCTCCCCTGGATTTCGTCTCTCCCCTGGAGGGAGAGACAGGCCTGAAGGTGAAACCGAAGGACAGAGAGGGGGAAAAAACTCTTCTGCTTTTATTTTCAACGCTTTAATAAACGGCTTATTAAAACTTTTACAAAAATCATTGGTCTCTAAATTTTCATCGCCATGAAATTGCAAGACATCTAAATTTGAATTTAAATTTTTTAAATAGTCTTGAATCAACTCAGCGCTCGCATTCGCAAACAAACCTACTTTGATTAAAAACGCTGGAGAGGCCTTGATAATCGCCTGCGCTTCTTGGATGCTCACCCGCCGTGGAGAGTTGGGAACAAAAACAAGACCAATCGCACTGGCGCCCGCATCAGACGCGGCTTGCATGTCTTGAATAGACCGAACACCACAAATCTTAATTTTTATATTTTTAATATTTTTTATCATCTTGTTTTATTAGCTAATTTAAAAAATTTTTAGGGGGCGAACTATATCATGCACCATCGCTTTTTGACCGTTCAAAATAAAATTATCCAGATGCTCGAAAGCTTTGAAGATAAGACTAAGTTTTTAATAGATTCTTGGACTCGAGAGCCCAAAAATTTAAATTTAAATAATAAATTACAGGGCCATGGGCGAACCTGTGTTTTAGCTAACTCTCAGTATTTTGACCAAGCAGGGGTTAATTTTTCTCAAGTCCAAGGTGCTGAATTACCCCCGAGCGCTACTCAAAATAGACCTGAATTAGCGGGTCAGAAATTTGAAGCGATCGGGGTTTCAGTAGTGGTTCATCCTAAAAATCCTTATGTCCCCACCTCGCATTTTAATGTCCGTTTATTTCAGTCAGAGTCAGGAGTTTGGTGGGTTGGCGGGGGTTTTGATTTAACCCCTTACTATGGTTTCGAAGAAGATTGTGTGCTCTGGCATGAACATGCCCGCGAGGCTGTGAAAAATTTGGGGGAAGATTTAGGCGAAGATTTATATCTAAGATTTAAAAAAAACTGTGATCAGTATTTTTACTTAAAACATCGTCAAGAACCCCGCGGTATTGGCGGCTTATTTTTTGATGATTTTAATCAGGGGTCTTTAGAAGAGTGCTTGAAATTACTGGAGTCGGTCACTGAGCATTATGTTCAGGCTTTAAAAGTCATTATTTCTAGACGCAAAGATATTCCCTACACCCAAAGAGAAATAGATTTTCAAAGATATCGACGGGGTCGCTATGTCGAATTTAATTTAATTTACGACCGAGGGACCTTATTTGGCTTGCAGTCGGGGGGCCGCACAGAATCTATTCTGATGTCCCTCCCCCCTGAAGTCAGTTTTAGATACAACTGGACCCCTGAAGAGAACAGCCCAGAGGCCAAGTTGTATCAAGAATTTTTGATAGAAAAAGACTGGCTAGCCAAACAGACTCAATGACTCAAGGAGATTAAATTTTATTAAATCTTGTTCTTTTAAATCAATTTTCCAAACGCTATGATCGCCGCCCTTTTTAATAGAGATAGATAAAAATTTACTATGAGATTTTTTAGAGACATCACCATCGGCTTTTCTTCAGGGGCCCTCGCTGGCTTATTACAGGCCATGATTTTTTGGCTCATTGCCCATTTTGATTTAGCTCAAATAATTCATGTCAGCTTTTCAGCACCAGAACATTGGGCTGAAATTTACCCTAGCTTTATTAATCAGTTTTTATTAGGCGGCGTCTTAGGCTTATTCATTGCTATTCCCCTCTGGCACGATGCATGGATCAAACGCGGCTTAATTTTGGGCTTAATTCCAGCGCTGTTTGTCCTGCTTTATTTTTATCCTTATGTTCAACATGAAGGCATGTTTGGTTTAGATCATGGCAATTTTGCCTTTGCTATTATTCTTGCCCTCGGCTGGTTCTATGGCTTATTCACTTCTGGGTGGGCGCATTGGATGGAATAGGGGTTTTATGCAATCCCTACCCATTGGCATTCAAGATTTCACGCGATGTTCGACTTTTCCGATGACTTAACCGGCTGGGAATTAAGCGCTTGATCTCGTCTCTCCCCTCGCGGGCTTCCAATTAGCCCTAAAAAAGCCATGAAGCAAATTAAAGATAAAAAGTATTACCAGCTTTTTTAAATCAAAATAAAAAAATTTAATTCCTTCCAGCAGTTAGAAGAAATAAGCTCTCGCGTCTTTTATTGATTAACAACAAATTATCGAGGTTATTTTATGTCTGGTTCATCATCGCGTTTGGACAATATTGATTTTTTTTTAGCTGCCCTTAACAAGATCACAGTGGTTGGTAAAGAGCTCACAGACAAAGAGTTCAGAGAAAGAAAGGTCACAGTGACCGGTGAAGAACTAACAAGGAGCGTTGGGAGCCGTTGGGATATTGACTTATCACATCGTGGCAAACTTATGGTTGAAACTGGCTATTCAGAGCTGGCGACGTATGAAATAGTATTTTTGGCCGCTTCGACGAAAGAGAGAGAAGAAAAACTCCTGAAGATTGCAAGATTCTTCGGCCCTTACAGGCAGGATGGCCTTGTTATTGAGACAGGCTCTGGTGGACATGGAAATAGCTGCTGGGTAAAAATTGGGATTCTTCCAGAGACCAATCTCGATAGGACAATCGACGCCTTGAAGCGGGGACAAAAAGGCATAAGAAAGATATTGCAAGGCGTGGAAAACCTTGGCAAGGACTATTATGAGAACAGGCTCACTATAGAGGCTGCACGCTCAAGGCCGATCAACAATGTCTTTGCTCTGAGCGCTGGAGATCGTCCTCGTTCTGCTAGCGACGGATTATTTCTAGCTCCCGGCCCAGCTAAACAGGGACGCATTAATTTTTTGAATTTTTATATAGCCAAGATCCAAGGATTAAATATTCATACAAAAGTCTATCAAACACAGACACCAGAAGCCCACCAAGTTTTCATTCAGGGATTAAACGAACTTGAAGGGTTCGCCATAAAATTAGATACCTCCTTTGAAGGTTGCCCCTTTTTTCCCCGCACTGACTTTAAAACAGTAAATAGTGACATGAATAGATATAAAGCTCAGCTCCTTGCAGCTGAACGAACGGAAGACTTACCTAAGGTAGAGCGAAACCTGAGTCTTATTAGCTGTACTATGAATGAGCTTGAAGGTCTACTGAGAGATTTGATGCGCTATTTATTAGTAGAACCATATGCCTCTTCTTGCCCTGCAGCTTCCGCTGGAGGCGGAACTGCTGGAGCTGGAGCTGGAGCTGGTGCTGGAGCCCCTGCCGAACCTCGAACTGCCGAAATCGGAATTGTCACTCCATTCGCAGACTTTGCTGGAATTGGAGCTCCTTCTGGTGGCGGGTCCGCTGGACCAGGCGGTCGACCCGACCCGCATAATGGTTTTGTTATGGTGCCCCTTCATATTGATAAGCCCACTAGTACTGATGATAAGCCCTCTTCTCATGTTTGATCGCCTAAATTGAAAAGCGAGGGAGACCAATCTCTCGCTTTTTTATCAAGCAAACTTTCGAAAAAATTACAAAAAATTCCGTTGATTGCACCAGGCCCAATCCATATACTACGCGCGCTTTTATAAGGGCCTATTCATGCAAGTACACCATCAGAATTACAAGAAACACTTAAGACAAGCGTTCGTCGCTGACTGCGTCGCTGTATTTTCCGCGGCTTTGATTCTTGCTTTGTTTTCCTGGACTTTGACCCTGTCTTTTTTAATGGGTGCCTTGGTTTTGCTTTTAGCTAACACGGTTTTTTTCTATCGCTTATTTTTCTCTGCCCACACACAAACTCACTATGCACCCTTCTCTATTATTAAGAGATTTTACTTAGGGGCTTTATTCAAATGGCTGGTTTTATTCACGGGCTGTTATTTAGTTTTTAAATTTGGCTTCGAGAAATTTAATTTATCAATTTGGCCTTTTTTATTATCTTTTATCTTAATTACTACTGTGTTTTATTTAAGCTTATTAACTCAAGCTTTTTCTAAGGGGAGAGCCCATCTTGTCTAGTGCTTCTCCTGTTTTAAATTCTAGCAATACTGGCTCTGCAAGTTATGTTCAGCATCATTTACATAATTTAACTTTAGATTTACACACCTGGAAAATAGGCGCCGCCCAAACTGGTTTCTGGGTGATTAACTTAGATACTTTAATTACTTCTTGGGTCTTAGCTGGGTTATTTATTTTATTATTTGGCCTAGTGGCTGCTCGGGTTAAATCAGGGGTTCCAGGGCCTGTACAAAACTTTGTCGAATGGGCCATTGAAAAAATAGACAGTACGGTCAGAGAGTCTTATCAGGGGAAAAGCTTATTAATCGCCCCTTTGGCTTTATCTATTTTTGTCTGGGTGTTCTTAATGAATCTGATGGATTTATTACCCGTTGATCTTATTCCAGATACTTTAAATTTATTCGGCGTTGAGCACTGGCGTTCTGTCCCGACCTCAGACCCTTCTTTAACTTTTGCTTTGTCTATTAGCATTTTTATTTTAATTATTTGTTTTAATTTTTATTCCAAAGGGATTTTTGGCTTAGGCAAAGAAATTTTAACGCAGCCTTTTGGGCCCTATTTATTTATTTTAAATATTGCTTTCAGGGTGATTGACGAGCTGGTCAAGCCCTTGTCTTTATCTTTGCGATTATTTGGGAACATGTTTGCCGGGGAATTAATTTTTATATTAATCGCTTTATTACCCTGGTGGATCCAGTGGGCCCTCGGGTCTTTATGGGCCGTGTTTCATATTTTAATTATTGTGATTCAGGCTTTTGTTTTCATGATGCTCAGCGTGGTTTATCTCAGCATGGCTGAATCAGAGCACTAGTATTTTTTAGTTTTAAATTTTGAGTTTTAATTTTTAATTTTTTTATATAACAGGAGAAACTTTATGATCGGAGAATTAGTCGCCAGTGTTCAGAGCATGACGGTGATTGCTGTGGCCTTATTAATTGGCCTGCCTTCTTTAGGAACGGCGATTGGCTTTGGTGTCTTAGGCGGGAAATTTCTAGAAGGCGTCGCTCGCCAACCAGAACTGACTGGTTTATTGATGGTCCGTATGTTCGTTGCAGCAGCCTTTGTTGACGCTTTCGCCGCGATTTCGATTGCGATGGGATTTTATTTGCTTTATGCACAAAATCCTTTGCTCAGCGTTGTTTTGCAATACGCCAGTAAATAATTAAAAAAATATAAAAATTAAAGATTTTTAAAAAGAGGTTTTTTCATGGGAATCAATGCGACTTTATTAGGCCAGATGATCACGTTTTTGATCTTGGTATTGATTACCATGAAATTTATCTGGCCGCCTTTAATTAAAACTTTAAGAGATCGTCGCGAGCAAATCTCTATGGGTTTGGCCGCGTCTGAAAAAGCGCATCATGAGCTGGAGTTGGCCAAGAAAAAGTCGAAAGAATTAATCTTAGAAGCCAAGTCTCAAGCGGCTGTGATTATTGAACAGGCTAATTTACGGGCACATCAGATCGAAGAATCTTCCAGAGAAGAAGCCAGAAAGATTGCTGAGAGAATTAAAATTCAGGCGGATAGTGAGATTGAAAAATCTCGAATCGAAGCACGTCAGAATCTCATGAAAGAACTAGTCAGCTTTATTACTGCGGGTACTGAGAAATTAATTCATCGCAATATTACTATCTCTGACAATGATGCTTTATTGGCAGAATTAAGCGCTGATCTTACTCATAAAAAAAATGCACTGGGCTAAGGGAGATAAATTCTATGTCCGGAGCCTCTAGAGCCTACGCCAAAGCGGCGTATCAAATCGCCAAAGAAAATAAAGAAATTAAATCTTGGGACGGTTTTTTAAATCATCTTTGTGATTTAAGCCAGCTTTTAGAAATCAAAGAACTAGTCAAAAATCCCAGAGTTTCTAAGCAAAATTTGAGAGATTTATTAATCCAAGCACTGGAGATTTCTTCTCCATTTTTTATTAATTTTTTAGATTTATTACTTTCTGACAAAGTTTTTTTATCTAGTCCTGAAATTTTCAAATTATTTAAAGAATTATTAGCCCAAGATCAGGGAATCTCTGAAGCGATTCTTGAATCAGCCATAGATTTAAGCCCAGAAAAAATTGAAATTTTAAGAAAAAATTTAAATCAAAAATATCAGCAAGAATTTAATTTAACTTTGCATATTAATCCTGAACTAATCGCGGGATTTAAAATTAAAACACCCCATTTTGTGATTGATCAGTCTTTAAGAAATCAATTAAAACAACTCGAAAAAAATCTTTCTTCAGCCGCCTTGAATTCTTTTGCTTTGAATTCTTTAAGTGGGCAAGCAGGGTTTTAAAAATTAAAAATAAAATTTAAAAATTTAAAAATTTAAAAAATAAAAAAATTAGTAATAAAGGTAAGTCATCCATGAGCCAGAAAATTAGCCAGTTAATTAAAGAACGTATTGAAAATTTTAAACCTAGCTCAGAGGCTCGCGGTGAAGGCGTGATCATGAGTGCTCGCGATGGGATTATTAAAATCTATGGTTTATTAGATGTCGCTTATGGCGAAATGATTGAGCTCCCTGGAGATACTTATGGCCTGGCTTTAAATCTGGAAAGAGATTGTGTTGGCGCGGTGGTTCTTGGTAATGCGAATCATATTACAGAAGGCCAAACTGCCCGTTGTACTGGAAAAATTTTACAAGTCCCCGTGGGGCCTGGTTTATTAGGTCGTGTAGTCGATGCTTTAGGGAATCCCATTGATGGCAAGGGCCCCATTCAGGCCAGTGCTTATTCCCCTATTGAAAAAGTCGCACCTGGAGTCATCGCAAGACAGAGCGTCGATCAGCCGATTCAAACGGGTATAAAATCAATTGATGCCCTTGTTCCTATTGGACGCGGTCAGCGCGAATTAATTATTGGCGATAGACAAACTGGCAAAACCGCGGTTGCGATTGATGCGATTATTAATCAGAAAAATACCGGGGTTAAATGTATCTATGTCGCCATTGGTCAAAAAGCGTCCTCTATCGCCAATGTGGTGCACAAATTAGAAGAACACGGTGCCTTGGCTCATACCATTGTTGTTGTGGCGTCGGCTGCTGAAGCCGCGGCTTTACAATTTATCGCCCCTTATGCGGGTTGTTCCATGGGCGAATATTTCAGAGATCAAGGGGAAGATGCTCTGATTGTTTACGATGATTTGACTAAGCAAGCCTGGGCCTATCGCCAAATTTCTTTATTACTAAGACGTCCCCCAGGACGCGAAGCTTATCCTGGCGATGTGTTTTATCTTCACTCCCGTTTATTAGAGCGTGCTTCCAGAGTAAACGCAGCCTATGTCGAAAAAATGACCAAGGGCGAAGTGAAAAATAAAACAGGGTCTTTAACAGCCCTGCCTATTATTGAAACCCAAGCGGGAGATCTTTCAGCTTTCGTACCCACCAATGTGATCTCTATTACCGACGGTCAGATATTTTTAGAATCTGGTTTATTTAACTCAGGCATTCGTCCAGCGATTAATGCTGGAGCATCGGTCTCTCGAGTCGGCGGTGCGGCGCAAACTAAATTAATTAAAAAATTAGGCGGTGGGGTCAAGTTAGCATTGGCTCAATATCGTGAATTAGAAGCTTTCTCCCAATTTGCTTCTGACTTAGATGATATCACTCGCCGCCAGCTAGAACGCGGTCAACGCATGATGGAAATCATGAAGCAGAAACAATACTCACCGCTTTCTATTGCCGAAATGGCCGTGTCTTTATTTGCCGTAGAAAAAGGCTATTTAGACGATGTGCCTACTCAAGAAGTGGTCAAATTCGAACAGTCTTTACATATTTATTTAAATCAAAATCATGCGGGCTTAATCAGCAAATTAAACACCCAAGCGGTGATGGACGCCGATGCTGAAAAAGTATTAAAAGACGCCATGCTTGAATTTAAAAAAACGCAGACCTGGTAAGAAAAAATGGGCACAGCAAAAGAAATTAAGGGTCGGATTCGCAGTATTAAAAATACGCAGAAGATCACGCGCGCCATGGAAATGATTGCTGCGAGCAAATTAAAAAAAGCACGTGAGCGCATGGAAATGGCCAGACCCTATGCGCAACTCGCCCAGCAAGTGATTAGCCAAGTCGCGAATGCACATCCTGAATATAAGCATCCTTATTTAATAACCAGAGAGCTGGCAGAAATTAAATCGGTCGGTTTTATTATTGTCTCGACGGACCGCGGCTTATGCGGCGGTTTAAATATTAATTTGTTTAAACAAGCGCTTAAAGAATTTAAGTTTTTTCTGGATCAAAATATTGAAATTAACCTGGCTTTGATTGGCCAAAAATCTCAGGGATTTTTTAAACGATTAATTAATAACCCCGCGCAAAAAATTCAAATTAGTTCTTATGCCCATCATCTAGGTGATAAGCCGACAGTCATGCAACTAATTGGCTCGGTGAAAACCATGCTGGATTTATATGATCAGGGCAAAATTGGGCGCTTATTTTTAATCTCCAATGAATTTGTCAGTACGATTAAACAAAAACCTTACTGTCAGCAAATACTCCCCATTATTCAAAAACCTGACGAGAAGCTTGCTCATCATTGGGATTATATTTACGAGCCCGATGCCAAATCTTTATTAACTTTATTACTCACGAGATATCTGGAATCCCAGGTGTATAGCAGCGTTGTTGAAAACATTGCCTGTGAACAGGCGTCCAAGATGCTGGCGATGAGAAACGCCACTGATTCTGCTCGAGATGTTATTAAGACTTTGCAGCTGGAATATAACAAAGCGCGCCAAGCCATGATTACTAAAGAGTTAGCTGAGATTTGCTCAGGAGCCGATGCAATTGGGAATTAATTTAAAAAAATATAAAACAAGAGGAATCCGTCAACATGGATAAGATTAATACACAAGAACCAGCCCAATTACATTTAGGCCAAATAGTCCAGATTATTGGCGCAGTAGTAGACGTCGAATTTGACCCTAATCATGTCCCCAAAATTTATGAGGCTTTATTAGTCCAAGAATCCTCTGGACTGACCCTGGAAGTCGAACAGCAATTAGGCGATGGCGTGGTTCGTTGTATCGCGATGGGCAGTACGGATGGATTAAAAAGAAGCTTAAAAGTTTTAGCCACTGGAAACCCCATTATGGTCCCCGTTGGCGCGCCGACTTTAGGCAGAATTATGGATGTTCTGGGCAACCCCATCGATGAACAAGGGCCAGTCAATTCAGACAAAAAAATGCCGATTCATGCCTCTGCACCAAGCTTTAAGGATCAGGCTTTAAGTACAGAATTATTAGAGACGGGTATTAAAGTCATTGATTTAATTTGCCCCTTTGCTAAAGGCGGCAAAGTGGGTTTATTCGGCGGTGCTGGAGTAGGTAAGACTGTATCTATGATGGAATTAATTAATAACATCGCGACAGAGCACAGTGGTTATTCTGTTTTTGCTGGTGTGGGTGAAAGAACTCGTGAAGGTAATGACTTTTATCATGAGATGAAAGACTCCAATGTTCTAGACAAAGTCTCTCTGGTCTATGGCCAAATGAACGAACCACCAGGAAATAGATTACGTGTGGCTCTGACGGGTTTGACCATTGCTGAAAGTTTCAGAGACGAAGGCCGTGATGTTTTATTTTTTATTGACAATATTTATAGATACACCCTCGCTGGAACTGAGGTCTCTGCCCTCTTAGGCCGTATGCCTTCAGCCGTTGGTTATCAGCCGACCTTGGCTGAAGAAATGGGCGTTTTACAGGAAAGAATTACCTCGACTAAAACAGGTTCGATTACTTCTGTTCAGGCTGTTTATGTCCCAGCCGATGACTTAACAGATCCTTCTCCAGCAACGACTTTCTCGCACTTAGACGCCACAATTGTTTTATCAAGACCTATTGCTGAATTGGGAATCTACCCCGCCGTAGATCCTTTAGATTCTACTTCTCGCCAATTAGACCCTTTAGTTGTCGGCCAAGAGCATTACGATGTCGCTCGTGCGGTCCAAAAGACTTTACAAAGATATGTCGAATTAAAAGACATCATTGCCATCTTGGGCATGGATGAATTATCCGAAGACGATAAATTAATAGTTTCGAGAGCTCGAAAAATTCAGAGATTTTTATCTCAGCCTTTCTTCGTCGCTGAAGTTTTTACAGGCAATCCTGGAAAATATGTGCCCTTGAAAGAAACTATTAGAGATTTCAAAGGCATTGTCGAAGGCGAGTATGACCATCTCCCAGAACAGGCGTTCTATATGGTCGGGTCCATAGATGAAGCCATTGCCAAAGCCAAGACTTTATAATTTTATTTTTTAATAAGCCCAGCCAGGAAATTTTTTTATGCATCTAGAAAATTCGAAGCCCAAATTAATTCAAGTAGACATTGTCTCTCCAGAGGGCGCTTTATTTTCTGGAAAAGTCACTGGGCTTTATTTAAAAAGTACTGAAGGCGAATTAGGGATTTTGCCGGGCCATCTCCAGTTATTAACAAAAATAGCCCCCTGTTCTTTAAGAATGACGGGCCTAAATAATTCTGAAAACACCCCAGAAGATATTTTATTATTTGTCTCTGGGGGTCTCTTAGAAGTCCAGCCTAACTCCGCGACTTTATTAGCCGATACGGCTTTAAGACCTCAAGATGTGAATGAATCTGCCGCCGAAGAAGCGAAAGAATCCGCGAGAAAAATTCTCGATGATCAAAAAGCCAATTTATCTCCGAAAGATTTCCAGCAGGCGCAATTAGACTTAATGGACGCGATGGCAAGACTGCAAGTTTTAGAATTAATGCGAAGAAAAAATAGGCATTGATTTAAATTTGAGACTGCCCATTCTAAAAATGATGGTGTAGGGGCGAATCTTGTATTCGCCTGAGTGCCGCTTGGCAAAAAATATCCGTTAGGAACATCAAATTAATTTAAAAATTTCTGAAGCATCAATTCACGACCACCACAGCCAATAAAATCTCTATTGTAAAAATAGTCCGATTTAGCTGAAGACATTTGATTCGACGAGGATCGTGTTGGGTAAATTTATTGGGATTGTTTTATATACAGGCCCTTATGTGCTTTCTATGGGAGATAACCTTTAGGCTATTCCCATTACGTGCTTATATGGCTAAGCCTAAAGTTCCTGTGAGTATCCACTAGCCAGACTTTCCTTTGTATTTCGCAGCTGGATCAACAAAAGAGCGACTCTATTTTTATTATCATTGATTACTCTAACTGGCGCTGCTTCAGAACCTGCAATGTCAAAATCGCGGTAATGGCAGGGATTAAGATGACAATGCCCTGCAATAACAAAAGTGATAACACTATCAGCTTCATCAGCCAGAACAGACTTTTGGATCACATGAGCAAGACCCTGGTTTCTTTCTTCCATTTTTTCAAAAGAGAGAAATAGTTCTTTGTGAAAAGCAGTCAAAACAGATTGTTTACGTTCACTCACTCTCAAATCTTTGTACTCATAATATTTCCACATGAAGGCTTCTACTACTTGTATTTCCATCCGAGCCCTCTGAAGTTCCAAATGATCTGACTTATCAGGCAGTCGATTAATCTCTAAAGAAGTGTAAGGACTTGCCTCGATCGCTTTTTCCACTATTTCATTAATTTTTTCTCTAACTTCCCTCTTAAAAAGCTTTGTAAGCCACGACCAATCATAGTTCTCCATTAGCATTTTCACGTAAGCTTCTCTTTCCCTGCTTTGTTTAAGTCCAACAGAGTCCCAACCGTAACATTCACGTTGTTTTCGTTCTGCATCTCCAAAGGGCAGGCTAGAGCAGCTCACTTGCTCGCCCAGAGTCACGCCTTCTCTAAAAATTCGATGGGAAGGGCTGCCTCTAAGTGTGAGAATCGCATCCATACATTTACTAACTAATGCATGCCGAGAATGCTCTTCTCCAATCACAATCACTGGCGCAGTTAACACAGAGGACCCAGATTTCAGATCAAAACTTTCACACCCCTTGATCATCCCAAGTTCAGGAGCTTCCTTGGCTTCAGCACCTGGAAGTGTCAAAAAATTCTTCAAGCTACCACTCAATAACATGGCCAATAACCCCACCCCAGTCAGCGCGATTAAAACCACGCCGATCTTGTCTGAGAAATCTAAATTCAAAAACCAAGTTGAAAATCTTGTCCACCCTGTCCGCAAAGAATTTTTATAATTTGACTTCGCCATTTTGGGCGCCCTCTTAAATGCTTGATTAAATTTAAAGTCGGGCTTTATACCAAAAATATTTGCTGTGAAAATTAAAATTTTTTAAAAGTTTTGGCGACTTATAATTTTATATTCCGCCAAAACTTTTTATCTCTTTGAGTTTTGGCCCGTTATAAGCGTATAACCCGCCAAAACCCATCAGCAGCTATATGAATTTTTAAGTGCTTAAACACACTGAGTTATTCTGAAATATCTTTAAACAAATCTTCTAGTTTTACTTCACTGCTGACTAGCTCTTCTGAATACATACTTTCTTTCAAACCCAAAGTGCTAATCATCGAAATAAAGATTTGCTTAGTAGTTTTCGTGATTTTTTGATAAGCCTCTATTTTATTTTTTAAATTCGCGGCATAGCTCTTATCAATTAAATAAGGCGACGTACTGTATTTAATTTCGCAAAGATTAATCACCCCATCGGCTCTATCAAATAACAGATCAATTTGTGCGCCATTACAATTTTCTTTCTTTTTGGGGATATAACGCCAGCTGCTTGCCGCGGTACTTTCTTTGATATGCAAGGCTCGTCGAATATTAGATAAATGCTTAAAACAGACTGCTTCAAATGCATACCCCGCCCAAGTATTAAACTCAGCAGCTCCAGCCATATCCTCGAAAGAATTCAAGCGTCCGGGCGCAATCCAAGTGAGATAAAACAAACTGTACTCATCCACTAATTTATAATACTGCCCATAAGTCCGACCTTGCATGGCACATTTGGCAATGAAGCCCGCTTCTTCTAGCTCTTTTAATTTATTCGTGAGACTGCCCCCCACGTAATTCAACGTCTTTTCAAGTTCTTCGCGATTCACCCCTTCACGCTTGGATCCAATTAATTTAACCAGCGCCTCATGCATGTCTGACTGATTAAACAACGAAGAGAACAAGTTTTTAAATTCATCTAATAAAGTCCCTTCTTTTTTAAAACATAATTGATCAATATTTTGTATGGCAGAGAGCCCCTTCTCCACTGATTTTAGATAATAGGGAATGCCTCCAATGGCCATATATAACTGCAGTATTTGCATGGGGTCATAGTTAACCCCTCGGCTCTTTAAAAAATCTTGTGTCTCTTTGAGATTAAAAGGCTTAATGGGCAGTCGCATGGTGATTCGATTATGCAAGCCTCTTTTATTATTCAAAATATTTTTAATAATCCACGAAGCTGCGGATCCACAAATAATTAAAATCACTTGCGGCATATCCACCCAGGATTTATTCCAGTAATAATCCAACGCCTGAAGCAGCTTAGATTTCTTCGTCGCCATCCAGGGAAACTCATCAAAAAATAAAACTATTTTTTTCTCAGCTTTTTTCTCATCACTATTTAAAAAATTGGATGCCAGACTCAACGCAAACGTTAAATTTTTGAAAGCATCCATCCAATTTTTAGGCTTTTCTAATCGGACCCCTCCCAGATAAATTCCAAAAGTTTGATGGATCTCTTCATGAAATTCTCCAAGTTGCACCGCTAAACTTGCATTTAATATTCCAGAGATGTTTAAAAAAATGCAGTCTTTATTTTCATGAAAAAAATTTCTAATTAAATAAGTCTTTCCAACACGCCTACGGCCATAAACTGCAATAAATTCAGCTTCTTTAGAGCCCAAGGCAAATTCTAATTTTGACTGCTCATAGACTCTGCCAATGATCTGCCTGGTCATTCAGATTTTCCCTATTTTAAATTTCGGACGCGTATAGCTTTATCTATAGCCGTCCGAAATTCAATCAAAAAATCAATATTTCGGACGCGTATAGCTATATCTATAGCTGTCCGAAATTTAAAAATTAAAAAAATTCAGCACATTCGGCCTACTCAATAACCAAACTTTTCGGGAACGCATTCCTGTTTTAGACGCAAAATCGGGAATGAGTTCCCGAAAAGTTTGAATTAATCTCTTGATTTAAAAGAGATTTGATAGATTTTTGACCCTCACTTTCCAATTGCACCCAAGCGCCCTTTTACTCATAATCCGCGGCTTATTTTTATAGGAATAAATACCCATCATGCTCAGTACTTATAAAGTTCAAATTACCCAATTAATTCACCAGGCCCTGCTTCAAATATCAGACCTTACCCCAGGTCTCACTCCAGCGCTTATTCCAGAGCAAACTCATATTCAAATCGAGCGGACGAAAGACCCTAAACATGGCGACTTTGCGAGTAATATTTCCATGCTCTTGGCGAAACAAATTAAAACTCAGCCGAGAGTTTTAGCTGAGCAGATTATTAGCCATATAAATAATCAAATTACTCAAGATAAAAACTCTCAAAATATTTATAAAAATATAATAAAAATAGAGCTCGCGGGTCCTGGCTTTATTAATTTTTATTTATCCCAAGAGAGCCAGTTTTCAATTATTCCTGAGATTATTAAACTAGAAAAAAATTATGGGAAAAATAATCTGGGTCACAATCATTTAAACCAAGCCCAAAAAATTCATATCGAATACGTCAGCGCGAATCCAACAGGCCCCCTCCATGTCGGCCATGGTCGAAGCGCCGCTTTTGGTTCAGCGCTTGCTGATATTTTAAGTTTCTCCGGCTTTGATATAACCCGCGAATACTATGTCAATGACGCGGGACGTCAGATGGATATCTTGGCGACTAGTACTTATTTGAGATATCTCGAACTCTGCGGGGAAAAATTTATATTTCCCAAAAATGGCTATTTAGGCGGGTATATTAAAGATATTTCTCAAGGCCTATTTCAAGAATATAAAAATAGTCATACCCAGCCTGCTGAAAAATTATTTGAAAATGTTTTTCCAGATCTCTCAGAGCAAAATGGGCTAATTACTGGCGATAAAGAAAAACATATCGATGATCTAATTTCTAATTCTAAAAAATTATTGGGTGAAAAAAATTATCAAATCTTTCACCAACGGGCTTTAAATACAGTCTTAGATGACATCCGCGATGACCTAAAACAATTCCGAGTTGAATATCAAAATTGGTTCTCTGAAAAATCTTTATATCAAGAGGCTCTTGAGGGCATTGAGCGATTAAAAAAATTAGATTTAACCTATGAAAAAGACGGCGCCGTCTGGTTCAAAGCCACCCAATTTAACGACGATAAAGACAGAGTATTAATTAGAGACAATGGGGTGACGACTTATTTTGCGTCTGATGTCGCGTATTTATTAAACAAATTAGTGCACAGACAATTTGACAAGGCAATCTATGTTCTAGGCGCCGATCATCATGGCTATATCCCCCGATTAAAAGGCCTATGCCAAGCTTTTGGCTTAGATCCAGAACGCATCGATATTCCCTTGGTCCAATTTGCGACTTTGTTTAGAAATGGCGAGCCGGTTCAAATGTCCACCAGATCTGGAGAGTTTGTAACCCTGCGAGACTTATATGGCGAAGTGGGCATAGACGCGGCGAGATATTTTTATTTAATGCGCAAAAACGAACAGCATTTAGATTTTGATTTAGATTTAGCCAAGTCCCAATCCAGTGATAATCCTGTTTACTATATTCAATATGCCCATGCCCGTATTTGTTCAGTCTTTCGGCAATTAAGTTCTAAAAATTATGTTTTTGATCAAGCTAATTTAAATCAGGGTCTTGAGAATTTAAATAATTTAAATTCAGCTCAAGAGCAGGCTTTAATTAAGCAACTAGCTTTATTTCCAGAAGCGATTCAGAACGCAGCGAAATATTACCAGCCGCATCTCATCACTTATTACCTTCGCGAGCTCGCGAATGAGTTTCATAGTTACTACAATAGCCAGCCCTTTTTGGTCCCTGAAGACAGAGCCCGCAATGCCATGCTGGCCTTAGCTTCTGCGGTCAAAATTGTTTTAAATAATGGTTTAAAACTTTTAGGGCTCACGGCTCCGGAATCCATGTAATTATTTTTATTTTTTTTAAAATTATTTTTTTAACAAGGCGAAACTCATGCGTGATTATGCCAAGAAATCCCCCCAGTCTTTTGGGGCTGCTCAAACAGCTCGAGCTTTTAATACCCCTGAACCTGCGCCTTCAGAGCCGAGAGAGATCTCCAGCGCTAAAAATAATTTAATCAAATTAGGCTTGGGGATTTTAATTATTTTAATCTTAGGCCTATTGCTCGCTCAGGGCGTGTACAAACATCTTAAAAATACCAGCGCTCTTATTTCAGCAACTTCAGCAACTTCAGCAACTTCAGCAACTCAAGCAACACCCGCTGTACCCGCAACCCCACAAGCACCCCCAGCGCCTGCTTTTGATTTTTATCATTCGCTTTCTTCTAATTCACCGGCTCACCCACCTACTAATTCAGCTGCTAATTCAGCCTCTACTCCAGCTATTCATTCTCAAAATAATCCCCCTACTGCAGCACCCATTATTACTTTGCCGCAAAACACCCCCAATAAAATTACTCAAGCACCTATAACTCCAGCTCCAATTTCAACTCCAGCTCCATCTCAAAATAATTCTCAAAATATTTCACCTAGCCAATACCCCCCCCAATACACTCTCCAAGTAGGCGCTTATAGAAACAAAGACGAGGCTCGCAGCATGCAAGCGAGATTATTATTACTGGGGCTTCATCCCAGCATGATTAGTACCGACACGGGCTGGTACAGAGTTAACTTAGGGCCTTATAGCTCTAAAAATTCTGCTGAAGCTATCAAACACAAATTACAAAACGCGCATATTAATAACAGCGTGATTAAGCCAAAAGATTAAAAAAATTTAAAACTCAGGAGCTTTTCCTCATGTCCAAAATCATCAAACAAGCCGATTTCATAGAAAGTGTTCGAGACGCCCTGCAATTTATTTCTTTTTATCATCCCACTGATTTTATCCAGGCGATGGGACGCGCTTATGACAAAGAAGAATCTAAGCCCGCCAAAGACGCCATGGCGCAGATATTAATTAATTCAAGAATGGCCGCGTTAGGCCATCGACCCATGTGCCAAGATACGGGGATTATTTGTGCGTTTATTAAAATCGGCATGGACGCAAAATTTGATAAAACCAATTTAACTATTTCAGAGATGGTCGATGAAGGGGTCAGACAAGCCTATCTAGACAAAGATAATCCTTTGAGAGCCTCAATAGTCAGGGACCCTTTAGGTTCCCGAAAAAACACGAAAGATAACACGCCGTCCGTGGTCCATATCGACTTAGTTCATGGGGATAAAATTGATATTCAGCTAGCTGCCAAAGGCGGTGGTTCTGAATTTAAATCCAAATTTACGGTCTTAAATCCCAGCGATGATATTGTCCCTTGGGTCTTAGAAAAATTACCAGAAATGGGCGCGGGCTGGTGCCCTCCTGGAATCCTAGGCATTGGCGTTGGCGGGACGGCTGAAAAAGCCATGATCTTAGCCAAAGAAGCGATTAATCAGCCCATAGATATCCAAGATTTAATCTTAAAAGGCCCCAGTAATAAAACAGAAGAAATCAGATTAGAGCTCTATGAAAAAGTGAATAACTTAGGCATCGGCGCCCAGGGTCTCGGCGGTTTAACGACTGTTTTAGATGTCAAAATTAATACTTTTCCGACTCATGCTGTCTGTCTCCCAGTCGCTATGATTCCCAACTGCGCGTCCACCAGACATATTCATTTTGTCTTAGATGGCTCTGGGCCTGCTGTGCTTATTCCGCCCTCTATAGATTTATGGCCTGAAGTCTCTTGGTCAACGGAAGGCGCGAAGCATTTAAATGTTAATTCGATGACCCAAGCAGAGTTAAATAATCTCAAAGCGGGTGAGACAGTTTTACTCTCTGGAACCATTTTGACTGGGCGAGATGCCGCTCATAAAAGAATTCAAGACATGGTTCTCAAAGGCGAAAAATTACCCGTCGATTTTCATGGAAAGATTATTTACTACGTCGGCCCCGTCAACGCTGTTCGTGATGAAGTCGTCGGGCCGGCTGGCCCTACAACAGCCACACGCATGGATAAATTTTCAGATCTTATGTTCTCAGACGCTGTCGGCATTCGCGGCATGATCGGCAAATCAGAGCGAGGACCTGTAGGCATCGAAAGTATTAAAAAAAATAAGGGTGTGTATTTCATGGCCGTCGGCGGCGCCGCTTATTTAATCTCTAAATCTATTAAATCTTCCCAATGTGTGGCTTTCGAAGACTTAGGCATGGAGGCAGTTTATCAATTTGATATTCAAGACATGCCCGTCACCGTCGCTGTAGACACAACGGGAGATAGCGTTCACGAATCGGGACCCCAGCACTGGAAAGAGAAAATTTTACAAGCCAATATTGGCGGGATTCCAGTGAGGGTTCAGAGTTAAATAAGAGTTAAAAAATAAAAATTAAGCAATCGCTACGGTAGTGTTTAAATAACTGTGTCACCTCTTAGAAATTGTTATTATTTTTAACATAAAGAGAGGTAAACATGGACAACAGTAAAATAGATTTTTCAAATTTTGATTTTAATGACTTCAAGATTAACGCATTGGGCCAACTGAAGGCAG
>CAMCUU010000009.1 GCA_945879065.1 Francisella tularensis subsp. holarctica
TGTTTTTTGTTCTTTCAAAGCCTCAAGGCCGACCTTAGCTTTGAATTCAGCGCTGTATATTTTGCGCTTCTTAATTTCTGTCATTGGGTGCTCCATGTTCGAGTCAGTATGCACCTTAAACTGCTGTCTTAAAAACCGGGTCCACTATACAGAAGCGTTTCGCCGGCTGAAAAAACTTCCTGCCACCCCTAAAAAAAATGGAGTGCGTAACAAAAAATTGTTACTTACACTCCATTTTATTCACTATACAGCTATAAAGAAAAAAAACTCAAATTTTTTTATTGAATCTTAAATCCCACATTCCCACCTAGCCTCTATTTCGCGAGTTCGCTCGTAAAAAACGAGTACTGATGCGCAACACATTAAGTGAGTGAGTTAATTATTTAATTAAACAGGTGCCCACGTAGAAGATCGACCATCCGACCCGTCCAATCCGTCCGACCCGTCCAATCCGCCCACCCCGTCTAATACACTCAGATCAGGCTCACCATGCCAACCCAACTGATCATTAGAAAAGGACTCACTTCGACTCCTCGAAGTTATTTCAACTGATGCCCTTTCGACTGGAAGATCTTCCGCTCCAAGCACCGAAAAATGATTAAAAAACGCCATGGGAGCACGGCGCTCTGGGGGATGAAAACAATCCAAAAGAAAGTCAAATTTATCGTCCTCCTCTCCAGGTAGACGTCCTAGTACAGAGCCAGGTGCTTCTTCTCTCCTTCTTGTATTGGATAAATCCTGAAGGCGAAGGCCTTCCTCAGCGCGCCCTCTTTTTTCCCCTACGCCTTTTTTATTTAATACTTTCTCAACAGTTAAAGCCTCAGCAGCTAAAGCCTCAGCAGCTTTAGCGCGATTAATTAATGCCAATTTTCGTCTGGCCTCGCTGTGTGCAGCCTCGGCTGCAGCTTTTTGTGCTTCCTTCCCTGACGTCCAAAGATCTTTCAATGTTTCAAAATCCAATTGCTTCACTTCTTTTAGACGATCAAAAAAATCATCCCAATGACTGACTGGCCTTCTTCCACTAGGCTTCAGCTCTAGCAATTCCTGCATTGCAGAGCGCAAGGCCTCTTCCTGACCTGTTTTTATTTCTAAATAATGCATGGTGTCTTCTTCAAAATTTAAGCTAAGACCAAAATCATTTGAACCTTTATTAGATAATCGAGACAAAGGAGCTTCTGTTTTACCCAGAGATCCTTTATCAGTTTTTTTCTTAAAATTGGTCTCTGATTTCCCATCAGGATTAATCACATAAACCGTATGCTCCCCAAGAACATAAGACCCTAAAAATTTAATATTAAAAGACGTAGCTAATCCTGACATATTGATCTCACTCTTATTTTTTTTATATATCTTTAAATTTCACAATGCCCGCCGGCACACGCTAATTCCCGCTTAGCTTCTGTTTCGTCACTACGCTCATAAGAAACGAGTTTTGAGAAATCAATATGACCCATCTTGGCCAATAATTTTTCATACTGCTCTTTATTAATTTCTTCGTAGGGCGCCAATTGGTACACATGATTAGATCTTGGCAAGAAAGACAAACCACCCACTATTTCCCAGTTTTGATCCAGCCAGCTTAAAACACCAATCCACTCATCATCACCGACAGATACCGTGACAGAAGGGTTATGTTCTGTGAAATTTAATTTAACCACTTTCCAATGGTCCAGCTGATCTAAAGCTGAAATATCATCTTTACAAATCGCACCATCCGGCGCTTTTACTGGAAACTCTAAAACATAAGTCGTCGCATCATTAAGGCTTTGACCGACTTCAGGATGATAAGGCACCCCCTGATCTTTCATCATATTAAATAAAGCATCCGTCGCTGAAATTCTGATTCTGCGAATGTAATACGGCGCATGTCTTGGATGCATGCCAGACGCACAATCCACTGTCTGAGACACCGTTCCAGAAGGCTTAACACAGGTGATACAAGTCGATGGATTGATATTTAATCTTGCGGCATATTCTTGATTTAGATTAATACTCGCGTCTCTTAAAGTATTTAACATCATCGGGTCTCTTGCCAAAGCACAGTCCCACTGACCTGTTACAGACACCCCCAGTAATCTTTCTTTCTCACAATTTTCTTTCCACTCTTTAGATAAAAATGGAAAGTCCGTCAGCATGGATTGAAAAGTCCCGAGTAAAGTCGCCACCCGTAATTTTTTTAACAAACTTTCTTGGGTATCGTCAGCCCGCGCAATAATTTCAGACAAATTACAAAACTGTTTGGATTGCAGAATAATTTCCGCGCAAGGATTAGTCCCCACAAAACCAGTTATTTTATTTGTCTTAATTAAACCTTTTTCTTTCCAGACTTTAATTCGGCGCTCTGGTAAAGTTTTTACTAAACCACTTCTATTAAATATTCCTCGCTCTCCAGAACCGCTTTTAATCAAAGCGACCCACTCGTCTAATAAAACTTGATTACTGGGCTTTTCGTCATAGACCGCCGAATTATTAGAAATCGACCGCTGGGGTTCTGTGAAATAAAACTGACCACATTTGGCATCTCTCATGGCTATATCATCTAAATCAGAAAGAGAAATCATGGCAGATCTTCGAACCCCGCCTGCGACGACGACCTCACCAATCTTACATAAAATATCGTGGGCATTAATATTAGTTAATCTTCGCCCTTGGCGAGATAAAATTTTAGATCTTGCAAAATCTAACAAGCTTCTCAAGGGCTCAGGTCCTGAGCTTTTGCCGCCAATAGTCTTTAATCTTGCGCCAGCAGGTCTAACCAAGCTGTAATCAAATAAAATATCTTTCCCTGCAAACCAGGCTTCCATCCCGGTTACTAACGCCTCACACCAGCCTTCTTTACTATCGGCCACAAAATGAGTCGCCAGCATTTCTCCAGACTGCGCTTTAATTTGGGGCAGCATTTGAATATTTTGGCTTTCGACAGAAAATCCAACCCCGGTGCCGCACATAGAGATATACATCACCTCTGCAAAATCACGGACACAAGAAGGCGCAATAAAAGAACAGTTATAGGCACAGACATTCGTCGTCTCAGCGGCTTTTCCAGCAAACTGTAATAACCTCATAGAGGGCATAACTTCTTGTTTTAAAATACTTTCCCTCACCATCTCATATTCAGCTTGGGTAAATTTATCTTGGGCTTTACTGCGCATAAAGTTCATATATCTATCCACAGTCTCAATCCAGGTCTCACGACGCGCCTCTGACTCAATCCATCGGGCATAAGTTCTTAGATAAACAAATTCACTCAAAGTATTTCTAAAATAAGTTCTGGATTCTTCAGCCAGTGCTTTGACATGCGCTGGAACTTCGGAACGCCTAGCTCGAATCGCCGCTTGTTTTTCTCTATATAAAATATAAGCCTTGGCAGAATTCACATAGCCATTGACCATGAGCTCGCGCTCTACCGCATTCTGGATCCCTTCAACATCTGGCGTAAAAGTCTTATATCTCACGGCGATTTCAATTAAATCCTCCAAGACTTTCTGAGCAATTAATTTCGCTTCATCTTGAGTCCCTTCGTTCACGACTTGCATGGCTTTCAATACCGCTTGCTCAATACGTGCAATATCAAAATTCATGACAGACCCATCACGTTTTTGAATCTGAGCAATCTGAACATCGGATTTTCGACGCGCTTTTTTTAATAAAATACTGTTGTCTGCTGGAATATCTTTCAAATTAACTAAACCCACGTCATTGATCTCCCGATGATTGCCCATATCGCCCATTTTATTTTTATTCCCCTGTTCCAAACTCAAGTCAAAATTTAAGAGGGCGGATTGTACCGATCGAGTTCTCAATTTGCCAAGATGAAAAATTCTCTGTGGTTTTAAATAAAAATCGCCAATAGAGACCCAATAAAATTAAATAAAATTAAATAAAATTAAATTATTTCAAAAATATTTTTAAAAACTTGCTGATAATTTCCAGATTTATCACCAGCTTTATCACCAGATTTATAGATAGCATTGCCCATCACAAAAGTGTCGATACCGGCATCAGAAATAATTTTTATATTATCTAAATTTACACCCCCATCGATTTCTAATCTTATTGGCCGGCCTCGTTGGTCTATTAATTTTCTTAACTCACGGGCTTTGTTTAACACACTGGGAATAAATTTCTGGCCGCCAAAACCCGGGTTCACTGACATTAATAAAATTCGGTCTAAATAATCCCAAACAGGGTCTAGTAAATAAATAGGACTGGCTGGATTTAACACTAACCCTGCGGAGATATTTCCAGATCGAATTAAATTCAAAGAACGATCGACATGCTTAGAAGCTTCAGGATGAAAAACAATACAGTCCACCCCTACTTCTAGAAAATTTTTAATCATGCCGTCTACAGGCTCGACCATTAAATGAACATCCATGGGCGCCGTAATTCCAGCGGCTCTTAAAGATTCACAAACTAGGGGGCCGAAAGATAAATTAGGCACATAGTGATTATCCATGACATCAATGTGAATTCTGTGAGCTCCAGCGTTCATGACACTATTAATTTCTTCGCCCAATTTTGAAAAATCAGCAGATAAGATCGACGGGCAGATCCAGGGGGTTTGTTTTAGGCCATGGTTCATTATTAATTCCTTAAAAATTTCTAAGTCAATTCAGCAGAGCACATTCACTGTACCCCAATCCAATTATGCAAAATTATGCATGCCGCGAATAATTATGCATGGCATGCATAATTCTGCATAATTTTGAATTTTATGACCTGGATAGGCTCTGTCTAAGAATGAGGGCGTAGGGGCGAATCTTGTATTCGCCCGTGATAAATCTTGGATCCATCTTCACAGAAAAAATCATTTTATATTGCTGAGTTTTCAAGCGTGGCGGCCCTGTTCATAAAAAAAAATCCATGCCAGCCGCCTACGGGCGAATACAAGATTCGCCCCTACACCACAATTCAAAAAACGTAATTTTAAAAGCCCTCTTTAAAAGCAATATCTAGATCTTTCGCAGCTTTGACATCATCCAGTCTTTTAACACTGAGGCTATAAGGCGCATTTTTTAAAAAATCAGGATTTGTTTCAAAATTTTCTTTTATTTCTTTCAAGATATTTTCCATAGCATCCACAAATAAATCTAACTCTCTTTTAGATTCCGTCTCCGTGGGCTCTACTAATAAACACTCGGGAATTAAAAGCGGAAAATACATGGTCGGCGCATGAAAGCCGTAATCTAATAATCTTTTAGCAATATCCAGGGCTGAAATATTAAAATTTTTATATTCTTTCTGCATAGTCAGAATAAATTCATGCGTTGCACGTCTTTGACTAAAACCCAGGGTGTACCCCACCTGCTCTAATTTAACCATGAGATAATTAGCATTTAAGACGGCTATTTCTGATGCTCTTTTTAATCCCTCACGGCCCAATAATCTCGCATAGACATAAGCACGTAATAAAATTCCGGCATTGCCATGAAACGCCGAAAGTCGGCCAATAGAATCTGGCATTAAATTTCTAGTTTTAAAAAAATATTTCCCATGGGGGTCTTTATCAATCACTGGAATAGGCAAATAGGGTTTTAATTTATTATTAACTAGAACAGGCCCAGATCCAGGCCCCCCACCACCATGCGGCGTCGCAAAAGTCTTATGCAAATTCATATGCATGACATCAAAACCCATATCTCCAGGTCTGGAATAACCCATGATGGCATTGAGATTGGCCCCGTCGTAATAAAGCAAACCACCAGCTTCATGAATAATTTCAGCAATCTGTCCAATATTTCTTTCGAATAAACCCAAAGTCGACGGATTAGTCAGCATGATTCCAGCGGTCTTGGGTCCCACGGCCTGTTTTAATAACTCTAAGTCGACATCACCGTCTGAATTAGTCGGGATTTCTTTAACAATAAATCCAGCCATCGCCGCCGTGGCAGGATTAGTCCCATGAGCGGCATCGGGAATTAAAAATTCTGTTCGGGTTATATCTCCCCTGGCCTGATGATAAGCCTTAATCATCAAGACCCCCGCTAATTCCCCTTGAGCTCCGGCCATCGGGCTTAAAGACACACCGGTCATGCCCGTTAAGTCCATTAGAATTTCTTGAAGCTCATATAAACAAGCTAAAAAACCCTGCTGAGTGCTGTCATGCGCTAGGGGATGCTTATTTAAAAAACCCAGCTGGGAGGCCAATCGATGCGCGGCTCTTGGGTTATATTTCATGGTACAAGAGCCCAAGGGATACACATGGGTATCAATCGAAAAATTCTTTTGGGATAGCTGCGTGTAATGTCTCACCACTTCCAGCTCAGACAGATTAGGTAAATTATTAAACAGGCTATTAGATAAATTATTTCTTAAATAATTTTCTGGAATATCTAAATTTTTATTTAAAACTAAATTTTCTTTGGGAGCCAAATTATTATTTAAACTATTTTTTCTAGATTTATAAAAAATCAAATTACTTTTATTTAAATCACTTAACATAAAACAGACTCCTGGCTGAGCGCTCTTTCCAGCTGAGATTCGTGCAAGAGATAACTTAAAGCATTGACATAACGATCATGGTCTGCGGGCGTATGAACTTCCGTCGAACAAATTAATAATTGACCATGACCTAAATCAAACCCCGCTTGAATCCCTTGTGAAGCCATCTTTTCCAGTATTTTCGAGACAGTAATATTGTTCTGGGAAATCTGAATCACAAATTCATGAAAAATAGGCCCCTGGGAAATAATCTTTACCCCATCCAATTCTTGCAATTTATTTTTTAAACTCACGGCATTGCGATGCGATTTTTTCGCGACTTGCGCTAAGCCATTGAGACCCATTAAAGCCATATAAATAGTCGCCGCGGTGACTAATAAACCTTGATTCGTACAAATATTCGATGTCGCTTTTGCCCTGCGAATATGCTGCTCTCGGGCTTGTAAAGTTAAGCAAAAACCTTCTTTACCCTCTGCATCCACGGTCCGGCCCACAATGCGCCCAGGCATTTGCCGAACCCATTCTTTTTTACAGCACATAAATCCAAAATAAGGCCCGCCTGAAGCCAGAGGCACCCCTAAACTTTGGCCTTCGCCACAGACAATATCAGCCCCTATGTTATTTAAATCTCCAGAACCCCATTGACCTGGCGGCTTTAATAAACTCATGGCAATAGGATTCACTAATCCAATCACTAATAATTTTTTCTTATTTGAATTTTCTTCATGTGCCCAATTAACTAAATCATCAACGGCCTGAATATTTCCTAGAAAACTCGGCTGAGGAATAACCACAGCAGTAAGATTTAAACTTAAATTTTCCCAAATTTTTAAATTATTAATATTTTTTACTTGCTCAGAATTTAAATAACTTATTCTAATTTTTTGATGTGCGACCAAGCTTTCCAACACTTCTTTATATCTGGGGTTAATATCTCCCAGAACTAAAACATGGCCGTTATTTTCATCACTGTTTTTATTAAAATTTTTATTACCATTTTTATTACAACGGGCAGCCATTAGTACAGCTTCCGCTAAACAAGACGCGCCTTCGTACATAGAAGCATTGGCACAATCCATCGCCATTAAAGACGCCATCATGCTTTGATATTCATAAATTAACTGGAGATTGCCTTGAGACGCCTCTGCCTGATAGGGCGTATACGACGTCATGAATTCCCCACGAGAGACCAAGTCCCAAACAGCCCACGGAATATGATGCTGATAAGCCCCTGCACCGATAAAATTTAAATCCATCCCATAGCCATCTTGCGCCGCCCGCTCCAGCATTAATCTGGAAATTTCTTGTTCTGTCAGACCTTCTGGAATTTTTTGAAATTTCTGGACTCTGAGATTTTCTGGAATTTCAGAAAATAAATCTTCTAAATTTTGACTTGGATTTTTAGAATTTTTTTTTGAATTAATCACTTCCAGCATGGAAGCAATATCTTCCTCGCTATGGGGAATAAAAGGCATATGGGACCCCTAATTTTAAATTTTTTAAATTTTATTTTTTTAAATAATTAAAAATTATTCTTCTTCAATACAGGCTAAGTAAGCCTCTGCATCCATCATGTCATCTAATTCAGACTCATCATCTAGGGCTATACGATATAACCAGCCATCACCATAGGGATCTGAATTAACTAATTCGGGCGAATCCGTCAGATCTTGATTCACGGCAATAATTTTTCCAGACACTGGCGCATAAATATCAGAAGCCGCTTTGACAGATTCAACAACACCCGCCTCTTCACCTTGAGCGACACGCAGGCCTTTAACAGGGAGTTCGATATAAACCAAGTCCCCTAATAATTCTTGCGCATGGTCTGTAATCCCCACAGTCGCAATATTATCTTCTTCAATCCGCACCCACTCGTGAGAATCGGCGTATTTCAAATCATTCAGAACCTGGCTCATCGTCTCATTCCTCGACTTAGTAAAATTTTAGTAAGATTAAAAAAAGGGCCTGAGTATACCGGCCGAGTTCTCTTTATCAATCCGGATATTTCTCTACTTATTTCTTATTATTTTTTACTATTTTTTAACTTTCCAACCCTCTTTCCAACACTCTTTCCAACCCTCTCGACTTCAAGCGGGATGTCGATATAATCGCCGGCCTTGTTTCTCCCTTCGTTTTTTATTTTTTGGCTGATGGCATGACTGATTCTCTCAATAATTTAAATCTTGATCCCAGTGATCCAAGCAGCGCTGTAACTTCCGCGACTCCAGCGACTTTGTCTTTATTAGATAAAAACTCAGACCAAAATCCAGGCCAAAATCCAGATAAAAATCCAGATAAAAAACCAGTCAGAAAGCCCAGAAAAATTTCAGAAAAATCAGAAAAATCAGAAAAAATAAATCCAGTTCAAAATCTAAAATTAAAACTAGATACTCAAACATCTGAAAAATTATTAGAAATTCAAAAAAATAGAGAAAATTTATTAATAAAAATTAATCAAATCCAAGGCCGATTATTATCTGGCTACTCCAAGCCACTGGATCAATCTTTAATTTTATTATTAAAACAAGACATGGCTTTGATCAGCCAAATCACAGATTTATTGAGTTCTCTGCGCCCGTAGCTCAGCTGGATAGAGTGTCAGCCTCCGAAGCTGAAGGTCGTGGGTTCGAATCCCGCCGGGCGCGCCAGTTTTTTAAGTATTTTAAAAATTCTTAAAATCCTCCAAGGTTAAAACGCGATCAAAATAATGCCGTGATTCCAGTGCTTGATCGATCCCAAAAGGCGCAATCAATACTTTATGAAATGTTTTATGCAATGACTTTGTTCTAGCTTTCGTCTTTAAGAAATTTTCTAAGGCTTGTAATTTCTTTTCAAATTCTTCAATCACTGAAGTTCCTATTTTTCCCTGCCGGTATTTAATTTCACAAATGGTTATTACTCGGTCTTTTCGATCAAATAACAAGTCAATTTGAAAGCCTGAAACTTCTTGATTTAAAGCCCGGCTATAAAAAGGCCCTGCTTCGTACTGAACGGCTGAAAAGCCCAAAATTCTGGCAATATCATGCAAAGAAGAACGACAAAAACGCTCGAAGGCGTAGCCCAAATATTGCTGATAAGCCTGCATGCTTAAAGCCTGAGTTGGAGAAGATTGGTACTTCCCAGAATCAATATTTTTAAGCTCCGGCTGAATAAATTTAAAAAAATAGGCCAAATAAGCATCTTTAATCCCATAGCGACTTAAAGCACTTTTTTGACCCAAATGATAAGACCCATATTTTTCAATAAAACCACTGGACTCGAGCTCTTCTAATAATTCCGTCAGCCGCCCTCCTGAATTTGCCCCTAATTTTTCCAGTAAATCTCCACGAGTCATAAATTTATGCTGACTTAAGAGCTCAATGATTTTTTTATAAAACGGATTATGAGACAGACTACTAATAAAAATGCGTTGATATTCCGTACTGAAATAAGCATTAGGTAAAAAACTTTGCTCGCACAGACTTAAAAAAATAGAAGACTGCTGATGGGCATCGCTCAAATTCAAACGCTTTAAATATTCTGGAATACCCCCCAAAGTTAAATAGCCGTCCAGCACTTCCACAAAATTTCGTTTGGATAAAAATTCAGCGGACTCTTTCAAAGACAAGGGTTTTAAATAAAATTCATATTGAGAACGATTATGCAAGGCCTTGGATTTAATGACGTGATTGATAATAAAAGAGGCGGAAGATCCACATAAAATCAGAACAATTTTGGGATTTCTCCGAAACCAGTTATCCCAAGCTAGTTTTAAATATTTCACAAAATCATCTTGATAATTCGCCAACCACTGGAGTTCTTCAAAATAGATCGTCCAAGTCCCTGTCTGAGTAAATTTATAGATCCATTCAAACACATCTTGCCAAGTCTGGGTTTGAATATTTTTTAATAAATTCTCCCCGGCATAACGCGCTAATTGATTCATGACGAGCTGGCGTTGAGTCTCTTCCTGCTTATCTTCAAGCCCTTCAAATTTTAATAAATTTCGATCTCGAAAAACCTGCTCTAGCAACTCTGTTTTACCGACGCGCCGACGGCCATACAAAATAATCATGAGTGCTTCTTCATGATTTTTAAGCTGAGAGAGCTTTTTAATTTCTTCCGCTCTTCCAATAAAATTTTGATTAATATCAATAGATTCTGGGGTTAATTTTAAATTAATCTCTGACACGCTCATCTGATCTTCTCTTATTTTCTCTTAAAAAAAATGGCCAACTAGATGTCAAAATACACCTAGTTGGCCGAGAAAATCAAATAATTTTGGCCAAGTAGCTGTTATCCACCCTCTAGTTGGCCATTTTTTAATTATTTTAAATAATTAAATATCAAACACACTGCTCGCGAATTTTTTTCGCAACACCTAAAGAATCCTTAAAATCCTTGCCTGCTACTCCTGCTACTCCTGCTACTCCAGCTACTCGACCTGCTTTGGCTAATAAATCCATCGCAATGGCCATTTCGCCAGACGCTCTAGCAGCGTCGGCGGCAAGATAATAAGTCTCTGGAATGAAATACCCTGTATTACCTAGATCTTTAAATTTTGGCCAGGCTTTTGAATAATTTTTTAATATATAAAAACTTAAAGCCTCTCGAAATAATTTTTCTCTTTTTTTAATTTTAAAATTTAAAAAAGTAGTTTTATAACTCCAGGGTAAATAAATTAAAAAACCTAAAATTTTTATAAAAATATAAAAAACTAAAATTAAAATAAGCAAACTAAAAATAATCAGCCAAATAGGCGCTGCCACCGTCTTTTGACCCAGCTGTAAAACTAAAACACCTGGAACTTTGGCAATCCACCAACCCAATAAAACAGCCAGTAATAAAACAACCAGCAAGATCAATAATTTTTTCATGCTGAGACTCCAGTATTATTTTCAGCATTATTTCCAGGACTATTTTGATTCAAGACTTCTAAGATTTTTATCACAGAGTTTTTAATAGCGGCCTGCATGGCAATCTCTGGGGCTTGCCGTAAAGACTGGAGTTTATTTAACCAAGCCTGTCTTTGCGCGTTATCTTGAAAATTCAGCGTCACTTGAGATTCAATCTGAGCAAGCGCCTGATCATAGGCACCCCACTGACCTGAATGAGACAAACCTTGCGCGTCTTGCAGTTCAAAAATCACAGAAGCCAAAAGCGCCTCTCTTGTACTGTCTAATAATAAAAACTCACCGACTGTCTGATTTTCTCGAATAATTAATAAGCCCTGAATCCTATTCCAGCTTTGCTCTAAGCCAGATTCCCAGATGTTTGGACTGGGATTATTTTTGGGATTATTTTTATGAGTTAAATTTTGAGTGTTTAAATCTTGGGTATTTATATCTTGAATATTGACGGGCAAATTAAAACTCAAAGCCCCCAGGTTTTTAATTAAAAAATTAATATTATTTTGGGAATTACTAGCAACCCTATTGGGAGAATTATTAGCTTGAATCTGAGTAATCAAAGGCGCTAATAATTGAGATTCTAAAAGACAATGAGCGGCTAGTAATTCTTGTTGAGCGGTTTTTAAAAATCCTAAAGCCAGATTTAAATCTCCCCCCTGAGTTAATTCAGCCAGTGCTAAATGCAAATCCATTTTGGCAAGTTGAAGCGGCACAGCTGTTAAATTCTGAGCGGCAACTCCGCCGCCGACTAAACCCGTTGAGTTATTTTTTAAAACACTGGCTTTTAAAGCCTCTAACTCCACTTGCAAGACCGCGATTTGATCTTTTTGATCCATATTTTCAACACTGCTGGCATTATTGGCACTACTGGCATTCACGGAACTCTCTGAAAACCAAGCGGTGCGAGATTGCCAAGGGAGTTCTTTTTGAACAAAAAAAGTTCCTAAAGAAAATAAAGTCCCCACACAGGCTAAAACAGCCAAAATAAACGCCCCGGAAGACAGACCTAGAATCACCCACTCTTTACCACTGGGACGCATTTTAAATAAAAAGCTATTCATGATTTTTCCTTTTTTCCCTATCTTCTTTTCTTAAAAATTTACTCACTTGATTGGCAATCTCCAGAGCGCCTAGATGCTCTAATAACAAAATTTTCTGAACCCCCTGGGTTTTTAAATACGCTGAATTTTTCTCACTCACGGAAGTAAAAACCAGCGATTGAATGAAAAAAGAGAAATCAGAATCTAGTTTTTTTAATTCTTTTAATTGATTTAAAATCCTAAAAAAATACTCAGTCATCTCTAAGCTCGTCAAAAGCACCAGTTTTAAATTATGATTTTTATTTTGATTGAGACCCTGCGAGGCGGGCCATAATAGCGCCTGATCAAACTCCAGACACTCAGAAACACACTCACGAACATAAGTCTCTAGAAAAACAATCTGGGCCCCAGCGTTTTTTAATTGCTCCGCTAAAAAATCATTCCCCCCTTGGCCTCGAATAATAAATACTTTTTGACCTGCCCAAATTTTATTTTTAATTAAGTCCCAGAGTCCTGCTGCGTTCACCTGACCTATTTCTGTGGGATAAATAATGGGTTTTTTTAAATTATTTTTAAAATAATTTTTTATACACGCCGCTGTTCCAGCACCAATGGCATAAATAGGCTGCGTATTAAATTTAAAATTTAAGTCAAAATTTAAGTCGAAATTTTCCAAAAGATTAAAAAAACTTTTAACACTCTGGGGCGAAATAAAAATCAAATGATCTTCTGGTTTGATCAAACTAATTTGCTGCTGAATCCAATTGATATTTTTTACTAAGCCATAAGTCATGACGGGCATTAAGCAAGACTCAAAGCCCTGAGCTTTTAATAAATTTTCTAAAATTTCCCCCTTCTCTTGGGGACAGCTTATTAAAACTTCAGCCATGTAAGTATTTTTTCGCCCCCTGGGCTAGTAAATCTTCAGCCACCTGCTCTCCTAAAATTTCAGGAGATTCATGATAACCCTGGGCTCTTAAAATCACGGTGCCGTCTTGCTTCGCCACTAAGCCTCTTAAGAAAAACTCACGGCCATCAAACTCTGCCAAAGCACCAATAGGCGAGTAACAACTGCCATTTAAGCTTTCACATAAAGACCGCTCTGCTTTTAATAAAGCCTCACTGACAGGGTGATTCAAAGGTCTTAATAGATCTTTTAAATATTGATCTCCCGCTAAAATTTCCACCCCAATGGCCCCTTGACCCGCAGCGTTTAGCATTAAATTCGGCGAGAGCAATTGGGTTATTTTATTTTCTAAACCTAGCCGTCTTAAACCACTGGCGGCGAGAATAATCCCATCTAGTTTTTCACAATGATTAAGCCGCGTTTGAATATTTCCACGGCAAGCCATTATTTTTAAATCAGGTCTATAAGCCAATAATTGCGCCTGGCGCCTTAAACTAGAGGTCCCAATTTGAGCCCCCGCTGGCAGCTGATCCAAAGACTGATATTTCAAACTCACAAAAGAATCTAAAGGATTTTCTCTAGCTAAGACCGCTGCGATTTCAAATTGGGGATCTAAATCAACCGGCACATCTTTCATAGAATGCACGGCGATATCCGCCAGGCCTTCTAATAAAGCCTCTTCGATATTTTTAATAAACAAACCCTTACCACCGACTTCTCTTAAGGGCCTATTTAAAATTTTATCGCCGTCGGTTAACAAGGGCACTAAGACAATATTTAAATTGGGATAGATTTTTTGCAGCTGCGTTTTAACTAATTCAGCTTGCCATAATGCCAGCGGGCTTTGACGCGTGGCGATTTTGAGTGTTTCTTCATTGTTCATTATTTTTCACTTTTATTTTTTAAAAAAAACTTCATCACCCACTGCTTAATATCCATGATTTCTTCCGGACAGACTGAATGATCCATGGGGTAAATTTTAAAATTAATATCTTCACAGCCCATTGCTTTCAAACTCTCTCTGGCATGCTCAGCTAAAAACAAAGGTAATACTGAATCATCATCACCGTGGCAAATTAAAATAGGTGTTTTTATTTGTAATAAACCTTGATTTTGTTTTAATAAATTCTCAATGGGCAAATAAGTCGACAAAGCTAAAATCCCCGCCAATTGATGCTCAAAAGTTAATCCAGCATATAAAGCAATCGCCCCACCCTGAGAAAATCCTGCTAGAAAAATATGATCCGCTGGAATGCCCAGCTCCAGCTCTTTTTGTATTAATTTTTGAACCTCTAAACTGGACTCTAAAATCCCCCGCTCATCTTCGTGCTGACCCCGCTCAAAACTTAAAATATCGTACCAACCTCTCATCACTCTTCCGCCATTAATACTAATCGGCCGATGCTTGGCATGAGGAAAAATAAACTTCACAAAAGGCCAGTTAAAACTGGGAGCCAGGGGGGCAAAATCATGACCATCGGCGCCTAAGCCATGGAGCCAAATAATGGTATGCGTATGATCTATTTTCGCTTTTAAAATCACGGGTGCTGTATTTACATCCATTTAAAAATCATCCTTCAAAAAAAACCAATAAAATAATTAACAAAATAATTAACAAAATAATTAACCAAAATATTATGACATCTCTGACGTCCAGCCCAGAAGTCTTTTACACTCTCTTTCACATTCTCTTTTATTATTTATTTCCCAAAAATTTTATAAAAAATACCCATGAAAAAAACTCAAAAAAATAAAAACTTATTAAAACAATTTATTCAAAGTGAAAGCTTCTCTGGGCTCTTACTCATTACTTTCACGCTCTTAGCCCTGGGCATGGCGAATTCTCCTTGGGCATCTATTTATCAAGCCATTCCACAGATTTCTCTTGCCAATTTATCAATTCAACATTGGGTCAACGAAGGCCTCATGACGCTGTTTTTTCTTTTAGTGGGCTTGGAAATTAAGTCTGAATTTCTACACGGCTCTTTATCTGGCTTTAGTAAAGCCTTGTTACCCATTGCAGGCGCCTTAGGCGGCATTATTGCTCCTGCCATTATTTTCATACTGATTAACTTTAATCACCCTGAAAACATCCAAGGCTGGGCCATCCCCGTGGCGACTGACATTGCCTTTTCATTGGGTGTTCTTTCGCTCTTAAAAAACAAAATCCCCAGAAATCTCATTATTTTTCTCTCCGCCATCGCCATCGCCGATGACTTAGGCGCTATTTTAATCATCGCCATTTTTTACACGAAAAATTTATCTCTCTTATTTTGCTTATTATCTTTAGGCTTAGTTTTTATTTTATTTTTATTCAATTTTTTAAAAATTCAGCTCACTTTTCTTTATTTAATTCTGGGGGCCTTACTCTGGATCACGCTCTTTAAATCTGGCATTAATCCGACAATTGCGGGTGTTCTCTTAGCTTTTAGCTTGCCGATTCACTTAATTCCCAAACTAGAAAAAAAATTATTAACCCCCATCAATTATCTTATTATTCCCCTTTTTGTTTTTCTCAACGCAGGAATTAATTTATCAGGTTTTAGTCTTTTTCAGACTTTCTCAGAGCCCTTAACTTTGGGCATTTTATTAGGCTTATTCATTGGCAAGCCTGTGGGAATTTTTGGGAGCTTGTTTTTATTAACTAAGACCCCCTGGTTTAAATTACCGAAAGACTTAAATCTCTCTTTAATTTTCGGCATGAGCCTGATTGCTGGCATTGGCTTTACCATGTCTATTTTTATTACTGATCTTGCTTTTCCAAGCCTACTTCCAGGCAATGCTCAGGCCATCTTAGATTGCAAAGTTGGGATTTTTATGGGCTCTGTCCTATCGGCTATTTTGGGCGTTTTGGTGATTCATTTTTCTGGAATATTTAAAAAATCCACTAAAAATCAAAAAGTTATTTAAATTATACAATTTGCGTTATCGAAAATAGATAATTTTTAGCCCTATTTATTTAGCCAAAACTTAGAGACAATGCGCGCCTTTTATTTAACCTAAATTAATCATCAGGCCAGCACTTCCATGACAGCATTTTTCGAACTTCCCGTACTTAAACTCAAACCCCAACGCGCTAAACCTTTCTGGCAAGGCGAGTCTCTCGTCTTTTCAGGGGCTTTAGATCCAAAAAGCTTAACCCTAGATCAAGTGCAATTAGTCCTATTAGCCGACTCTGATGGCACGACTTTAATTGGCACGGGCATGTATAACCCCAACTCCAGCTACAGAATTAGATTATTAGATCACAGCAAAACACCGAGTACGGATTTATTAGAAATCCTGAAAAAAAGAATCCAAGAAAGTTTAGATTTTAGAAAAACTCTAGGCTTAATTCCCAATCAAAAAAATAATCCAGAAAGCCATCCAGAGTTTTCTAAAAATTTCACCAACGCATTTAGATTAATCAATAGCGAAGGCGACAACCTTTCTGGTTTAACCATTGATTGCTATGCCGACCAATTGGTTTTATCAGTCACTGCGGCTTGGGTTTTAAAATTTAAAGACCAGGTCCAGCAAGCGCTTCTAGAATCAATTCCAGGTCTCACTCTCTCTCAGCTTCACTGGAGATTTAATAAATCAGCCTTAAAACAAGAAGGTGCTTTGGATTTAGTCTCAGAGTTAAATTCAGAATTCACTCAAGAAAATAATTCAAATTCAGACAATATTTTAATTCAGGAAAACGGCTTAAGTTTCTTAGTGGATATCACTCGGGGCCAGAAAACAGGCTTCTATTGCGACCAGAGAAATAACAGAGAAAACATCCGACATTTATTTAAACCCTCTGATAAAAACCCCAATAAAAAATTTCGCGTCTTAGATACTTTTTGTTATACCGGCGGTTTTGCAATGAACGCAGCCTTAGGTGGTGCAGATTATATTTTAGGCATTGACTCTTCTGAAGCGGCTCTAGGCTTAGCGCAAGAAAATGCGAAACAAAATAATCTGGGCGATAAGATTCAATTTGAAAAACAAGACGTCGAATATTTTTTAACCCACCTTGCCGCTGGAACTTTAAGTCCCGCACAAGAGCCCTTTGATTTAATTATCTTAGATCCGCCTAAATTAGCGCCCTCGAAAGAAAAAATTTATCAAGCTAAAAAACTATATTTAAGATTGAACAGACTGGCGCTTAAAACTTTAAATCCAGATGGTATTTTAATCTCTTGCTCTTGTTCAGATGCTTTTTCAAAACAGGATTTATTAGACACTATTGAATTAGCCGCTAAGCAAGCAGATAGAACCATTGAGATTATTAATACCCAAGGTGCGTCTCCAGATCATAAAATCCCAAAAGGCGCACGGTATGGCGATTATTTAAAAGTCGTTACTGTAAAAGTGAATTAGTGAATTAGTGAATTAATTATTTAATACAGATAATAAAAAAACCAAAAAAAAAGCCCTCTTCACTGAGGGCTTTTTTTTGGGCGTTTTTATTTTTTTACCAAGCTGGAATGGCTGTATTCGCAAACTCTTTCTGAGTGATATTAATCACTGCTTGTGAATGCATCACTTGAATTAATTTTTGAAATACGGGTCGGTCTTTCTCACTTGTTTGAACCACAATAATATTCGCATAAGGGGCGTCAGGGCCCTCATGAAATAAAGCTTGTTTTAAAGTAAATCCCGCGGCTTGAATATAATCATTATTAATAGCCGCAAGATCCACGTCTGGTAAAGATCTTGGGATTTCTGAGCCATCTAAAGTTTTAAAAATTAAACCTCTGGGATTAAAAATAATATCATTGGGTGTGGCTAATAAACCCGCTCCAGGTTTTAACTTAATTAACGCCTCTTTTTGAAATAATAATAAAGCCCGACCTTCATTACTGGGGTCATTGGGAATGGCAATAATAGAGTGGTCTTTCAGCTGGGAAATATTTTTAATCTTCTGGGAATACACGCCCATGGGGTAAACAAAAGTCTTCGCAATCCAGGTAAGTTTATAAGCCCGAGCTGTAACTTGAGTATTTAAATAGGGAATATGCTGAAAAATATTGGCGTCGATATTGCCATTATTTAAAGCCGTATTGGGCAGGACATAATCACTGAAAATAATAGGTTGAATGTCTAGACCATATTGTTTTTTAGCGACTTCTTGAGCGACTTGTATCACTTGCTCCATAGGGCCACTGACAATGCCTATTTTTAAACTATCTGGCTGAGCTCTGTTTTGATAAAAAATAAAACCCAGAGAAGCAATCCAGAAAATAACGCACAGAGCCCAAAGCAAATTTAATTTATTTTTTCGAACGGGCGTTTTAGCTAAATAATCGCCTAAGAGCTGAACCAGCTGGACCAGAATAATTAAAATAATGACGGTTTCTAACATCACGGCCCAATCAAATCTCTGGTACCCATATTCAATCGCAAGCTCTCCCAAACCACCACCACCAACGGCTCCAGCCATTGCTGAGTAGCCAATTAAGCTAATTAAAGTCAGGGTTGCGCCTTTAATTAATTGGGAAGCGGCTTCCGGAAGCCAGACTTTACGAATAATTTGCCAAGGACTTGCGCCGAGAGAAACAGCCGCTTCGACTAAACCTGGAGCCACACCCGCAATCGCAGATTCAGCAATTCGGGCATAAAACGGTATGGCAGCTAGGGTTAATGGAACAATCGCCGCGTTAATGCCAATGGACGTCCCGACTAATAACCTAGTAAAAGGAATCAAGGCAATCATGAAAATAATATAGGGAATGGACCGCGTGATATTAATAAACAAGCCCAAGAGTTTATGAATAAAACTAGAGGGTTTAGTCAGATGTAAAATTACGCCCAAGATTAAACCCAGAAAAATACTGAAAAACCCGGATATAAAAACCATATAAATAGTCTGCCAAGTCGCCGGTCCCAGTAAATTTAAATATAAATGATTCATGTCAAACATAACCCAAGACCTCCACCTGAATGTTTTTAATTTTTAAATCTTCCAGTGCTTGTGAAAAATTCGCTCCCAATATTTCACACAAAGTCAGACCGACGGGCACTTCTCCAATGGTTTGAATCTGAGCCTGGAGCAAATTAATTTTGACCTGAAATTTTTCTGACAGCGCCGCCAAAATGGGTTGATCGACTTGATCACCGATAAAACACAGTTGTAATAAAGGATAAGTTCCTGGCGTGTAATTTTTTAATAATTTCTTTTGAACATGACCTGGAATATCTAGATTTGACGAGGCTTTGATCAAATCTTGTGCAGTTTTAGATTTTGGCTGGGTAAAGATATTTAAAACAGTCCCCGTTTCTACTAAGACCCCTTGATCTAAAACTCCCACCCGATGCGCAATTTTCTTAATCACTTCTAATTCATGGGTAATTAAAACAATGGTTAAATTTAATTTCTGATTAATTTCTTGTAATAAGTTCAAAATCGACCCCGTCGTTTCAGGATCTAAGGCCGACGTTGCTTCATCACATAATAAAACTTCAGGATGATTCGCCAGGGCTCTGGCAATGGCCACTCTTTGTTTTTCACCGCCACTTAACTGCTCTGGAAAAGCGTCTTGTTTATCTTTGAGCTTTACTAAATCCAATAACTCTAAAGCCCTTGTTTTGGCTTCTTTCTTTTTCCAACCCGCAATTTCTAAACTTAATAAAATATTTTCCAGGGCGGTTCGAGAACTTAATAAATTAAAATGCTGGAAAATCATGCCCATTTTTTTCCGCTGGGCTCTTAAGTCTTTTGGACAGAGCGTAGTCAGCTCTTTTTGATTAATTTTTATTAATCCAGCACTAGGTCTCTCTAATAAATTTAAACATCTAATAAAACTGCTTTTTCCAGCGCCACTGCGGCCAATCACTCCAAAAATTTCGCCTTGAGTAATATTTACGCAAATATCTTTAAGCGCAAAAATATTATTGTTTTTATTATTTAAATACTGTTTTGAAAGATGCTGAACTGAAATCATTAATCTTCGCCCCCTTAAAAAATAAAAAATTTGGCTGCTAGAAAGATTTTTATTTTGAAGTTTTTAAAAATAAATTTTAAAAATAAAAGGGTCTCTTTAGCGGCATTTATAAAATGCGCCCGCAAGCTGAAGCTCAAATCGGCGCAGTAAAAAATAGGCGCGGACGGTATCAAACTGAGTGCTGGATGACAATTAGGCTATTTCTCTATTTTTCACCTCTTTTCTGGCTATTTGCGCTTGAGCCCCATTGCCCATAAACTCCCGCCGCTTTTTTGCACCCCTGTTCACTTAGTTTTACTTAACTTAGGAGCTTAAAACTTATGTCTGACTCTGAATCCTATCTTCATCAGCCTGAACCAAAAAATTTACCCAAGACTTTATGGCAAGTTTTTACTACGGCCGCTTGGAGTTATAAAAATCAATTTTGGACCGCCCTTCCCATTATTTTCTTGCTGCTTTTATTAGACATTGGGTCCACTTCTCTTTATCAAACTCAAATAGACCCTCAAGCTTTTCATAGTTTTTCAAAAGGCTTCATGGCCTGGTTTTTTATATTTTCTCAATTTGTTTTTGCGCATCGAAGCACTGAATTTGCCTTCTTTGGCCTGGTTTATTTATTAAAATTATTACTCAATGGGTCTTTAATTTTTCAATACAACAGCGCTTTTCAAAAACTCATGGGGCAGCCTAGCCCTCGTGGCCTATTTGGCTTATTCAGAGCTTTAAAAAAATTGCCTCTGGCCATTATTGCCAGCATTTTGGCCATGATTTTAATCGGCATTAGCATGATTTTTTCCTTACATCCCGGCATTATTTTAATGATCTATTTCTCCATGATTGCTCCCGTTGTTTTTCTAGAAGGTCGCAATCCCATTCAGACTTTAAAAATAAGTGCTTGCCTGGTACATCGTCATTTTTGGAAGGCTGTTTTAGTTACTTTTATTATTACAGGCTTAATCCTTGGCTTCTCTGGGCTCTGGGAAAATCATCACTCAACCCTTTGGGTTCGCGGTATTTTTGCGATTTTAGATTTACTGGCCATTGGATTTTTCAGTGCAGTGAGCGTGACTTTCTATCGTTATTTAAGTCATCGCTTGGCGAATCCTTTAAGACAGAAATTTTATCAATTATTAAAAAATAGACCTAGCTGTGTTCGTTGGGCCGCTGGCTTAACCCTAGTCTATGCCTTAGTCACTCTGGCCTCTTTTGCCTTATTAGCCCTGCAGTTACGTCACTATGCCGCTATGGATGAAAATACGTTTTATGCACTGGTAGATTCTTTAGTCGCGACGGATTTAATTCTGGGCCTCTCTATTATTTTCATGGCCTTTGCTTACTTTGGTGGCCGCATCGCCAGAGTCTGCATGATGATTGTTTGCGTCTTAGTGTCGCTCTTATTTATAGCCCACTTAACGATGGTCTTTGTCGATTTTGATCGCGCTTATTTCTATGGCTTTGTTTTATATTCTCATGTTCTATGCCCAGCTATATCGCTGATTTTAAATATCAGTATTTTTGGTTTATTAGCCAGAGCGGGCGCTTGGTATCGTGAATTAAAAAAAATTAATTTAGACCAAGACTTAGAAGCTTTAAGAACGGAAATAAATAATTAAATAAATAAATCTTACGGATTTGTTTTATTTATTTTAACAGCTCCTCCGGGAGCTGTTTTTATATCTGCAATAATTTTAGGGTCTGGTTTAGAGCTTGCATGACTGACTTTTTGGCTGTCTAAGACATAGAGACCCTTGAGTAAATTCACCGCTGCGTTGAGCTGGTAATCTGAATTTTGATTTTGGTTTTTATCTTGATCAGCCCCCTGATTAGCTGGTGAATTAGCGGATGAGTTAGATAATTGCTTGGCCACTTCAGGGCGCTCTGGCGCAAGCGCTCCAGTCAAACTGGCCTCGCGGTAACCCAAAGCATCTTGTGAATTTGAATTAGCCTGAGTATTAGACTGATCTAATTTTAAAGCAGCGACTTCCACATCAGGGGTAACTCCTTCGCCCTGAATGGGTCGACCTGAAGGACTATAAAATCTGGCCGTTGTAATTTTTATGCCCGTCTTACCATCAGCCAAAGGCATGACGGTTTGAACAGAACCCTTACCAAAAGAGCGCTCGCCCATAATCACGGCACGATGATGATCTTGCAGGGCTGCTGCGACAATTTCAGAAGCAGAAGCGGAACCTTGATTAATCAAAGTCACCACAGGGATTCCATTAATCTGATCTCCAGGGGTCGCCACGCCTTCGAAATCACTGGTATCAACACGGCCTTTAGTGCTCACAATACGATTTGCTTCAGGGCTCTTATTTTCAGAATTTAGATCTAAAAAAGTATCCGCGACTTCAATAGAAATAGGTAACAAACCCCCTGGGTTATTTCTTAAATCTAAAACCACGCCTCTTAATTGGCCTTTCGAATTGGCTAATAATTGATCAATGGCGATATGTAATTCTTGGGTGGTATTTTCCTGGAAACTACTAATACGGATATAGCCATAGTACTGATCGATTAATTTATTTTTTACTGAATTAACTTCGATTTTTTCTCTGACTAATTTTAAAACCAGCGGCTGAGCCTGGCCTTTTCTATAAATAGTCAAAGTTAAACCAGTTCCTTCTTTGCCTCGAATTAATTTAATCGCCTGATCTAAACCCATGCCCTGAACCGGCGTGTCATTAATTTTTAAAATAATATCCCCGGTCTGAATTCCGGCTTTTTGCGCTGGAGAATTATCTAAAGGCGAGACGACTTTAATGGCCCCATCTTCCATAGTGACCTCAGTGCCTATGCCAATAAATTCGCCACTGGTTGCAATGTCTAAAGCTTTATAATTATCTTCGTTTAAATACTCTGAATGTGGGTCCAGCTGGACCATTAAGCCCGTTAGCGCTTTATCAAATATTTTAGAATCAGATAATTGGTCGACGTACATTTCTCGAATAATTTCTACAGAGTCTTTAAAGCGCTCTATCGATTGATCCGCTTGATTATTAATTTGATTATTTTGCTGAGTGACCGCCTCTGAATAAACCCCTTTGGTATAAGTCGCGGCGTAAGCTGGGGTATTTGTGGGAATATTAGAAAAAGATATTTCGGAATAAAAAAGTGTTAAAACAATAGAGAAAAATAAAAATTTAATTTTAATTTTATTCATTCCGCCCACCTGATTTATTAATTTATTAATTTAAAAATAAAAAATAGACAGGCGAGTTTAGATGAATTTTAATAATTAATTTATATTAAATAATCAGAACAAAATTCTATATTTAATAGTATGACTAACGGCTTTTAGCTCTTCTTGCAGGACTTGTAGAACTTGTAGTCCTGCATTTTTTTCTAGATTTTTTTCTAGATCTGCATCAATAACTACATAGCCCATATGATTATCCGTCTGTAAATATTGCCCAGTGATATTAATATTATGACTAGAAAAAATATGGTTAATTTGATTTAAAACACCGGGCTTATTTTCATGAATATGCATGAATCTTAATCTTCCAGCATGACTAGGTAGGGAAACCTCAGGAAAATTAACAGCAGATAAAGTCGAACCATTGTCAGAATATTTAATTAATTTCTCAGCGACTTCTAAGCCAATATTTAACTGGGCTTCTTCAGTACTGCCGGCAATATGCGGGGTTAGTAAAGTATTAGGGCAAGACTGTAAGGGACTGATAAATTTTTCTTGATTAGACCCAGGCTCACTAGGAAATACATCTATCGCTGCGCCCAGTAAATCCCCCGATTTTAAAGCATTCACCAAGCTATCTATGTCTACAACATGGCCTCTAGACGCATTGATTAAAACAGCCGTTTTTTTCATCAGGCTTAAAGCTGCTTGATCTATTAAATTTCGAGTCTGAGTGGTTTCAGGAACATGTAAGCTAATGACATCTGATTCGGCTAATAAATTTTTAAAATTTAAAAATTTCGCATTGCCCAAAGATAATTTTGACTCAATGTCATAGAAACAAACTTTCATGCCCAAACTTTCGGCTAAGACGCCTAACTGGGAGCCAATATGGCCATAGCCAATAATCCCCAGTGTTTTACCTCGCGCTTCGAAAGAATTTTTAGCGGACTTATCCCAGACACCCTGCTGACAAGCCTGATGTCTCTCTGGAATTCGCCTTAATAATAAAATCATCTCAGCCAAAACTAATTCAGCGACAGAGCGCGTATTTGAATAAGGCGCGTTAAAAACAGGAATGCCTAATAAAGCTGCCTGTTTTAAATCCACTTGATTCGTCCCAATGCAAAAACAGCCGATGCCAATTAATTTTCGAGCTTCTAATAAATTATTTTTATCTAATTTCGAGGCAGATCTAATACCTAAAAAATGCGCGTTTTTTATTAATTCTAAGTGCTCTGAATTTCCAGAATTAAAAGCTTCTTTGAGACAGATGACTTCCAGATAGCCTGCCTGTTTAAAACTCTCTACAGCGCTTGGATGAATGGCTTCAAATAAAACAATATTAATTTTGTGTTTGGACAGTGAATGCAAGACTAAGCCCCCTCTTGTTTATTTAATATTTAATGCTCTTCTTGTTTTAACTGCCTCTGCCAAAATTTCTAATACCGGCAAAGTGTCTTCCCAAGACAAACAGGCGTCTGTAATACTCACCCCATATTGTCTAGGACTGGCATTAATATTTTGATTACCAGCGTAAATATGACTCTCGATCATGAGGCCAAAAATATCTTGAGAACCCAAGCTTATTTGCCTAGCAATTTCTTGAGCTACTTCTTTTTGTTTTAAATAATTCTTCTGGCTGTTTCCATGCGAGCAATCGACCATAAGTCTCGGCGCGAGGTTTAAATTTTTTAATTTCTCACAAGCGGCTCTAATAATCTTTTGGTCATAATTCGGCCCATCAGACCCCCCTCTTAAAATTACATGGGTGTCTTTATTTCCAGCGGTTTTAAAAATCGCGGTATGGCCCTGTTTCGTAATAGACAAAAAATGATGTGAACATTGGGCAGCCTGAATAGCATCTATGGCCACTTGAACATCGCCGCTGGTTGCATTTTTAAATCCAATAGTCGCTGACAAGCCAGACGCTAATTCTCTATGGACCTGAGATTCTGTGGTCCTAGCCCCAATCGCTCCCCAAGAAACAAGATCAGCTAAATATTGCGGGCTAATGGTATCTAGAAATTCCGTCCCGCAAGCCAAGCCTTTTTGATTAATTTTTAATAATAATTCGCGGGCTAATTTCAAACCTTTATTAACATTAAAACTATTGTCTAGATCAGGATCATTGATAAAACCCTTCCAACCAATGGTGGTTCTAGGTTTTTCAAAATACACCCGCATGATAATACAGAGCTCTTTTTCTAGATTTTTGCGCGCCGAATTTAATTGATCTGCATATTCCAGGGCCGCATCCATATCATGAATAGAACAGGGTCCAACAATAATAACCAAGCGATCATCTAAGCCCTGCAAGCAACGAGAGATGGCCTCCCGAACAGAAGAAATCGTCTCAGCCGCTTTCTCATCTGTCGGCATTTCGTCATGCATGATCACAGGCGGAATTAAGCCTTTTTTGCTCGTAATTCTTAAATCATCGGTTTGCTTCATACCCACTCTCTTTTTTATCTAAATTTTAAATAAATCATAAAAACGGGCGCGAGTTTACTGATCTTTAAATTTAAACCAAGCCTATCTCCAGCTTATTTCCAGCCTTATTCCACCGTCACGCTTTTTGCCAAATTTCGTGGCTGGTCGACATCTGTCCCTTTTTGACAGGCGACATGATAAGCGAGCATCTGTAAAGGCAAGGCGTAAATCAGGGGCAAAATATATTCTGGAACTTTGGGCAACTTAATAAAACTCGCTGACAGTAAAAAATCTAGACTTAAATTTTTCTCGGTCAGAATAATTAACTCACCACCTCTAGCTGCGACCTCTTGAAGATTAGATTTTAATTTTTCTAATAAGCCATCATTCGGCGCTATGGCTATCACGGGCATATCATTGTCTATTAAAGCCAAGGGCCCATGCTTTAACTCTCCAGCAGGATAACTTTCAGCATGGATATAAGAAATTTCTTTTAATTTTAAAGCCCCCTCCATAGCCAAGGGATAAGACACCCCGCGACCTAAAAATAAACAATGATTTTTTCGAACTAACTGCGCTGAGAGCTCTGTAATTACGGGATCTAATAATAAAACTTCTCGCATCAGCCCAGGAATTTGAGAGAGGGCCTGGTTTAAATTATTTTTTAAATCTTTATCCAGCACTAATTCCAGCACTAATTTATATAAAGCCCCGAGCTGGGCCGTAAAAGCTTTAGTCGACGCCACGCCAATCTCAACTCCAGCTTGCGTTAAAATCACCGCATCCGCTTCTCGCACCAAAGAACTACTGGGGACATTGCAAATCCCTAAAGCTTTCGCGCCTTTATTTTTAATTTGTCTTAAAGCCGCCAAGGTATCTGCAGTCTCTCCAGATTGGGAAATAAAAATATATAAAACATCTAATTCAATCACGGGGTCTCTATATCTAAATTCCGACGCCACTTCAGCACTTGCTGGAACCCTCGCCCACGCTTCAAACCAATAAGCGGCTGTGCATCCCGCATGAAAACTCGTCCCACAGGCGATTAATTTAATTTTTTTAATATTCAATAAAATCTTGGCCAAACCTAAAGGCAAGGGCATTTTTAAAGTCCGCTCAATACATTCAGGCTGCTCGAAAATTTCCTTCTGCATAAAGTGCTTAAACACCCCTTTAGAACTCTGCTCAGCCAGGCCCGTCATGGTCTCTATTTTTCTAGTAATTAAATTATCTTCTTGATCCCAAATTAAAACTTTATCTCTGGAAATCTCGGCTAAATCGCCTTCTTCCAGATAGATAAAATCATGGGTGACGGGTAATAAACTCAAAGCATCCGACGCTATAAAATTTTCACCAAGCCCCAATCCAATCACCAGGGGAGATCCTGATCTTACGGCATATAAATTCTCTGGATTCTCAGCGTCTAAAATTACTAGCCCATAAGCGCCTTCTAATTTTTTTAAAATATTTCTCAGCGCTGTTTTAAAATTATTATTATTTTTTAATTCTAATAATAATAAATAAGCAATGACCTCTGTATCCGTCTCAGAGCTAAATACACAGCCCTGAGACTCACAGAATTCTCTTAAAATTTTATAGTTTTCAATAATTCCGTTATGAACTATGGCTAGTCTATTTCCAACCACATGCGGATGAGCATTAGCTTCAGACGGCTTGCCATGAGTGGCCCAGCGAGTATGGGCAATGCCAATATTGCCCCAGAGACCAGAGCTTAAACTAGATTCTAAAACAGCCACTTTCCCCGGCTTTCTATAACACTGGATTTTATTTTTTTTATTTAAATTATTTAAATTACTTAAATCAGGACTCAAAAAAGCCAAGCCTGCCGAGTCATAACCCCTGTACTCCAGTCTTTTCAAACCTTCTAATAAAATTTTTAAAATATTCCGCTCAGCAACCGCCCCGACAATCCCGCACATATTTTTTACTCTTTATTTTTTACTCAGCTTTAATTTTTTATTTATTTTTATTTTTTTCCGGGCGAACCCAGTTCTCTACAGTCTTTTGAGCGGCTCGAGACAAAGTTAACTGGCCTTCAGGGGCATCCTGAGTAATTACAGAACCCGCTCCAATCGTCGCTTTTTTACCGATTTTTACGGGCGCTATTAAACTCGTATTCGACCCAATAAACGCCTCATCACCAATATGGGTTTTACTTTTATTGGCCCCGTCGTAATTACAAGTAATGGTCCCAGCGCCGATATTCACATCCACGCCTAACTCTGAATCACCGATATAACTTAAGTGACTTACTTTTGACCCAGCCCCAATCACTGATTTTTTAATTTCTACAAAATTACCAATCTTGGCTCCCGTTTTAATTAAACTATCGGGCCTAATTCTTGCAAAGGGACCAATCACGGCAAAATCATCAATCACCGCACTTTCAATCATCGAATTAGCGTGAATCTCTACACCATTACCTAAAACCACATTTTTTAAAATCACATTGGGGCCGATATAACAATCTTCTCCCAGAATAATTTCGCCTTCCAAAATCACATTCGAATCAATAAAACAATCTCGTTTAGCTAACACTTTTCCACGGATATCTATTCTGGAGGGGTCATTCACCGACACGCCCAACTTCATTAAATTTTCCACCTGCCATTGCTGATAAATAGCCTCTAACCTAGCCAACTCTAATCTGGAATTCGCGCCCATAATTTCTTGCTGACTCTTAGGCTCTGAGACGTTAATACTAATATGAGAAGCTTTCGCAAAAGCCACAATATCCGTCAAATAATACTCATGCTGCTTATTTTCATTTTTTAATTGGGGCAGCCACTCCGCTAAATTTTGAGCGCTGACACAGTAAATACCCGTATTAATCTCATGAATTTGCTTTTCTAAATCACTGGCATCTTTCTCTTCGACAATTCGACTCACCTGATGGTACGCATCTCGAACAATACGGCCCAATCCAGTGGGGTTATCAACTAGGGCGGTTAATAAACCCAGCTGATCTTTCCCCGTACTTTCAACTAGATGACTTAAAGTCTCAGCACTAATTAAAGGCACGTCACCATACAAAATTAAAACCTGCTGGGCTGTATTTAAATTTTTGTTTAAATCTATCTTTAAATAAGGCAGGACTTGCATCACCGCATGACCCGTCCCTAATCTTTCTTTCTGCTCGACCCAAGTGATCTCTGGGTAAGCACTTAAAGCCGCCTGGACCTGATCTCCCAGATGCCCATGGACAATAAAAATATTCGAAGCATTTAAATTTTTTACAGCGCCTAACACATGCTCAATCATGGATGTCCCAGCGACTTTATGAAGCACTTTGGGACATTTTGAATTCATCCGGGTTCCATCTCCACCCGCCAAAATAATCACTGATAATGGCATCGCATTCTCCTCGAAAAATTACTGATCCAATCCACCTAAATTTAAGCAGGGCAGTGTATGGATGGGGGATAATTGCGCAATTAGAGCAGCGGGGTATTCCAGCTTATTTTTAATTATTTTTTTATCCTGATTTTTATTTTTTTTTATCTTTTTTTTTATCTTTTTTTTCAGCCCATTTTTATCTGGTTATCAAAACATAGATGGGTATAATTCGACGCCCGGAATTTTTAAATAATTAAAAACATTTCAAGTTTTATTTTTAATTATTACTTGAAGTATTAATAAACATTATCTAAGTTCCGCCGGTCGATTTTTTAACACTAGGGAGTATTTCATCGATGAAAAATATCATTACTTTAGCCGTTGCTGCGGCTCTTTCTTTAAGTTTAGCCAGTGCATTTGCTAGCCAAAGCGAAGGTGGATTTTCCATCGGCGTGAAAGGTGGTTACAACAATATGGATCTACCTACCAGCGAAGGCACTGTAGGCGACTTCACGCTCACTGGTAAAAAAGACAAGATGGTTGGCGATCTTCACATGGCTTATCTCTGGCCCGTGGCTGATGTTTTCCAATTAGGCGCTCAATTGGGTTATAGCTACTACGGTAAATACACACTGACAGAAACAGCACCAGAAACAGGATCTACTGATAACAAAATTACTGCGTTTAATCTTCAATTATTAGGCCAATGGAATATCCAACAATGGTTCGTTCAAGGACGTGTGGGTGCGGGTTACTTCCATCAAAGTAATGCAGGCAACAGCGCCGATGACAGCACCGACTCTTCTAATAAAATTGCGCCTATTGCCGGTCTTTCTGGCGGTTACTTCTTCACGGATAATTTCTCTGCTGAAGTCTTCGTTGATCATGTATTCGGTAAAAATTACAGCAGCATGTCTGACTTCTCCAGCAGCAGTACTAACAAGCCTCCTGTCATGACCTCCGCAGGTTTAGGTGTGACTTATAGCTTCTAAAATTTAAATTAATTTTTAAATTTAAAAACCACCTGGAAAGTAATTTTAAAATTATCTCCAGGTGGTTTTTTTATGCGCGAGATTATTTAAATAAATAATAAAAAAATCTCTGGCTCACACCTACAAAATCCATACAATCAGCCCCCTATTTTTTAAGTTTTTTAAATTGGGGAATTTTTCATGAAAAAATTATTAGCTCTCTCTTTGATCTCTCTTTCTTCTTTTAGTTATTTTAGTTCTTTAGCTTTTGCAGATGATGTGAATGCAGCCAACACTCCTACTAATCAAATTTATCTAGGTATCGAAGGCGGTGGTGCGGACACTGGGTTTAATTTAAATAATTATAAAAACTATGTGTCTAGTAATAACCCTGGCGAGACCCAGTCTTACACCCTCACTAATAATAATTTTTATGGAGATATTCACGCTGGGATTTTATTTCCAGTCGCTGATGTTATTTCTATGGGTGGTCAGTTGGGTTATCAGCAATTTGGCACTCACTCTGCTGAAACATCGGCCAATGACGGCACGACTTATTTAAGCTCCAAAGAGTCTGAGAAAATTTCAGATTTCAATGCCAAGGCTGTTATTCAGACTGTTTATAACAACTTCTTCGCTAGCTTAAATACAGGTTTGGGTTATTTCATGATTAAAAACTCAGGAGAAATCACTGACTTTTCAAACGGCATGCCTGGTGTAACAACGCCAGCACCAGAGAGTAAAAATTCTGTTCATATTTTGGCGGGTGCTGAGCTGGGCTATAACTTTTCTGAGCACTTTAATACTTATATTTCTTATGAGCATGTCTTTGGGACAGATACCCATGGCGACTTCAGTAATAAAGTCCCCACCATGGATACTTTGGGCCTGGGTGTTAACTATATTTTTTAAAATTCTAAATTTTAAAACTTTGCTAAATCCATTCAGTTTTTCTTAAGTTTATTTCAAGACCATGCCCCGTTTTTGAAAAAACTTAAGAAAAAATGGAGTTATTAAAATAATGCAAAGCAAAATCAATCAAATTATTCTGGGCTCTGCCCTCGCCCTTACTTTCTCTTCTTCGATTGCTTTCGCTGAAGGCACCCAAGTTTATGTGGGTGTCGAAGGCGGCGCGAATCATATGAATTTTGATACTTTTCCAACCCCTCAACTCCCCGCTGAAGGCTTCATTGGCTGGAGTAATTCTAGTAGCACCACGGATGCTAATAACGCCTACGCCAATATTCACTTGGGCTTTTTAACCCCTGTTAATTCTGATTGGTCTTTGGGTGGTCAAATAGGTTTTGCGAATTATGGCAAAGCAAATAGCACTCAAACTCAAACGCTGCAGGCTTTAGTTCTAAAAAGCACAGTCACCACCAATTACAGTGATAGCTATCAAGCTGTTTTTGTTGAATTTGTCGCTCAACGTTCTTTTGGTGATGCAGATCAATACTTTGTCAATCTTCATGCCGGCGCAGCTAATTTCACTGTGGATCAAACAGCTAGCTCCAGCGTAACTGGCGTCCCAGTTTCTGTGAATTTGGATGGACAGACGGGTCATGGAGATGTTCTCACTCCGATGGGCGGCGTGGGCTTAGGTTATAAATTCTCTGAGCATTTTAATGCCTATGTTAATTACACCCTCATTGCTGGAGATAACGGTGCTTCTTACCAACTTCCTATGATGAATTCCCTAGGTCTTGGCGTGAACTATGTGTTTTAATTTGGGTTATTAATTTAATAAAGGGCGGGGATATAAATCCGCGCCCCTACCCCCAAAAAAATATTCACAATGCAAAATAAAATCCCCCTCTCGCTTTATATTCATTTCCCCTGGTGCGTTCAAAAATGCCCCTATTGCGACTTTAATTCTCACGGAATTAAAAACGCTGGAGAGAATAATCAAATCCCTGAAGAAATTTATATTCAAAGATTAATTCAAGATTTAGACCAAGATTTAAATTTATATTTTCCAGAAATAAATACTCGCGAATTAACGCTCACTTCTATTTTTATGGGCGGCGGAACACCCAGTTTATTTTCAGCTCAGAGTATTTTTAAGTTATTAACCCATATTCAAAAAAAAATTAACTTTTCAAAAAATATAGAAATAACCCTGGAAGCCAATCCTGGGACCATAGAGCGCGGGAAATTTAGAGATTATTTTAATATTGGAATTAATAGAATTTCTCTCGGCGTCCAAAGTTTTAACCCAAAACATCTTAAAAAATTAGGTCGAATTCATTCAGACCAAGAGGCTTATTTAGCCATCGAAGAAATTACTCAAGCGGGATTTACAACTTTTAATTTAGACCTCATGCATGGCCTACCCAATCAAACTCCAGAAGAATCTGAACAAGATTTACGAACCGCCTTAAGTTTTAACCCACCCCATTTATCTTGGTATCAGCTGACGCTCGAGCCCAATACTTTATTTCATGCCAAGCCCCCTGCGCTCCCTTCTGATGAAGTCTTAGCTATCATAGAAGACCAAGGATTTGAGCTATTAAAACAAGCGGGATTAAATCGCTATGAAATCTCGGCTTATGCCCAAAATAACCATCAAAGTCAGCATAATAAAAACTACTGGGAATTTGGTGATTACCTAGGCATTGGAGCAGGGGCTCATGGAAAAATTACAACTATTAATTCAAATAAAATAATCAGAACTTCTAAGAAAAAAAATCCAAAAGATTATTTAACAAGCCCTGTTGTTATGCTCACTCAAGAGACCCAAGAAATTTTAAATCCAGACCGCCCTTTTGAATTCCTAATGAACGCACTGAGATTAATAGACGGCGTTGAAGAAAATTTATTTCAAGAAAGAATTTTATTACCCCTTGATTTAATTTCAGACAAATTAAAACAGGCCCGTGATTTAAACTTAATTCTGCCCAATAAATTAGCCGCAACGCCCCTGGGATTAAGATATTTAAATTCTGTTTTAGAGAAATTTTTAGGCTGAAAATAAACTAAAAACTTAAGCAAGCGCAGCCATTTCTTCGTCTGAAAGACCCGTCAAAGCCCGAACAATATCCATGTTCATGCCAGAAAGAATCATATTTTTAGCAATGCTTAAGCGCTCTGTATGGCGACCCTGTTCCAGACCCTGTTCCAGACCCTGTTCCAGACCCTGCGCCCTCCCTTCTTCAAGCGTTACTCGAAGTTGATAAGCCAAAACAGCCGCCTCATCCATTAATCTTTTTTGCTCAGACTCATAATTGATCAACTCTTTTTCAGTCCAAGAAAATCGATTTAATTCTTCATAAGCTTTGCTAATCACTTCATCAGAACCGGCAATCCGTGGCATGTCTTTTTCATGTGTCTCTCTGGCATGTTTAAAAAAATAAGCCCACTTCTCAATCATGGTTTCTAATTGATCTATAGGCTTATTAAATTTTGGGAGCTCTAAAAAAGTAAAAGAAAAATCTTTCAAATCACGACTGTGTCTTTTTTTATCCAAGGTCACATGATTAGACAAATATTCTGTACTCTCTGGAAACATCACATAATCCGTAATGGCCAAGAAAATAATGGCTTTTAAGTCCTGATATTGCCCCGCAGAATCCAACTGATTCACGTACGCTTTCGCAGCATAATATTGCGCCCGTTTTTCAAACCCAGTGGTTCGTGCGACCTGCATTTCGACAATATATTGCCGACCTTCTTCGTCTTTACACAAGACATCTAAAAGGCTTTGTTTTTTCGAAGCGATATCTGGATCCTGACTGGGTTTTAAATAAGAAACTTCTTTAATTTTATGCCCTTCTGAAAACGCCAAAATATCATTGATAAAACAAATCAAAATATCTTTATTTCTTTCAGTCCCAAAAATTCTCTTAAACGCATAGTCGTTTTTGGGATCTAAAAACTTAGTAATCAGCATGGCGAAAATCTCTCTCAAATAAACATAATAAAACAGCTAGAAAAAAAGCGCGCACTGTCACGTATTTTTGATTAAAAAACCAGGGCGTTACAAGATTTAAATAAAATTTAAATTAATTATTAAAATTACTTAATAAAACTTAATAAGTCACAAATAATCTGATAATGATCATCATGCATCTGGTCTTCTAGTTTTATTAAATCTTTTAAATCCCACCAGCGTGCTAATAAAGCATCATCATGGGCTTTGACCCTAGGACACTCTGAAAGCTCTAATTTAATTAAACCCGCATGAGTAATAACTCGACCCACCTGAGCCCGCTCTGGATGGTCAAATAATTTCATAGTGATTAAACCCTGCTCGAGTAATAAAGGCGCTACGTCTATTTGGGTTTCTTCAAGTAATTCTCGAAACAAGCCTTGCTTAGTTCGCTCATGAATTTCTAAAAATCCTCCAGGCGTGGCCCATAAATTTTTACCCGGCGGGTTTCTTCTTTGAATTAATAAGATTTTCTCCTGGCAAATCACCACGGCATCTGTTGTAAAAAATATCGGCGGATAAGGCGTGTGAGCCCAGGCTTTTTTGTAATTTAAAATTAATTCATATTCTTCACGTAATCTTAAATATTCTGGGCTTTCTTCTTGTTTAGATTTAGAAAATTTAAAATCCTCTAAAAATTTCTGGGTCTCTTTAGACACGGCATCAAAATCTGTTTTTCCATTCGTAAAATAAGCTTGTCTAATCGGCGTGCTGTTTAAATTTTTATAATTATTAATTAAGACCCGGCCATATTCTGGAAATAATTTTAAATAATAAGTCGTGTAGTCTTTATCAAAGCCAACAATAGCCACTGTATTATTTAACTTATTTAAATTAATTAAATTTAAAGTCTGGTGAATATGCTCACGGACATCATGAGTCCAAGATAAATCACTGTATAAATAATCTTTGAGAGCCCCGTAAAATATTCGACTAGATAAATCTGTTTTATTTTCCAGGTCATAAGCTTTTAAATTATTTTTTAATAAATTTTCACGCTCTGTGTAATTCCAGGGATTTCTAATATTTCGGGCCCTATAGCTAGATCCGATTAAAATTAATAAATAATCACAAGATTTAAGGGCTTGGATAATTGAATAAAGATGCCCCTGATGAAAAGGCTGAAAACGGCCGATAAAAGCCCCTAAAGAGACACCCATGATTCCAGCTCCTTTTTTTTAAAAAACTTAAAAAATATCGAAAAAAAATAGGCCGAAATCATATCAGTGATTTTTAAGACTTTTTAGATCTAGCGCGAGCCAGGAGCATGCCTATCTAAACTATGCCTAAATCAACTACGGCCTTCTCTAATACTGCCGCTTTCTCTTGCTCTTGTTGCTGCCCCACTAAAAATAACAAGGCATTAAAAGCTTCTTGCCTTGGCTGATAACTTAGACGCCCGTCGGCCTTAAAAACCACACCTGCAGGACTAGGCACTGTACAAACACTCAATCCGCAAAATTCTTCTGATCGTGGCGCTGCTGCTGACATAATGACGAGTCCTTTTTTAATTTTTAAATTATTTTTTATTGATCGAATACAAAAATTCAGGGGCATTAAACTCAAATAAAATTAAGTTTCAATTAATAAATTATTTTTAGGCCCGGCTGTATTACTAGAATTGACAGCCAGAACGCTCCGCTATCTACTTCGCGGCTTCTTAAAAATTAAAAAAATTAATCTCATGACTGAAAAAACTATTTTTCCCCATACCCCCTCCCAACTCACGGCGCTTTATTTAAATAATTTAAAAAATTTAAATTTTTCTGGAGAAATTCGAACGGACTTTTCTACCCGGCTCACCCTGGCTACTGACAACAGTATTTATCAAAAAATTCCCAGCGCGGTTTTGTTTCCCAAGACTCAAGACGATGTGATTAAGATTTTTAAATTAGCTGGAGAGCTTAGATTTCAGAGTATTAGATTTTCCCCCAGAGCTGGAGGCACAGGGACGGATGGGCAGTCTTTGACTTCAGATATTGTGATCGATTGCTCGAAATATTTAATTAATATTTTGGAAATTAATCTTGAAGAAAACTTTGCCAGAGTTGAGCCGGGGGTTGTTTTAGACCAATTAAATTTGGCTTTAAAATCTCATGGTGTTTTCTTTGCCCCTCAAGTGTCGCCTTCTAACAGGGCCTGTATTGGCGGGATGTTTAATACAGATGGCTGCGGCATGGGGTCTGCTAAATATGGTCGGACGTCTGAGCATGTTTTAGGCGTCACAGCGGTCCTAGCCAATGGCGATGTTCTTGAAAAAAATGGGGAAATTGCTGAAAAAATATTTAATTTACTCGCCCCCCACCAGGATTTAATTACGCAAAAAAGTTTAAAAATGCCCAGATTTCTCACGGGATATAACCTGGCTCACACTTTAAGAAATAATATTCTGGACCTGACTAAATTACTTTCAGGCTCTGAAGGGACTTTGGCCATGATTACAGAATTAAAAATCAAATTAAGCCCTATTCCCAAATATAAAGCTTTGTTAATTATAAAATATTTAAGCTTTGATCAGGCTTTAAGACATGGCAGTAGCCTGGTGAATTTTAAATTTGATCTCGAAAATACTGGATTTATTGAAGCCATTGAGACCATTGATGACAAGATTATTAACTTAGCCAGAACGGACGAAATTTTTCTGAAAGTTCAGCCCATGTTTGAAAAAGACGGGCCGGATTTAAATACACAGGCGATTAATCTGGTCGAAATTTCAGCAGAGACGCCAGAAAAATTAGGGCATTGGATCCAAGTTTTAAAAGAAAAAACTCAAGAAAACCTAATCAATGGCTTGTTTATTACCCAAGACCCCAAAGAAATTTTCACCTGGTGGGATTTGCGCAAAAAAAGTGTGGGCTTATTAGCTAATTTGCCAGGAAAAAAACAACCCGTCCCCTTTGTCGAAGATACAGCGGTAGATCCGTCTGTATTACCCGAATTTATTCAAGAATTTAGAAAAATCTTAGACCAGCATGATTTAACTTACGGCATGTTCGGCCATGTAGACACGGGCTGTATTCATGTCCGGCCCGCTTTAGATATGACGGATCTCAATGACTCGAAGAAAATAAAAATAATTTCTGACCAGGTGCATCAATTAGCCCAAAAATACAATGGCTTACTTTGGGCAGAGCACGGCGCGGGCTTTCGCAGTTGTTATATCCCTGATTATTTTGGTGAAGTGTTAACAGAAGTCATGCGAGAGATTAAAAAAATATTCGACCCGCATAATCAATTAAATCCCGGAAAAATTATTTCTATTAATAAAAATATTCCCATTGTTCAGCCAGGGACAGAATTAAGAGCCACGCAAGATGCTCAAGTGCCGGAAAATATCAGAACGCAATTTGAAAAAGCATTTAAATGCAATGGCAATGCCTTATGTATGAATATCTTGCCAGAGATTGCTATTTGCCCTTCTTATAAAATTACCAAAGATCGGGTGCACTCACCCAAAGGCCGCGCTGTTTTAATGCGCGAGTATTTAAAACAAGAAAGTGTGGGAAAAATTGATCCAAAATTTGCTCAAGAAATTAAGCAATCTATGGACGGCTGCCTCGGCTGCAAAAGCTGTGTGTCTGGATGCCCTGTCAATGTCGATGTTCCGAGTTTTAGAGCGGAGTTTTATCAGCGTTATTATTCAAAAAATAATAAGTTAAAAAATAAAAGATCTTTAAGAGATTATTTGCTCAGCCACTCTGAATTTTTAATTTATTTACAAGCAAAATTTCAGAGGAAATTAAGTTTTTTAAATTTTTTATTAAACCCCTTTTTCAAAATTATTTTTAAACAAATTTTTAGAAAAATAGGGCTCTTAGATTTACCAAGAATGGCTAGTTTTAAAAAAATTAAAAAATTAAATAATTTTAATAAAACCAATAAAATCAATCTATTAGACCCCCATCTCCAGCTTAGCTCTCCTGTTTTATTATTAGGCGATGCTTTAACTTATTTTTACTCCCCGGATTTATTAATCAAAACTTCTGAGCTGCTTAAAAAATTGGGCTACACGCCCTACTTAATTTCTGATTTAAAAAATGGCAAGGCGCTGCATAGTTATGGGTTTCTAGAAAAATTTAATTGTCTAGTCCAAAAAAATAAGAAAATTTTAAAATCTTATGCTGATTTAAATATTCCTATTTTGGGCATTGAGCCGGCTTTGACACTCGCTTTTCGAGATGAATATCTAAAAACAGATAAGAATTTAGGGTTTAAAGTTTTATTAGTGTCTGAATTTTTAGCCCAGGCCCCTGTAGGGGCGGACCTGTGTGTCCGCCCTTGCCGGAAGGAAAGCCCAGACCCTTATTATTTAATCCCCCACTGCTCTGAAAAATCTTTAATTCCTAAAAGCTTTCAGCACTGGGAATTAATTTTTAAAAAATTTGGCCTCACTTTAAAATTATTAGAAGCCGGCTGCTGCGGTATGGCAGGAAGCTATGGCCATGAGTTAGAAAATTTTAAACACTCTCAAAACCTCTATGAACTCAGCTGGGCGCAATGGGTTCAAACTCATCAACATCAGCTCTTAGCCACGGGGCATTCTTGTCGATGCCAGGTTGAGCGATTTGGAAAAATTAAAATCAGACATCCCCTGGAAATCCTAGAAATTCTCTAGATTCTGCCCCCTGCTTTCTTTAAGATGCGCGCTCTTTTTTTCTAAGTTTCTTTTCTAATTTTCTAAGCGTCTTGGGAGTCTTGCAGGCATGTCTGAAATTATTTTCTCTATGAATCGGGTGAGTAAAATTGTCCCACCCAATAAATATTTATTAAAAGATATTTATCTTTCTTTTTTCTATGGCGCAAAAATTGGTGTTTTGGGTTTAAACGGCTCTGGTAAATCAACTTTATTAAAAATCATTGCCGGTTTAGACACGGAAATTCAGGGTGAAATTATTTTTAAGAAAGATTTAAAAATAGGTTATTTACCTCAAGAGCCTGTTCTAGACCCTAGTAAAAACGTCAAAGAAAACGTTGAAGAAGGTTTGAAAGAATTAAAAAATTTAATTATTAGATTTGACGAAATTTCGAATAAATTCTGCGAGCCCATGTCTGATGACCAGATGACCAAACTTCTGGAAGAGCAAGGCAATCTTCAGGCCAAAATAGACGCCGTCGGGGCCTGGGAAATTGATCGAAAATTAGAAGTCGCCGCAGATGCTTTAAGACTCCCTGCCTGGGATGCGGATATTAAAACTTTATCAGGCGGTGAAAAACGTCGAGTCGCCCTATGTAGATTATTATTATCTGAACCCGATATTTTATTATTAGACGAGCCCACTAACCATTTGGACGCCGAGTCTGTCGCCTGGCTAGAAAGATTTTTAGCGGAATACAAAGGCACTGTGATTGCCGTCACCCATGATCGCTATTTCTTAGATAACGTCGCGGGCTGGATTTTAGAATTAGATAGAGGCGAAGGGATTCCCTTTGAGGGTAATTATTCCGCTTGGTTAACTCAAAAAGAAAAACGTTTAGCCACGGAAGAAAAACAACAAGCAGCCAGAGCTAAAGCAATCTCTGAAGAATTAGAATGGGTCAAAACCCAGGCCAAAGGCCGTCATGCCAAAAGCAAAGCCAGGTTGAAACAATTTGAAGAATTATCTTCTCCTCAATTTCAGACCCGTAACGAAACACGCGAGTTATATATCCCACCAGGGCCTCGATTGGGCTCGAAAGTTTTTGAGATTCATAATTTAATCAAATCTTTCGGCGATAAATTATTAATTAATAATTTAAACATCACCATTCCACCGGGCGGCATTGTCGGAATTATTGGCCCTAACGGCGCGGGCAAATCAACTTTTTTCAAAATGCTAACTGGCTTGGAAACCCCTGATTCTGGCGTTGTAGATGCTGGAGAAACAGTCAAATTAGCCTATGTCGACCAGTCCAGAGATCACTTAGATGATAGTAAAACAGTCTGGGAAGAAATCGCTGACGGCTTAGATAATATTATGGTTGGGACTTACTCCACGCCGTCGAGAGCCTATGTCGGAAGATTTAATTTCAAGGGTGTTGATCAGCAAAAAAGAATTAATCAATTATCAGGCGGTGAAAGAAATCGGGTTCACTTAGCTAAATTATTAAAATCTGGCGGCAATGTTTTATTACTCGACGAGCCCACTAATGACTTAGATGTCGAAACTTTAAGAGCGCTCGAAGTCGCGATTCAAAACTTCCCAGGCTCTGTCTTTGTTATTTCCCATGATCGCTGGTTCTTAGACCGTGTTGCGACACATATTTTAGCGTTTGAGGGCGATAGCCAAGTAACTTGGTTCGAAGGGAATTATTCAGATTATGCCGCAGATAGAAAAGCAAGATTTGGGGAAGACAGCTTAAATCCCCATCGGATTAAGTATCGAAAAATTACTGGATAAATAACTGGCTAATTAATTAAATTAATCTAATCTTTTTTCCACCTTTCTTACCCCATTAAATTATATTTATATAAATTATAAAATTTAGGAGCGAACACTCATGAGCGGCCAGGATTCTAAAAAAGCTAAATTAGAAATTGATAATAAATTATCTTTTGATCTTCCTATTCATAAAGCCACGCTGGGCGCAGATTGCGTCGATGTTTCGGCTTTGGCTAAAAGCAATTTATTTACTTATGATCCTGGCTTTTTTTCAACGGCCGCTTGCGAGTCTAAGATTACTTATATTGATGGCGATAAGGGTGTTTTGCTTTACAGGGGCTACCCCATTAAAGAACTCGCAGACCAAGCTGATTTCTTAGAAGTTTGTTATTTATTATTAAACGGTGAATTACCTAATCCCCAAGAAAAAGCAAAATTTGATAATGAAATTAACCATCACACCATGCTTCATGAACAAATGGTTCATTTTTTCAGGGGTTTTAGACGTGACGCACATCCCATGGCGATTATGGTCGGTGTCGTAGGCGCGCTCTCTGCTTTTTATCATGATGCCTTGAATATTCATCGCCCTGAAGATCGCCATCTGTCCGCTATTAGACTCATTGCCAAAATGCCGACTATTGCAGCGATGTGTTACAAATATTCGATTGGTCAGCCTTTTATGCAGCCTCGCAATGACATGTCTTATGCTGAGAATTTCTTACACATGATGTATGCCACCCCCTGCGAAGATTACCAACCCAATCCTGTCTTTGTTCGCGCGATGGATAAAATTTTCACACTTCATGCAGATCATGAACAAAATGCGTCGACTTCGACTGTCAGACTCGCAGGATCCACAGGCGCCAATCCTTTTGCCTGCATTGCGTCTGGGATCTCTGCCCTTTGGGGGCCCGCTCATGGCGGCGCCAATGAAGCGGCTTTAAATATGCTCCGTCAAATTGGCACTCCTGACAGAATTCCTGAATTTATTGCCAAAGCTAAAGATAAAAACAGCGGCTTTAGATTAATGGGCTTCGGCCATCGGGTGTATAAAAACTATGACCCTCGCGCTGCCGTTATGAAAGAAACCTGCCAAGAAGTCTTAAAAGAACTAGGACAAATTAATAATCCTATTTTACAAGTCGCTATCCAGCTTCAAGATATCGCCCTGAAAGACCCCTATTTCATTGAGAAAAAACTCTATCCCAACGTCGATTTTTATTCAGGTATTGTCATGGACGCCATTGGTATCCCGTCAAATATGTTCACCGTAATTTTTGCCCTAGCTAGAACCGTCGGCTGGATTTCCCATTGGAACGAAATGATCGCAGACCCCAATGCTAAACTTTGCCGCCCACGTCAGTTGTACACAGGCCCCACTGAGCGCGCATTTAAAAATATGAAAAATAGGTAATTAATTTTTATTAATATTTTTAATAGCCCCGCAGACCTGGTCTACCGCTTGCAAAATCCTCGGCCCAGGTCTTGAAAAAATATCGGCATTGATTTTTATTTCTTGATGATTTTTCACTGCATTAATTTCAGGCCAATCCGCCCACAGATCAAAACTTGTGGGCGCAAGGCCAATGATTAAATCTGGATTTTTTGTAATAACAGAAATTTCAGAGACTTCTAAAGCGGGTGTTAATTTATTTTCAAAAATATTCTCACCGCCGCAAAGATTAATAATCTCTGACTGAATACTTAAGCCCCCCGCGGTGAATAAAGGCTGATCACTAATTTGAACAAATACTTTGGGCTTAGTTTTATTATTTTTATTACTTATTTTTTTAAAATTTTTAAAATTTTTTAAACTTAAATCAAAATTATTCGCCAATAAATCCGCTTTTTTACTATTCCCTGTTAAAACCCCCAGCACCCTCATCCAATGCGAAATATCCGCTAATTTTTGGCTTTCTACGACTAGAACGGGAATGCCTAAGTCTCTTAATTTATGAATATCAAAAACAGATGTCCCATCTTGCCAAGCAATAATCAAATCAGGATTTAAAGCCAAAATTTTGGGTAAATTAATAGTTCTAACACCAGCGATCACAGGTAAATTTAAAGCTTGGGCTGGGTAATCAGAGCTGGACCCTACCCCCACTAGATTTTTTCCTGCACCCATAGCAAATAAAATTTCGGTCATATCGGGAGATAAAGAAATAATTCTTTGAGCCGGTGTTTTTAAATTAATCTCAACGCCATCTGCGCCAGTAATACCAGCTAATCCAAAACTGGATCCAGAACAAATAAAAAAAATAAAAACTAGAAAATACTTAGCCATGAGCTACCAAAGCTTTTTGATATAACTTCCAGTCAAAATATTTCCCCGGATCTGTTTTTCTCCCCGGCGCAATATCTTCATGACCCTGAATGTTATTTAAACTAATTTCTGGATAAGTTTTTAAAATAATTTGGGTAATTTTTATCAAACTTTCATATTGGGCCGGTTCAAAAACTTGATCATCCGTCCCTTCCAGCTCAATGCCGATGGAAAAATCATTGCATTTATCTTTATTTTTAAAGCTGGAAACTCCCGCATGCCAGGCCCTATGTTTAAAACTCACAAATTGAAAAATTTCCCCTGCTCTATTAATAAAAACATGGGCTGATAATTTTTTATTTTTTAATTCTTGCTGGAAATAAGGGTGTGAGTGCTCAGACTCGCAATCTAATTTATTTAAAAATAAATCCTGGACAGCTCCAGAGCCAAATTCTCCAGGGGGAAGAGAAATACAGTGAACAACTAAAAGAGAAATAATTTCTCCAGCGGGTCTTAAATCAAAATTGGGGGATTTTAATATTTTAATATCTGGAGATTGAAGCCAGCCGTCAGGGGTGATGTGCATCGCCTTAGCTTCCGGAGGTAATTCGATAAAAACCGAACATGATTTTTTCTAAATCTTCAGCAGCAGCCCTCGTAATATGCGCACCCAACCTCAAAACAGATAAAGTTCTGATATGCCCAATTTTCACCCAAGATCTCTTAGGTAAATCAGCATAATCCAGCTCATAAGTTAATGGGTAAGGGGTGGCAGGCTCTTGGCTCGTCAATGCAAAAGCAATTACAGCCCCCAGATTTTTATTAAACACCTCATCACTAATGACTAATACAGGCCTTTGACCCTGTTGCTCTGTTCCTATGGTTGGCTCTAAATTCGCCCAAACGATGTCCCCTCTCAATATTCTGGCCATGCTGCACTGTCCTCTTTCCAACCTAGTTCTGACCACGCTTGCTCTTCTGCTTTATTTGCCTTCAAACAAGCTTGCTCAAATTCTTGTCTTTCTAGTTGCTTAACTTTCATAGCGACTGCTTCCTGAATTGCCTGACTTCTATTTTTAAAAATCTGCGCTCGAATCAAAAAATCTAATTTTTCTAAAAGCTCTCTATCAAGAGTGATTGCGATCTTCGCAAGAGGCTCAACCCTGGCCAAAACCGTTCTCCTTATTGATTATCATACCTTCATCATACTTTTAACTCTCCTCAAGATCAAGCAGATTGTTTTATTTTTTTATCAACTCATCTCTCAGGTTCATGAAACAAAATTTCTTCTTTAAACTCCGCCCCTTCTTTTTTAATTTTTTTAATTTTTTTAATTTTTTTAATTTTTAATATAAACAAATAAGTAAGTACGAAACTCATGGCCAAACTGCATTTTTACTATTCAGCAATGAACGCAGGCAAGACAACTATTTTGCTGCAATCTAATTACAACTATAAAGAACGCGGTATGCGCACCCTGCTCTATACACCCCAGCTAGATAACCGTGTGAGAGCAGGCTTAATTGCCTCGAGAATTGGCTTGCAAGCTGAGGCTCGCATGTTTGATCAAAATTTTAATATTTTTTTAGACACCCAAGAACAAATTAAAACTCTGGGCAAAATTCACTGTGTCTTTGTCGACGAAGCCCAGTTTTTAAACAAAGTCCAAGTCGAACAGCTCACAGATATTGTCGATGTATTAAATATTCCCGTTTTAACTTACGGCTTACGATCAGACTTTATGGGCCAGCCTTTCGAAGGCAGTCTATATCTCATGACCTGGGCAGAAGAGTTATCAGAAATTAAAACCGTCTGTCATTGCGGCGCTAAAGCCACCATGGTTTTGAGACTAGATGCCCAAGGCAAACCTATTTTATCTGGAGAACAAATAGCCATCGGCGGCAATGAATCTTATTTATCTGTCTGTCGTAAGCATTATAAAAAAAGAGAGACGGGGTTTTGAGCCTGGGGAATAGCCCTTTTTTATATTTACCTCACGAAACAGAGATTTTCCGTTTTCGTGAGGTAAAAAATACACTACAATCCACCTCACCAAATCGTTATTTTACATTTTCGTGAGGTAAAAAATAAAAATGCCAGTACTTAAAAGCTTAAGATCAGCATCTTTTTATATAGGCCGAGAAAAAGAACTCCAACTTTTAAAGCCTTTACTACAGAAACATACTTCTAGCCTTATCGTCTTTAAAGGCCGTAGAAGAGTTGGCAAAAGTCGCCTGGCTCAAGAATTTGCAAAAAATCATCGTTTTTTAAAATTTTCTGGTTTAGCACCAACAGAAGGCACAACGCCAGAAATTCAAAGACAAGAATTCATGCGCCAACTCTCTGAGCAAACTGACTTTCCAGAAGTCCAGGTAGATGACTGGGGAAAGGCGTTTTCCATGGTGGCCTCTCAAACAAAAACAGGCCGAGTGATTATTTTATTAGATGAAATTTCTTGGATGGCTGAAGGTTCTCCTGAGTTTCTTCCTAAATTAAAAAACGCCTGGGATTTATCGTTCAAAGACAACCCCGAATTAATTTTAATTTTATGCGGCTCTATCTCTTCCTGGATTGATCAAAATATTTTGCAAAGCACAGGATTTGTCGGACGAATCTCACTGGTTTTAAATCTCGAGCCTTTAACACTGAAAGACTCCAGTGTTTTTATTAAAAAAATTGCACCCAACTTATCTAAAATCGAGCAATTTCAAATTTTATCTATCACCGGTGGCATCCCTAGGTACTTAGAAGAAATTCTCCCAAATACTCCTGCGGCTGAGAGCATTCATCGATTATGTTTTACACCAGAGGGCCTCTTATTCCAGGAATTTAATGATATTTTCTCTGACTTGTTCTCACGTCGAAGCCCAACTTATCAACGCATTCTTATGGCTCTCGTTGATGGGAAAAGAGAATTCCATCGCTTATGTGAGTCATTAGAGCTTTCTAAAAGTGGCTCTATTAGCGAATATTTAGATGATTTAATTCAAGCGGGATTTATAAAAAAAGAACTGACCTGGGAGATTCAATCTCAAAAAATAAGCCGATTTGGTCATTACAGAATCAGCGATAATTACACACGATTTTACTTAAAATTCATTCTTCCTAATCAAGAAAGAATTCAATCTGGTTTGTTCAAAAATCAAAGCCTCAGTGCACTACCTAACTGGGAAGGCATTATGGGACTGCAATTTGAAAATCTAGTCTTACAAAATAGAGATTTAATCTGGCAAGCCGCTGGAATTTCACCCAATGATATCTCTATTGAAAACCCATTTTTCCAAAGGCCTACTAGTAAAATAACGGGTTGCCAGATTGATTACTTAATCCAGACCCAATACAACACTTTATTCCCCTGCGAGATTAAATTTTCCCAAAATAACCCGATTGGCCCCTCTGTTATTAATCAGATGAAAGAAAAACTAGAAAATCTCTCTCTCCCTAAAAACTTTTCTTATTGGCCAGTTTTAATTCATGCCAGTGAAATCAGCCCTCAAGTTTCTGCTCAAAATTATTTTTCTAAAATCATCGATTTCAGCCAGTTTTTAACTTAAATCCCCCCTAATTTTTGACATTAATTTTTGTTATCCTCGCTGGCTTTTTTAAATAACCCTTTTTTAAATAACCCAGCTGGAAACTCGCCATGGCCTGCACGCATACCCCTATTACTTTTCAAGATTTAATTTTAACCCTTCAAAAATACTGGTCAGAACAAGGCTGTGTGATTATTCAGCCCTATGACATGGAAGTCGGTGCGGGGACTTTTCATCCCGCGACTTTTCTAAGAGCCATCGGACCTGAACCATGGAATGCAGCTTACGTCCAGCCTTCTAGACGACCCAAAGATGGACGTTATGGGGACAATCCCAATAGAGGCCAGCATTACTATCAATTTCAAGTCGCTTTAAAGCCCTCTCCAGCAAATATTCAAGAATTATATTTAGGATCTTTAAGAGCCTTGGGATTTGATTTAAGCAAACATGACATTCGCTTTGTCGAAGATAACTGGGAATCACCCACTTTAGGCGCCTGGGGCTTGGGCTGGGAAGTGTGGTTAGACGGCATGGAAGTCACCCAATTTACTTATTTCCAGCAGGTTGGCGGCTTAGATTGCAGTCCCGTACTCGGCGAAATTACTTACGGCTTAGAACGCCTTGCCATGTATCTACAAAATAAAAATTCCATGTTTGATTTAATTTGGGCCCATACCCCCAATGGCCCAGTGACCTATGGCAATGTTTTTCATCAGAACGAAGTCGAAATGTCAAAATATAATTTTGAACAAGCGCCTGTGAATAAATTATTTGAATTATTTGATCTATTCGAATCAGAGTCCCAAAGATTAATGGCCCTAGATTTACCCTTGCCGGCTTATGAAATGATGTTAAAGACCTCACATACTTTTAATTTATTAGATGCCCGCGGGGCTATTTCTGTCACAGAGCGACAAAGATATATCTTAAGAATCAGAGCGCTTTCTAGAGCCATCGCAGAGGCTTATTTTAAATCCCGGGAGAATCTGGGCTTTCCGATGCTGCAAACCGCTTCTATCGTCTCTCCCCCCGCGGGAGAGACAGACCTGAAAGGCGAACGCCTGAAGGTCAGAGAGGGGGTCAATTTAAAAAATTCCGATGATTTCCTATTTGAATTACTAACAGAAGAACTCCCCCCCAAAGCTTTATTAAATTTAATCCAATCTTTATGCACAGAAATCAAATCCCAGCTCGAAAAATCTCAGATCTTATTTAAAAATATTAATTACTTCGCAACGCCCAGGCGTCTTGCTATTTATATTTCAGATTTATCTTCAAAATCCCAAGATCAAATAATCTCTAAACGCGGACCTGCGGTGTCTGCCAGTTTTGATCAAGATAAAAATCCCAGTAAGGCTTTATTAGGCTTTTTAAGCTCTGTGAATTTAACCCCCCAAGATCTGGAAAAATTAAGCCGTGAAATAACAGATAAGGGCGAATATTTTTTATATCAGGGCACTCAAATAGGCCAGTCTATTACTCAGCTTTTGCCCCAAATTATTCAAACAAGTTTAAATAAATTACCTATTCCTAAACTGATGCGCTGGGGATCAAGCCAAATTCATTTTGTCCGCCCGGTTCATTCTTTAATCATGCTCTATGGAGATTTAATCATTCCTGGAAATATTCTGGGCCTGGAATCTGGAAGAGAAACCCAGGGCCATCGTTTTCACAGTCCAGAAAAAATTAAAATTACTTCAGCCCAAACTTACTTAACTCAGCTTAAACAAAATCATGTGCTGGCTGATTATCAAGAGCGCCAAGAATTAATTAAAAACCAGATCATAAAAATCACTGGAAATCTTCAAGCCACCGCCCTTTTACCTCAAGATCTTTTAGACGAAATCACTAGCATTACTGAATGGCCTGAGGCTTTGCTTTGCGAGTTCTCTCCAGAATTTTTAAACACCCCTTCAGAAGCTTTAGTCTCAGCACTCCAGCAACACCAAAAATGCGTAGCTTTGAAAAATGCTCAAGGGCATTTATTACCTTATTTTATTGCCATTGCGAATTTAAATTCCAAAGAGCCTGAACTAGTCATTCAGGGTAATGAAAAAGTCGTGAGAGCTAGATTATCCGACGCAAGTTTTTTCTATCAAACCGACTTAAAAATTAAATTAGACCAGCCTGAAATTCAAAATTCTCTTTCGAAACTAACTTATCAAATTAAATTAGGCAGCATGCTAGAAAGACAAAATAGAATTGCTGATTTGGCTCAAATCATCGCCCAAGCATTAAATTTTAATAATCAGCAAATCCAAATGGCCCACCGCGCAGGGGTTTTATCTAAAGCCGATCTAGTGTCCAACATGGTCATGGAATTCCCAGAGCTCCAGGGCATTATGGGATCTTATTACACCCAGGCGATGGGTGAAGATTTAGAAATTTGCCAGGCTATTCAAGAACAATATTTACCTAGATTTTTAGGTGATCAACTCCCTAAAACTCAGACTGGCATTATTTTAGCCCTAGCTGAAAAACTAGAAGGCTTAGTAGGTATTTTTAGCACAGGTGAAAAACCCACGGGATCTAAAGACCCTTTTGGCTTAAGACGCCAGGCGCTTGGAATTATTAAAATTTTGCTAGATAGCCCATTAGATAAAAAATTAGATTTAGATTTATTAAAAATAATTAATCTAGCCATCCCATTATTTAAAAATACCGCTCAAAAGCTTGACCAAAATCTTACCCAAGAAGTCTATGAATTTATCTTAGAAAGACTGAAAAATAATTTTATAGAATCTGGCATGAACCCCAGTGTTTTCGAGGCGGTTAAACAATCTCAACCTAGCCCAGATAGTTTGAAAGATTTTGAATTAAGAACCCAGGCCGTACTGGAATTTTTAAAACTCCCAGAGGCTGAAAATTTAACCCAGGCGAATAAGCGCGTGAGAAATATTTTGAGTAAAAATTTATTAGATTCAGATAAAAATTTATTAAATTTAAATCCGGATTTATTAATAACTCCAGCTGAGAAAAATTTATTTGAAAAATTAAATCAAATTTTAAACCAGGCCAATCCTGAATTATTTAATAAAAACTATGAAAACTATTTAAAAATCTTATCTGGATTAAAAGACCCGATTGATCAGTTTTTTAATAATGTCATGGTGATTTGCGAAGATTTAAATCTAAAAAATAATCGTTTGATTTTATTAAATTTATTAGATCAGGCTTTCTCAAAAGTGGCGGTGATTGGGTGTGTGGCGGGGTGATTTTCACCACCTTCAGAACATCGTCTCTCCCCTTGCGGGCTTACAATTAGCCTTAATTTTTACTTGAAAAATTTTGAATTGTACGGTCTCGGATCAAGCTATCTAATAGGAAAGGGGTAGGGGCGAATCTTGTATTCGCCCTCGATCGGATCTCGCGCCTATAAAAATAAATTTAATCATGTTTAAA
>CAMCUU010000010.1 GCA_945879065.1 Francisella tularensis subsp. holarctica
CTGAAAAACGGGAAGTCATAATTAATTATTGAAATTCGCGATCTAAATTGAAACTTTTCGCATAAAAATTCAAAAAAATGAGCATTTTTTGCCTCTATAAATTTTTTTGTTTTTATCGCGCTAAATTTCTGCAGTTTTCAACGGGGCCAAGAAAGATAGAATTTTATAAAAAATTAAGAAATTTATTAGGCAGCGTGCTGCTTGGCTCTAGATGTCTAGCGCTATTTTGCTAAAATTGCGCCCTTCAAAAATCACCTGGCTAGAAAAAATTCGTGCTTACTGTTCTTGGAATTAGTCATAAAACTGCCCCGCTTTCTATTCGAGAACGCATGTCTTTTATTGATGATGATCTGGAATTGGCCCTGGCTTCTCTTAAAAAATTAGGCAAAGACGCGGAGTATTTAATTCTTTCGACCTGTAATCGCACTGAAATTTATACCACCCTGGACGACATGACCGTGCTTTTACACTGGCTGGGTGATTACCAAGAAATTTCTGTCCAAGACCTAAGCGCTTATCTTTATACCCATCATGGTTTAGACGCTATGAGTCATCTCATGCATGTCGCTTCAGGCCTAGACTCTATGGTCTTAGGCGAGCCCCAGATCTTGGGTCAACTCAAAGAAGCCTATGCCCGAGCTAAAAATATGGGCGCCCTGGGCTTTGTCTTAGATCAAGCGCTCATGGCCACTTTTAATTGCGCCAAAGCCGTTCGTTCAAAAACATCCCTGGGCCAATGCCCCGTATCTATTGCTTTTTCAGCCATTCGTTTAGGCCAGAGTCATATCGATTTATCCAAAGCCAAAATTGGAATTATCGGCGCTGGAAAAACAGCTGAATTATTATTAAAGCACCTGAAAGATCTCTCTCAATATTTATTTATTTTTAATAGAAATTTAAACAAAGCTGAACTCTTAGCCCAGCAATACCAACACGCCCAGAATAAAATAACCGCCTGCTCTCTCGAAGAAATTCCAGCTTATTGCTCAGAGCTAGATTTAATTATCTCAGCGGTTTCGAGCCCTGATTATTTAATTAATTTAACTAGCTTGGAAAATTTTAAAAATATAAAAAATAAAAATAAATCCCTGCTTTTAATAGATCTTTCAGTCCCGAGAAGTATTGATCCGGCTATTTTAAATATTAAAAATATAAAATTATTATCTATTGACGATATTCAAACTCAGATAGAAAAAAATATTATTTCCAGAACCCAAGCCAGTCTTGAAGCCTCTGAGTTAATTACTGCGCATATTCATCTTTATCAGCAGACTTTAAATTCAAAGATTGCCTCGCCTTATATTCAGAATTATCGCGCTCAGAGCGAGCAAGTTCGAGATGCGGAACTGGCCAAGGCCCAGTGTTTATTAGCCCGTGGCGTTGACCCTTCGGTGGTTTTAAATTCCCTGGCGCATCATTTGACTAATAAATTAATTCACCGTCCTACTAAAAATTTGCACTTAGCGGGCACCGAGGGTGAGCTGACTGTGTTAGAGTTCGCCGAAAAAATTTTTAGGCCCTTGTCTTAAATTATTTTTATAATTTAAAAAAATTAAAAAATTAAAAAAAACAGAAAGATTAAACCATGAAAGATTCCATTCGATTCAAATTAGAAAGATTAAAAGATCGCTTCGAAGAACTCGGGCATTTACTAGTCAGCCCAGAGATTATTAATAAACAAGATCAATTTAGAGCCTTTTCGAAAGAGTATGCTGAATTAGAGCCTTTGGTTAAGACTTTTTCTGAGTTTCAACAGGCTGAAAATAATTTAAGCGGCGCTCAAGAATTAATGTCTCAAGAATCTGATTCAGAAATGAAACAAATGGCTGAAGAAGAAATTAAAGCCGCTCAAGCAGAGATTCAAAAAAAAGAGCAAGACTTAGAATTATTATTATTACCTAAAGACCCTAATGACCAAGCCAATATCTTCTTAGAAGTCCGAGCGGGAGCTGGCGGTGACGAGGCCGCTATTTTTGCGGGAGATCTTTACCGCATGTACACAAGATACGCAGAGAACAAAGGCTGGACTGTAGAGCTTGTTAGCCATCACGATGGTGAGCATGGCGGCTATAAAGAAATCATTGCAGAGATCTCTGGAGATCAAGTTTATTCTCAGCTCAAATTCGAATCAGGCGCCCATAGGGTCCAGCGGGTTCCAGCAACAGAAGCTCAAGGTCGAGTGCACACTTCCACTTGTACGGTTGCCATTCTGCCCGTCATTGATGAAGTCGAAAAAATTAATATTAATCCTGCTGATTTAAAAACCGATACTTACAGAGCCTCTGGTGCTGGCGGTCAGCATGTGAACAAAACTGACTCTGCGATTCGTATTACTCATATTCCCAGCGGTCTTGTAGTCGAGTGTCAGGACGAGCGCTCTCAGCATAAGAACAGAGCCAAAGCGATGGCCTTATTACAATCTCGCTTATTAGCGCAGGCCCAAGAAGCGCAAAGAGCGACGCAAGCTCAAACGCGAAGATTATTAGTCGGCACTGGAGATCGATCTGAAAGAATCCGAACTTATAACTATTCCCAGGGCCGTCTGACCGATCACCGCGTCAATCTTACTCTTTATCAGCTAGACGATATTTTAAATGGCAATTTAGACCCCGTGATCCAGCCTTTAATACGCGAAAACCAAGCAGATCTTTTGGCTGAGATGAATGGGTAAAATCTTCTTGTTTTCGTCTCTCCCCTGGAGGGAGAGACAGACCCATAGGGTCAGAGAGGGGGTTAAAATCTAAATGCCCAACACCATCCATTCCCAACTAAAAAACGCCCAAGATTTATTAAAAAATAATCATTCACAAAACCATTCAGAAAATCATACAGACAGCCCCCAAATAGATTGTGAAATACTGCTTTGCTTTATTTTAAAAAAAAACCGGGCTTATCTTTACTCACATCCTGAAAAAATTTTAAATCCAGACCAAATTAATTTATTTAATTATTTAATTTCAGAAAGAATGAAGGGCCAACCCATTGCTTATTTAACAGGCTCTCGAGAATTTTGGTCCTTGGATTTTTATATCAATCCTGATGTTTTAATCCCTAGAGCTGACACAGAAATTTTAATTCAAGCTGTCTTAGATCATGCCTCCCAGGGCCAATCCCCAGCTAAAATTTTAAATATCGCTGATTTCGGCACGGGCTCTGGAATTATTGCGATTACTCTGGCTTCTGAAAGACCTGACTGGAAAATAATAGGCTTAGATATTTCACCTCAGGCTTTAAAATTAGCCCAGAAAAATGCTGAAAAAAATAAAATAAAAAATATTAGTTTTATAGAAAGCAGCTGGGGAGAGAAATTATTAGAACAAGATTTATTACTAGATTTAATTGTCTCTAATCCGCCCTATCTCTCCCAAACAGATCCGCATTTATCGCAAGGGGATTTAAGATTTGAACCCCCTGGCGCTTTAATCTCTGGAAAGTCGGGCTTAGAAGATTTTGAAAAAATTATTAAACAAGCCAAGCAATTATTAAAACCAGGCTCTGGAAAAATATTCTTTGAGCATGGTTTTAATCAAGCCCAAGATATTTTTAACTTATTAACCCAAGCGGGCTTTAAAAATATTCAGACTATTCAAGATTTAAATAACTTAGACCGCGTGACGTTTGCACAAAATTAATATTTAAAACATAAAAATATTTAAATAAAAAATCCTCTTCTTTGCAGCAAAATTTAAAGCTCTAATATTTTTAAAATAAATAAAAAAAAATATTTCAGGAGATCTTCACGATGGCTGGCAATCAGGCAATGACGGCACTAACCCTATATCCACCCGAAAGAGCAGCAGCCACTCAAATACCTTTATATCAATTAGAACGGGACCTAGATCTTCTATTTAAAAAAATAGAAAATTTAAAAGCTGAGCAAGATCCAAAAGCACTCGGCCTCGCTTGGAAAATTACAGAAAGCGCCCGATCCTCGTCAGATCCTTTAGAAATTCACCCTAAAATTGCCCATATTCAAAATATTGAGACTTTCACTAAGCATTTATTAACCGGTGATTATTTAAATTATTTAGACCAAACGAAACCCCTGGATCTCATAGAACGCATTCAATTTTATAATGCTCAAAAAACGCTCTTAAAAAAAATAATCACCCATGCTGAGCAAGAAAAACACCGACTCACAGCACCCCGAGGCTGGCGTTTTTTTTCTCCATGGCACTCTAATAAACAAGCCATCATCATGCTCGCAACTGCTTTTTCAGCGGGGATTATTTTGAGCTTATTCCAGCGCAAAGATATGAATATAAAAAATAATAACCTGACTCAAATCAGTGACTTTATTCGAACCTATTTTATCCAAGGCGGAGCACGTCTGTTTTATCATTCAAGCGTGGATGCTTTGATTAACTATGGGATTAAATGCCATAAAGATCCTGAAGGAATTCACCAGGCCGCCAGAACGGCTGATAAAAGCTACCAACTACTTTCTGACCATATTATGGAAATTAAAACGCAAGCATGGTTAGAAGCCCATCTCTATCCCCTACCAGCAAAATTTCTTTTAGGATTTTTTAAGACTTTACAAGTTAAAAAACTCATTGTGCAAAATATTGGCGGAGCGGTCGCGATTACTATTTTTGATCCCTATATCGATAGCAAGGCCGGACAAGTAGATTTCAAATGTTTTTTATTTATGAGCATTTGGATGATGATCGTTTTAGAACCTCGATTATTTCAAGCGGCTTTAGGAAAAATATTAACCTGGAGCTGGAAGGCCGGTGCAAGTCTTTCAAACTTACTTTCTCACTATGCTTATCCTATTTTTTGCCGACCGATATTGGGATGTTTTAATACGGCGTCGCATCAAATTTTAGAAATTTGCTGTAAGAAAAAAATGATTGCAAGAACAGTAATGCCTTCTGGAACCCCTGCACTGACAATAAAAACTGCATTATTAAAAAACCCATATTTATTGATTGATTATGGCTCGCAGAGAACCCCCTCAAGCGCGTAGGATCCCCAACAAATCTTCCAGATGACTCACAGGAATAATCTCTACTTCAGGGTGTGCAATTTTATTTAATTTCGGCACATTTTGTTTCGGAACAATCATTCGCGTAAAGCCCTGTTTGATAGCCTCGAGAATTCTTTCTTGGCCAGATTGCACGGGCCTAATTTCTCCAGATAAGCCCACTTCGCCAAAACTAATAGTCTTTCTGTCCATCGGCTTATTTTTCAAGCTGGTTAAAACAGAAATCAAAACAGGGAGATCTATGGCCGTTTCAGCAATTTTCATGCCACCGACAATATTAATAAATACATCTTGGTCATAAGTCTGAACACCACAGTGCCTGTTTAAAACAGCTAACAACATGGCCAATCTATTTTGCTCTATTCCCACACAAACTCTTCTGGGATTGGGTGAGTGTGATTGGTCTACTAGAGCCTGAATTTCGACTAATAAAGGCCGCGTCCCCTCCCAAGTCACCATCACGCAAGAGCCGGGTTTATCAATCACATCATGGGCTAAAAAAATCGCTGAAGGATTAGATACACCTTTTAAACCCTTCTCAGTCATGGCGAATACACCCAGTTCATTCACCGCCCCAAATCTATTCTTAACCGCTCTGATTACCCTATATCTCGAATCATTCTGGCCTTCGAAATATAAAACACAGTCGACCATATGCTCTAAGACTCTGGGGCCTGCGAGCGTCCCATCTTTCGTGACATGACCGACGAAAAATAAAGCCGTATGAGTTTTTTTCGCAAATCGAACTAATGCTGCCGCAGATTCTCGGACTTGTGAGACGGACCCTGGGGCTGAGGGAACCTGCTCTGTAAACATGGTCTGAATAGAGTCAATGACAATAATATCTGGCTGTTCTTTTTGAATCTGATTCAAAATTAATTCCACACAAGTCTCTGCATACAATCTTAATTTTGGGGCGTCTAAACCTAATCTTTTAGCCCTGAGAGACACCTGCTGGAGAGACTCTTCACCCGTGATATATAAAACTTTTAAATTTTGACTTAAGCCGCAAGTGACTTGTAATAACAAGGTCGATTTACCAATCCCTGGGTCTCCGCCAATCAAAGTCACAGAGCCCTGGACTATCCCACCCCCAAGCGCTCGATCCAGCTCATCAATACTGGAGTGAATTCTGGTTAATCTTTCTTCTGGAATCTCAGCCAGATCAAATACTCCAGAACTTTGCTCACCAGAATATCCCGTGTATTCAGGGGTTCTAGATAATTTTGTATTTTTGCCCTGAGCAATAGATATTTGGGAATACGTATTCCAAGCGCCGCAATCTTTACACTGGCCTTGCCACTGGGAAGCTTCGCCGCCGCAGTCAGAACAGACAAACATGGTTTTGGTTTTGATGGCCATTGATTAAATCCCTAGTTTAAAAAACGGGGAATTTTAAAGCATTCACAAATTTTTAATATCAAAAATCAGAGCCTAAAAAATTTAAAAATTAATCAGCCCCTAAGACTCCAGATCTAAATTGGATTTTAAGAATTTTATAAAAATAATTTATAAAAAATTAAAAGGAGATTAGACATGTCTAGTTTTTTCAGCCGTAAAAAAGCGCCTCTCAGCGGCCCTGGCATGGGTGAAGGGCAAGCAATTAATCTCACAGATAAGCAAATTGAAGATCATTTTAATCGTGACTTAAAAACTGCTCTTGATAAAACAGGCGGTTATACGAGCATGATGCAATTCACTCAAATTCTTGATGCCTCTGAAACAGTTTTATTAGAAAGCCGTTCAGCAGAGCCTGCGAATATCGAAAGAATCAAAGACGCTGTTCAGACCAAATTTCTTTTGGAAAATTCTGGAAAAATAATGGGCACTGCACCAAAACTTCAAACAGCTATGGCATTGAGCCTTATTGAAGAGCTCAGATCCGTTACTGGAAAAGGGCACGATGAGTTGCTTCCGATTGTCCGAGAAAAATTGGCCCTTGTTCATAAAAATTTTTCTGAGGTGATTCGCTCTATGGGACTGGAAGCAAGCTTGAACACCCCTGAAAAAGCTCATCAATTCATCCTGATGACCCCCAAAGATTTTCCAAAAAGTCACAGGCTCACTAGTATCAATCTCTCTAATTCACAGCGTGTTTTTACAGTATTCATGGAGCTTAGAGGTGCCGCTCCAGTGGCCTCAGCTCATCTATTTGCTGATGCAGCGATTTCTGATAAAGCTGGCGCTGGCTCTGCCTCTGGCAGCTCAACCGACACTTCTCCAAGTTCATCAAAAGCGCCTGGAGTCACTGGGTAAAAAGAAAATTTAATAAAAAGAGCCTTCGGGCTCTTTTTTATTTTTAGGCTTTATATAAGCTCCGAAAAAATTTACCCGAGCACCATCATGAAAAAATTAATAATGCAAAAAGAGAAAATCAAAATTAATTTAAGCCAGCTAGAGCCCTTGGATCAATTAGACTCAGAAGAACAAGCCTTACATGAAGCCGTACAAGCTGGAGATTTTATATTTGAAAGCAGCCCAGAATTAATTCAGAAATACGCTGAAATATTCGCCCAAAGCAATAAGCAAAGAAAAGCCATTAGTTTGCGAATTCCAACACAAGATTATTTAGCAATTAAAGCAAAAGCAGCGGAACAAGATTTGCCCTATCAGGCCTTAATTAATTCTTTAATTCATCGCTATATCACTGGAGATCTTGTTTCTGCTTCTTGATCTCAATAGGGCGAATACAAGATTCGCCCCTACACCATCGTTCTAGACAACACCCCTCTCACTCCAGCTCCCGCATCTCCATCGTCACCCTGGAAGTCACACCTGTTAACAAGGCATAGACAGACACACCCATGAAATACGCGACTTCTTCGATAGGTAAATTTTCACCCCATAAAATTACTTCATCGCCAATCGCGCAGTTATTTTGAATATCCGTGATATCCACCGTAATACTGTCCATAGAAACTCTTCCAGCTAAATAAGCTTTCTGTCCATGAATTAATACGGGTGTGCCTTCTTTAGCATGCTGGGGATAGCCATCGCCATAGCCTATGGAAATCACCGCTAGCTTGGTTTCTCTTAGAGCTTTCCAGCTGGAGCCATAACCCACGCGTTCGCCAATATTCAAAGTATGTAAAGAGATAATTTTAGATTTCAAAGTCATGAGAGGTTTTAAATTTAAATTTAATTTATTTTTGGGATAAATCTGATAACTCGGCGACACCCCATAGAGCATCAATCCAGGTCGGACTATGTCTAAACAAGCCTCTGGATAATTTAAAACAGCCCCAGAATTGGCCGCTGATTTTAAAAATTGGTGAGTATTAAGTTGGGACTGGGAAAATATCTCTGTAATTTTTAAAAATTTTTCCAGCTGATTTTTAACACTTAAAGACTCTTCTTGATCAGCGTTAGCAAAATGCGTCATGAATAAAATCTCTGAAATTAAATTGTCTGATTTTAATTTTTCTAGATTTTCAAAAGCCTCTTGAACTAATTTCAAATCTTGAGCTGGAAAGCCAAGTCGATGCATGCCTGTATCTAGTTTTAGCCAGGTTTTAAGTAAATAAATTTTTTGATTTTTATCTTTATTTTTATCTTGTAAATTTTTTAAAAATTTTTGAATTAAAAAAATCTGGCCCATATCAAAAATCACGGTATCTATATGGTGTTCCAGCATTAATTCTAATTCTTGAAGGGTCTGAAACCCCGTGCTTAAAACAATCGGCTGAATTACCCCAGAGTGTCTTAGCGCCATCGCCGCTTCAATCCCAACTACCCCAAAATAATCGACGTCTCGTAAATGCTTCGCGACAGTCACCATGCCATGTCCATAAGCATTGCCTTTGACCATGGCCATGATTTTCGCGCCCTGGGATAAATCTCTAATTATTTTTAAATTATGACGAAGATTTTCAAAATTAATTTCGGCAGAAACTCTAAAAGCTTGCATAGACAAACAGCCCTTATTTAAATTTTTTTATTTTAAATTTTTTAATTCATGCGCTGAGACGAAAAATCATCAAAACGACAGTAATGGCCCAAGAAAGTTAATCTCACCATGCCGATGGGCCCATTTCTTTGTTTACCAATAATAATTTCCGCCGTGCCCTTATGCTCACTCTCGGGGTGATAGACCTCGTCTCTGTAAATAAACATAATCACATCAGCGTCCTGCTCAATAGCGCCAGATTCCCTCAAATCCGAATTCATGGGTCGCTTATCTGTTCTGTCTTCGACTTTACGACTGAGCTGAGAGAGTGCAATCACGGGGACATTGAGCTCTTTCGCTAAGGCTTTTAAATTTCTGGAGATTTCAGACACTTCATTGGTTCGGCCCTCTGAATTTCCAGGGACATGCATTAATTGCAAGTAATCCACAACAATGACACTCAAACCCCCATGCTCACGGGCTAATCTTCGCGCTCTGGATCTTAATTCAGAGGGACTTAAAGCCGGCGTATCATCGATATACATATTCATACGGTCTGTTAATAAAGTCATGGTTGAAAAAATTTTGGACCAATCATGGTCTTCTAGTCTTCCCGATCTCAAAGAAGACTGGTCAATCCGACCTAAAGACGAAATTTGCCGCATAATAATAGAATCTTTGGGCATCTCCATGCTAAAAATCAAAGCCGGTTTTTCTGCATCCATGGCGATATTTTCAGCAATGTTCATGCCTAATAAAGTCTTACCCATCGATGGCCTTCCAGCAATGATGACTAAGTCTGCATTTTGTAATCCAGAAGTTAACTTATCTAAATCTTTATAGTGGGTGGGCAGACCCGTCACCCCACCTTCCTTACCCATCAGGTCATCTAGTCTTTGAATCACACTGGGGACAATATCTTTAATAGACACAGGCCCTGTTTCGCGCTGACCATGTTCGGCAATCGCAAATACTTTCTGCTCAGCCTCATCCAAAATGTCATTAACACTGGCTCCGTCTGGAAAATAAACTTTATCTGCCACTTCCGTCGATACGGCTAATAACTCTCTTAAAATCGCCTTCTCATGAACAATATTGGCATAGGCTGAAATATTGGCGACTGAGGGGGTTCCTCGGGCTAATTCAGATAAATACGCCAAGCCTCCGACTTCTTCTAATTTTCCCGAATGATCCAAGCTATCTGAGAGCGTCACAACGTCGAAGGGAATATTTTTCTCACCCAATCTCGCAATTTCTTGAAAAATAAAACGATGCTCTCGCCTATAAAAATCTTTTTCATACACTTTGTCAGAGATTCGATCCCAGGCCTGATTATCCAGCATTAAGCCCCCAATCACTGATTGCTCAGCCTCGAGTGAATGCGGCGGGACTTTGAGATGTTTTAACTCATCATTTCCAAAAGATTGATTCGATTTTTTAGGGTAATTTTTATGGGAATTATTTTGGGAATTCTCTTCTCTTTCTTTAACAAACATAAATTTTTATAGACCCTTAAGACACCCAATTTTAAAGAGGGGCGATTGTAGCCAGAAGTCCTGGAGAAATCGCGAGAAAAACTCACCAGAAAAAAAACAAAAAACAAAAAACAAATTAAAAAAAAAGAGGCGAATCTTCGCCCCTGATTTTTATTTTATTTTTATGCTTAGATCACGCATGGGAAAAATCACCTTCAGTCGTAGTGACTGTAGAGCCTGTAGAATCCGTACGCTCAACAGGTCCTGGCATGGGAATCACAGAAAGATTCGCTCTCTCCGCTATCACTAAAGCAGTGGCAGGAACCACTGGAGGCGTCGAACTTCCAGCACCAGCACCAGCACCAGCGGCTATAGAAGATTCTACCGCTAAACGACCTAAAACCGTGGAAGGATCTGCTCTCTCTGCTGCATTCGCTGCAATAGCGCCTGTAAAAACAGTATTAAGATCAATCCATCGTTGATCCATGCCTGCAAGTTCTAAACCAAGTGCTTGATTTTCTAGAGCCAGCGATCTGAAGCGCTCCCTTAAAGTTCCACAATCACCCATCCAGTTCATCGCCATTTGATAATACTGAGCACTCAGACCTGCCAAGTGCGTATTCTGAGCTGCCAAATGACGATTCAAACCTGTTAACTCAGCAACTTGCCCATGTACGGCCGAAATTTGCATTCTTAATTCCTGTTGGACCACTCGATTTGCAAGTTCTTGAATCTCTAAATTCTTACTTAATTTTTTGATCTCACCCGACAGAGAACGTTTAACATGATCGACGTGTCGATCATCTAAAGAAGCACCCGCACCCGCACCCGCACCAGCACCCCCACCAGCACCCGCAGCTGAAGCCATTGCTGAGGCTTCTTCTTTAGCTCTCAAGTCTGACAACATTACGTGAAGCGCTGCATTCTCCGCCTGAAGCCTTTCATTATCAGCATGCAAAGGACGAACTTGCGATTCCAAGTCTTTCAGACGCTCTGATTGAACTGCTAATCTTTTTTCTAATAGATCCACAGATTTCTTTGATTTTTCAAGCTCGCGACTCTTGCTTTCTTTTGAAGCTTCAAGTGCCACGAGTTCCGCTTTTAAATCTGTAATATCTCGATTTTTTTGGCCCAAATCAGATTTTAAATTAGCAACCTCTCTTTCTAAGTCTTTTTCTTTTTTTCCTAAGGCCTCACGTTCAGTTTTTAGGCGTTCTATTTGCCATAATTTATCCCGCAATTGCCCCCTAAAATTGCTCACTTGTAAACCAAGATCTCTCAACAAAGTATCTTTACTGGCCAAGTCTGCTGCCTGAGAAGCATTCGCTACTTTCAGATCTTCTATTATTTCTTCTAGTGCCTTTTTTCTCTGCAATTCTTCTTCACTGACTGGCAATTCACCTGACGCTCCAGCAACCCCTGATGCCCCACCTGAAACGACTTCTTTTGTGGCTTCAGAATCATCTCTTTTTGAAGTCAGATCATCAATCCAATGTTTTAGTTGCTCATTTTCTCGTTTCAAGCGCTGAATTTCTTCTTGACTCTGAAGGTCTTTTTCGACTCTAACCCTGAACTTTGCAGCAAGCTCTTCCCTATCTCTTACTGCAATATATTTATCTATCTCTTCCAGCTTCACTCTAATGCCTGCGATCTCTAAAGTTTTCAGTTGCAGACGTTCACCTCTTAAAGACCCAAGCAATTTAATCTCATCATCTAGCTTTTGTCTCAAAGGAATTCGAACTGCTAATAGATACTCTTTAGTTTTTTCGCCTATTTCACTGACAGCTTTTGCTCCACCTGCTCCACCTGCTCCACCTGCTCCACCTGCTCCACCTGCTCCACCTGACATCGTCGTATTCCTTCTTTTTTTTAATAAGCTTTTAATAAGCAAAAAAATCGCGCTTAAATTTCAGAGCGGCGATATTAAAAATCAGAACTTAAAGAAGTCTTAGAGAAAAAAATACTAAAAAAAATATTATAAATTTGAGTTTATTTTTAATAAAAAAAAAGAGCCCCTCAGGGCCCTTTTTAAATCAAGACAACAGCATCAAAATTATCTTCCAGGTACTTTTCCATCCTTAAAAGCAGAAGGAACTTCAGAGAAACGACCACCTGCTTCAGTAGAAAAAGCTAATGCTGACTTTGAGCCTTTTCCTGTTTGGCCTGGTTTTTTATCGGTGTCTTCAGCTCCTCTTTTAGATCCTTTTCCGAATTGTTTGTCTTTATCAGGTTGCAGAAAAAAACCGGCCATAAATCACTCCTTGGATTAATTATAAAATTTAAAAATAAACTTGCTTCAAAAGCGTTGCGAGTGTAAGCAATTTTAAGCATCTATTTCAATATTTTTTTCGCCCAATCTGGCATTTTAAGAATTAAAAAGAAGGGATCCCCCCCCTCTCTGCAGACTAAGCTTTTTTCTTGGGCATATATAAATCCGTAATTGTCCCTTCGAACACTTCTGTCGCCATGGCAACACTCTCAGATAAAGTCGGATGAGGATGAATCGTTAAAGAGATATCTTCAGCATCCGCGCCCATTTCTATGGCCAAGCAAGCCTCTGAAATTAAATCTCCGGCATGAGGCCCAATGATTCCACAGCCAATGATTCTATGGTGCTCGTCAAATAAAACCTTAGTCATGCCTTCGTCACGGCCCATGCTTAAAGATTTTCCAGACGCAGCCCACGGGAACACCCCTTTTTCATATTTAATATTCTGAGCCTGCGCTTGAATTTCTGTCACGCCCACCCAGGCAATTTCAGGGTCTGTATAAGCAACGGATGGAATACATCTAGGATTAAAATAATGTTTCAAACCAGAAATCACTTCAGCAGCAATCTTGCCCTCTGGCACCGCTTTATGAGCCAGCATGGGCTGACCGACGACGTCTCCAATGGCATAAATATGGGGAATATTCGTCCGTTGCTGATTATCTACTTTGATAAAACCCTTCTCATCAACTTGAACACCTGCTTTCTCTGCTTGAATTAAATTTCCATTGGGTGTGCGCCCTACAGATACTAATATTCCGTCATATAAAACAGGCTGTTCTGGCGCGTTTTTACCTTCAAAGCTGACTAATAAGCCTTCTTTCTTAGCTTCGACTTTAACCACTTTGGTCTCGAGCATAATTTTATTATATTTTTTCTGAACATATTTCAGATAAATCTTAGCCAGATCCAAATCCGCGCCATTGACTAGCTGGGGCATGAATTCAACGATGTCTATTTTTGAGCCTAATTGGTTATAAACCGTCGCCATCTCTAAACCAATAATACCCCCGCCTAGAACTAATAAATTTTTAGGAATCTGAGAGAGTGTGAGCGCGCCCGTTGAATCAAAAATTCTGGGATCTTCTGGCAAGAAATTTAATTTAACAGGCTTAGACCCCACGGCAATAATGCAAGACTCGAAACTAATTTTTGTCTTTTTACCCTCTTTATTTTCTACTTCGATTTCTTTGGGGGAAATAAATTTTCCAGTGCCATGAACTATTTCTACTTTGCGTTGTTTAGCCAAGGCTTTCAGGCCACCTGTCAGCTTAGTAATAATCCCATTTTTCCAATTTAATATTTTTGAAATATCTAATTTTGGCTTTCCAAACTCTATCCCATGCGCGGACATATGACTGGCTTCGTCTATTACTTTTGCGGCATGCAATAAAGCTTTGGATGGGATACATCCGACATTGAGACACACACCCCCAATGTTTTCAAAACGCTCTACCAAGATTACTTTCAAGCCTAAATCAGCCGCTCTAAAAGCAGCCGTATAGCCCCCAGGTCCGGAACCCAGTACTAAAACTTGTGTATTTAACTCTGACATTTTTTGTTCCTCTTATATTTTTATTTTTTATAAAATAATTTCTTTCAAATCTGATAAACAACCCGCCACCATGACAATAAATTTCCCCGCATACGCGCCATCAATCACGCGATGATCGACTGACAAAGACAAAGGCAGCATGAGCTTGGGTTCGAAATTATTAGAGCCTGCATTCCAGATAGGTTTAATCTGAGATTTCGAAACACCCAAAATACCCACTTCAGGCATGTTCACTATGGGCGCAAAGTATTGAGTCCCAATATTGCCCAAAGAAGAAATAGTAAAACACCCGCCTTGCATATCCGCGGCGACTAATTTCCCATCCCGTGCTTTGGCACTTAATAGATTTAACTCTTTGGCAATTTCATAAATACCTTTTTTATTGGCATCTTTAATCACAGGAACCATGAGGCCCACTGGGGTGTCTACGGCAACACCGACATGAATATATTTTTTAAGAATCAGCTGATCTCCAGCAGGCGCTAAAGACGCGTTCATCTCTGGAAAAGCCTCCAGTGCTTTGGCAACGGCTTTGACTATGAAAGCCAGCGGGGTGATTTTTATACCCTTCTTTTCAGCCTCTGCTTTTTTAGCGGCTCTGAAATCTTCAAGCTCTGAAATATCCGCATCTTCAAAAAAAGTAATGTGCGGAATCTTCACCCAATTTCTATGCAAATTCGCCCCAGAGATTTTTTTAATTCTGGATAAATCTACTTTTTCTATCTCGCCAAATTTAGCAAAATCAATCACCGGGTCTGCTAGTAAATTTAAGCCAGAACCAGCGTTATTATTACCAACTCCAGCACCCGCTCCAGATAATTTAGATTTCACAAAACTTTCAATATCTTCTTGAGTCACGCGGCCTTTACGACCGGTCCCTGGAATATGAGTAATTTCAAGACCAAAGCTCGAAGCCAATCTTCGAACAGCTGGAGAGGCATAACCACCGGCGATGCCTTCAGAAGGTTGAGAGATTGTTTTCGTCTCTCCCCCGGCGGGAGAGACAGACACCGCCGCAGGTGGTGTCAGAGAGGGGGCCGAAGGAGCCGAAGAAGCCGCAGATACGATAGGTTTTTCAGCCGAAGGGGCATCTCCCGCCTCTAACTCAAACATCGGCGTCCCTTGAGAGACCTTATCTCCAACTTTGACCAATAGCTTTGCAATCTTTCCAGCTTTAGGAGATGGCACTTCCATCGTCGCCTTATCCGTCTCTAAAGAAATAATCGACGCCTCTTCTTTAATCACATCGCCGACTTTCACAAATACTTCTATGACATCGACGTTTTTGTACTCACCAATATCGGGTACTGAAATAATTTGAGTCTGAATTGGGTTTTGAGCAGCCAAAATATTCTCCTAAAAAATATTAAATAAATTAAAAAATTAAAATTAAATATAAAAATTAAATATAAAAATTAAATATAAAACGGGTCTGGTTTGGTTAAGTCTATATTCAAATCTTTCACCGCTTTTTGAATAATTTTTAGATCTATTAACCCATCTTCTAATAAAGCTTTTAAAGCCGTGTAGACAATAAAATAACGATCGACTTCAAAGTGAGATCTCAGCGCTGGTCTTGTGTCACTTCGACCAAAACCGTCTGTGCCCAAGACTTCATAGCGACGGTCTTTAGGCATGAATTGTCTCAACTGCTCGCTATATAACTTTACATAGTCCGTAGAGATAATTATTGGCCCCTGCGTAGATTCTAAACATTGGGTTAAATAAGATTTTTGATGATTTTTTAAATCTAAATCCAATCTATTTTCCCGAGTAATTTTCAAGCCATCTCTATATAGCTCATTAGAAGACGTGACAGACCAGATATCTGCACTGACCCCGTAGTTTTTAAATAAAATTTCAGCCGCGGCTTCGACTTCTTTTAAAATACTGCCCGAACCTAAGAGCTGGACTTTTAAATTCTTATTATTTTTATTGTCTGGATTTTTTGGTCCCTGCTCTAATAAATAAAGCCCTTTTAGAATACCTGCTTCTATTTTTAATCTGTCTTTTTCTGGCATCGCTCTATGCGCATAATTTTCATTCATCATGGTGATATAAAAATAAATATCTTCATGATTTTGATACATCCTGCGCATACCATTTTCAATAATCACAGCAAGCTCATAGGCATAAGTTGGATCATAAGAAAGACAATTAGGCACTAAACCCGCCATGACATGGGAATGCCCATCTTCATGCTGCAAGCCTTCGCCATTGAGCGTTGTACGACCAGCCGTTGCTCCCAGTAAAAATCCGCGAGCACGCATATCTCCAGCTAGCCAGGCGTAATCCCCAATTCTTTGAAAACCAAACATCGAATAAAAAATATAAAACGGAATCATCGGCACATCATGAACCGAGTAAGACGTCGCCGCGGCAATCCAGGAAGACATCGCCCCGCCTTCGTTAATCCCTTCTTGTAAGATCTGGCCATCAATACACTCTTTGTAATACATGACTTCGGATCGATCTTCGGGCTCATAGCATTGACCCGCGGGGTTATAAATCCCCAGCTGTCTAAATAAACCTTCCATCCCGAACGTTCTAGATTCGTCGGGCGTTATGGGAACAATATATTTACCCAGCTCCGCATCTTTACAAAGCGCAGTTAAAATTTGCACAAACGCCGTCGTCGTTGACATCTCACGACCTTCTTGCGTGCCTAATAATAATCTTGCCGCAAAGTCTTTATAGCTTGGAATTTTTAAAGATTTTTTAGAATCAAATCGAGCTGGCAAAGATCCACCTAATTTTTCTCTTTGGGCTTTTAAATATTTAATCTCTGGTGAATTTAAATCGGGCTGAATTCGCTCATGCTTTTCTATTTGGGTATCAGTCACGGGAATACTAAAAAAATCTCTGAAATATTTTAATTCTTCTTCTTTCATTTTCTTTTGGTTATGGGCGATATTTCTAGAATCTCCCGCCCCACCCATGCCATAGCCTTTGATAGTCTTGGCTAAGATCACGGTCGGCTGACCGACATGATTAACCGCATGATGATACGCCGCGTAAATTTTCTCAGGATCATGACCACCCCGAGTTAGATTAAACAAATCTTGATCTGACAAATCAGAGACTAAAGATTTTAAATAATCTGTATTAAACAAATGCTCACGCATGTAAGCACCGCCGCGAGATCTATAAGTCTGGAAATCGCCATCGCATAATCCAGACACACGGCTTAATAACTCTCCCGTGCGGTCCTCTTTAATTAAATGATCCCAGTCCGCGCCCCAGATCACTTTAATCACATTCCAGCCGGCGCCTCTGAAACTCGACTCTAATTCTTGAATAATTTTCCCATTGCCATTAACCAAGCCATCGAGTCTTTGCAAATTGCAGTTAATTACAAAAATTAAATTATCTAATTTTTCTCTTCCAGCGCGGGTTATCGCCCCCATGGATTCTGGCTCGTCCATCTCGCCATCGCCGCAGAAAGTCCAGACTTTTCTATTTTGAGTATTCGCCAAACCACGAGAGTTTAAATACTTCATAAATCTCGCCTGATAAATTCCCATCATGGGCCCTAAGCCCATGGACACCGTCGGAAATTGCCAAAAATCAGGTTTTAACCAGGGATGGGGATAAGACGGCAGGCCTTTTCCTGCACATTCTTGTCTGAAATTTTCCATCTCAGATTCAGAAATACGCCCCTCTAAAAAAGCGCGGGCATAAATTCCAGGCGCGACATGGCCCTGGGTTAAAATACAGTCGCCACCATGATCTTGATTTTTTCCATGGAAAAAATGATTCATACCGACTTCGTATAATTCACAGCTGGAGGCAAAGCTTCCAATATGCCCACCCAAAGTACTTTCTTTGTAATTGGCACCCGCAACGGTAATGGCCGCATTCCATCGGACTAGTGCTGAGAGTTTTTTCTCTACCGCTAAATCACCTGGATAAGCAGGTTCTTGGGCACTGGGGATACTATTTAAATAAGACGTGGATAAAGAGCCAATCGAACTTCCTGCATTTTGATTTAACTTTGCCAAAATAAATAAGGCCCGATCGATGCCGTCTTTTTCAATAATATTTTTTAAAGAGAGCAGCCATTCTTGGGTCTCTTGTGGGTCTAAATCTTTATCTAAATCTCTATTTAAATTTACTGCCATCATTGCTCCAAATTTGGAAAAACCTGAAAAAACAAGGGCGGCAGTATATAGATCTCTTTCGTTAAAATCTTGAGAAAATTGGCCTGGTTTAGACAGTCTGTTTTGATAACTACACCAGAGGTTATTGACCTGGGGCTTGATCAGCTTGACCAGCTTGATCAGCGTCGCGACCACAACCAAAAAATCTCAAAAAACAGCCACACCAAGAAGTGTCTCTACCGACCCGAATAGGTGGTTCTTCTACTGGAGCTTGACCTACTGCTGGCTCTGCACCTGCTGGAGCTTGTCCTTCTGCTGGAGCTTGTCCTTCTGCTGGAGCTTGTCTTTCTGCTGGAGCTTGTCCTTCTGCCTCTACTTCCAGCAATTCTGCTGCCTCTACTTCTGACTCTCCATCTTTTGCTGCTGCCCCCCTAAATGGCACAGCGCTGACAACAGCACCATTAGATTGAGACGCTATTAAACCATCCATTGTTATTGCAGCTCTCTGCTCAGGTTCCATATCATAGAGATCTTCCACCATGCCACATATTGAAAAAACCGGCTCAGCAAGCAGCTTGTTAAAATGTACGCCGTCTTGAGCTCCAGCTCTTAAGGCAAGCAAAGTACCTACTTGTTTTTTGTCATCGTCAGAAAGAATTTTTTCTTCTAATTTATTTAAGAACAAAGAGTGCGCATTCCATAAATTAAAATCGTCACCGACTGCTACAGTTCGAGCAAAAACAAGCATAAAACGGGCGTTGTTTGGATGAACCAACCCATTAAAACACTTTATTACTTCAGCATCTGAGAAATCTTCTTGGTCTAGCATCAATAAATAATCTTTTTTCTGTAACAAATCGCGACCTTCGCCGATCAAGCTCCTGACTTGAGTGGAAGATTCTTGCTCATTACCCATACGAATATTCTGCCCACACTTGTCTAACAGTGCCTCGAAACAATCTTCGAATGAATAGCGATTTCTAAAAGCCTCTGGCCAGTCGTTATAAAGAGCTCTGGCGATTAATTTAAGCCTTTCTAGCCCTGCAGCTAAATTTTCATCACTAGAGACCGCAAGGTTAAAAGTTTCGATTCGTGTCAAAGATCTCAACTGCCCATCATTCGTTCGGTGAACATCAAGAGTCCCAAGCAAGCAAGCCAAATCAAATAAAACAATTCGAGCCTGCTCTCCTGACTCTGGCTTTCTCAAGGTCTCAATCAAGGCTGGCATTTTTTCGCCTCCAAAAATAGGAAGCGTTCCACTGAGAATCATCAATTCAATGAAAGACGCAAGATCTTCAGGAATTACTTTTAGATCAGCACATTCCCCTAGAAGCTTAATGACAAGCTGAGCCGATGCCGCTTCATCTAACATCCTAGTTCCGCGAAAATATGAGTCATGATAGGACGCACAAAGAGCCAAAAGAATCACTAAGTTTTTTTTCTGTTCTTTAGATAAAAAAGAAAACTTTTCGTCTTGAAAAACTAGGATCGAAGATTTCAACAAGGTATCCATCAGCATTTCTGCGCCATGAGGAAAATCATGGTAAGTATATTTATGAGAAACCCCAGGATCGTCGTTGTTCCATGACATAAATGCTGGACCAGTCTTGAGCAAAGATTCCAATGAATCAATGCTTCCACGACTCAAGCCATCCGCATAACTGCTCGCAAAGAGAGCGGCCGAGGTAAATAGACATCCAATATCGCTGTCAGACGAGGCAACGACTCCAGATCCTGCACCTGCACCTGCACCTAAAACTACTTCACCAGAATCGCCTGCAGTAAAAGCAGCCAAATCATCAATACTTCCCGCTTCAATAGAGACTAATGGCACAAGGGCTGGGGCAGCATCAAAATTCACTTTCTTCGCTACTAGCATTGACTCTCTTCGATCCAAGTGAGCATTTTTTAGATTGATTTCCTCGATGATCCCACCGAAGCTATCTAGCATTGTTTTAATAGCGTCTAGCCTAGAAAATTTTGACAGGAGAGTCTCAGCTCTTTCAGAGGATGCCGAAGCAATGGCAGCTGGGGTTAAAGATCCAGCTGCTTTTAAATCACTCAATTTTTTTGTGGCATTAGAAAAATCACGGTCAGAAGAATTGGAAGAAGCGAATGACATAGTTAGTTCTCTTGTAATTTTTGTATAGTGAAAAACGCATGCTATGCGATTTGTCTTAAAGAATTCTGATACTCAAATTTAAAGCTCCAACTCCAGAAAATTCTCCCAATAAAAATTAAATTAATTCAAAAGCCCTGAAAGCCTCACACCGACTACCAAGTGATCTAATAAATATTGATTCTTAAGGGTTAGCGCCCCATCAATCGCGATGGCTAAATTGGCATGGTTTTTAATAATAGAAATCTGCTTGCTATTTAAAGGCGGGTCTTGCGCCAAAAGCACAAAACCCAAGAGCCAATATTTAAACTCTTCATTACTCATGAGAGCTCCTCTTGCCTTGATGGATTTCTAATAAAGTCTCCAGAGGGATCTCTGTGTCATAGCTGTTATCAATCACATGCAAAAATATTGAATTCAAGGCGTTTTTAACGACGGGCGCTAAAGCCTCACAAAGATTTTTCTCACAAGCATTTTCTTCTAGAAAAATACAGACTTTTAACAGCCAAGCGGTGAACTCCCCCAATGGCTCTTCAATCAACTCCAGCTCTTTTTTGATTAAACCTATCACATGCTGATTTAGCTCTTCAGTCATACCGATTTCAAAATAGCCTTGCAGCCAGTAGCAAAAGAGTTGATTGGTTTTCATACTGCTCTCAACATTTGGCCTGAAGAGTCTGAGTAGCTGTAATTTCAAGCTTCTTCCCTTCACTAACAAGTTTTTTTAAGTCAGCTAAAACGCATGCAGACGAAGCTTCCGGGAAAGAAACTTGTGCTGAAGTGTAACCATAAAAGCCCGGTGTAGTGACAACACTGACTTCCTCCGCACTATCAAGCGCTTTTTTAAAAGCATCTTTAAAAAACTCAAGAAGAAGAGTATCAGACACCTGAAGCTCAGATTCTAAAACGAAGCTTAAGTTTGAGGCGCTCCTGCTGAGGGTTTTCTCTTTAAAAAGAATCCTTCTTTTTGTAACAGAATCCAGACAGCCCGACTGACTATGCCATTCTTTAATTTCAGTGATTTGCATCACTTGATTCAGCAAATAACATATTTCATCGCCGATCCTAGTAAACTTAGGCTCTACTTGCGGAGATTCACAACCTACCCCAGCTCCAGCGCCACCAGAAGCCCCTCCACCACCTAGACCAGCAGAGGCCGCAAAAGCTGACACTGCAACTCCAGAAACTTTAGGAGTCGTTGTAGCTGAAACAGCAGTTGCCAAAGGGCGTCTAAGAGGATGGCAAGATTTAAGGATCTCAATTGAGTCCGGACAGGCCAGATCTACCAGTCCCGCTTCAGCCCTTATTGCACTCAGCCTCGCCAATATTTTGCTGAACGCAGCATCAGCGAGCTCCAGAGTTTTTGCAGTCAGATACTCTTCTGCTAAGTCAAACCATCCAGAATCCCCTCGTGCGAATGAAGAGCGACCTCCAAGCGATCCAAAAGAATTCTCTAAAAAAACTTTAGCTTCTTCAGTGGGCCTACTAAAAAGGTCATCAATCTTATCTAGGCCAAAAAGTTTGATACAAAAATGATCAAAAGATGCTTTTGGCACCGATATATATACACGATTCGCAGTAGAAGGTTTAACAAACAACGTTGCGCCCTGAAACTCAAGCATTGTTAAATAGAGAATCAAAGACTCACTAAAATTATCAACTAAAAAACCCATTCTAAAAAAATCGTCTTTGCAGTAATGGCCAAGCCCTCTGTTACGAAGCACGGAGGCAAAATCCCGAATACTCCGACTTGCATAAACTGCTTTAGGACCATCATCTTTACGAGTATCACCACTCATCTCATCAATCTCCCAATAAAAATAAAATCAAATTTTAAAAAATAGCCGGCACTTTATCTTTATTTTTTGCTGAAAAAAACGGATTTAGTACACAGCTTTTAAATTAACTCAAAAGCCCTGAAAGCCTTACGCTGACTACTAGTGGATACCCGCGTTAGTACTCGCGTCAGTACTCGCAGAATCAGCGACTGGAACGTCTCCAGGGCTAAAAACAAAAGAAGAGGCTCCAGCGCCGCTCTAAAACATCACGGTATTGTCGAACTTTTTTTATTTTTTTTGTTTTCTCAGCCCGTCCTTTTTCATAACCCGCCTGAAACGCACTATCAGACTCTCGCCTCAGGGCAGATTCTAATTCACTGTAATGATTTTTTAGCGCCTCCTGAGCTTGCATGGCCCCATGCCAAGCCTCGTAATAATCTGCTACCTCAGATTTCAAATAGCTTATTTCTTCTTGGTAGCCATGCAGCGCTTCTTTAAAAGAAGCTTCTGCCTTTTCTTTCCCATGCTTAAGACCACGAACAAAGAGCTCTCCACTCAGAGATCTCTCTTGTTCGAGCTTGTCTTTAAAACTTTCAAGTTGCGCTTTTAGTTCATCACTCAATCTCTGAACCTGCCATTCAAGGGCTCTTACAGACTCTGCATGGCTTTCTAATACCGCGCTTTTCTCTCTTTCAGCTGCGGCTTCAATTCTTGAGATGCGCTGATCTCTCGCAAGAATCTCGCCCTCCAGCTTCTTAATTTCATCCTGAGTTTGAGCTAAGCGCCGAGCCAGATCAGCTTTCTCTTTCTCTGCTTTTTGTAGAAAACTTATCCCTGTTTTTTCTGACTGTTTTGATTGAGTCAATTTTCCCTCTAAAAGTTTTTCTCTTGCGTCAGATTGCCTTAGTTGCTCCTGGACACGTCTTAAAAATTCAGTCTTTTCAGCCAGCTCTGCTTTTAATTGCGAATTCTCATCAGCAGTCTCACGCGCTGTTCTTTCAGACTCTGCAAGCGAGCCTTGAGTCACGCTGAGTTTCTCCTTCAGCGCTCGAATCTGTTCATCCCGAACATCAACCACGGGTGCCCGACTAGCCTGCACCTGGGGCTTCTTGGATTTTTTTGATGTGCCTAATTTACCTGGTTTACCTGATTGCTCTGGCTCTTCTGAAGCACATTCCGCAAGCAAAGCTTGCCCAGATCTAAAGGCCATTAGTGTCTGATAACAACGCCCCCTAGGGAGACTAAGTCTCGAGAAAATTCAGCTTCGATTTGCCGAGATTGACGCATCAGGTCCATTAATTCAGATTTTTTCTCTTTAATTGACTCCTCTAATAACCTTCTTCCATTTGACCCACTCTCAAGCACCGAAGCTCCAGAGGGCATGGCTGCAGCGGGAGATTCCGCTTTCTCTTCTGCCATTGCTCTCACAATATCTTCCAGTATTTCTGGCTTGGTTATCGTGAATGACGCAAAAGCGCTTTCAGCCAGTGAAGATGGGCCTACTGCTTGTAAATAACGCTGAGCAAGCCGGCAGTTATATCTATCAATAGACAAATTATTCTGAAGACGGTGGATATAAAACGCGAATTCATTCACTAAGAAAACTTTATTTAATAGATTTAAATCTTTACTTCCCAGGTGCTCTGAAAAATAAACGATAGGCGCCACCCCATAACGCTCACTATCAGCCTTTAGTGTAAAAAATTTGGAGATTTCTTGATTGAGCCGTCTCCCCGTTGGGGTTGTTTGTACACTCTGAGGCTCACCCGTTAAAAGAAAAGAAATCAGCCGCCGAGCTTCCTCTTCCTCCACCTTGGCGTCTTGTTTAACAAAGCACTCAAATAAAACAAGCAGCATCTGCCATTGCTGTTCTCGAAGCCTAGAGTCTGTCGCATAAAAAAAAGCACTTGGACTTAAAAAAGCTTGAACAAATCTTGTTTTTTGATCATCAGGAACACCAGGGAGCTGCGAGGCAAGCAAAAATATAAAAAATGGCAGAGGCGTCTGGGCCATAAAAACAAAATAAAGATTGTCTGGCTGACGGCTATAAAAAAGAAAGGCTTCTTTAAATAAAAAAACCGCTTCTCTTAGCCCAGTCATGAAAGAAACTTCAGTCGTTTTTAAAATAGGAAGTTTTTTTAAAGTAAAACAAAATTCATCATTTAACCTTGTGCACTGATCCCAGTAGGCCTCGATTCTCGCTCTATCATCGCTTATGTAATCGGGCCCTTCGTTATAAAAATTGATTGGTCTTTCCTCTACTGATTTCAGATAAAACGTAAATTTCGAAAGACATTCAATCAATGGCAATACATCCCCTGCTGATAGATCACCTGCTTCATCACCTGCACCGCCCGAGACTCCTGACATGTCCGCAACCCCTTTTTAATATTATTTTTAAAAAAACGGGGCAGCGTACAAAAAAAGTGCCGGAATAAAATCAGCCGGCACTTTATCTTTATTGTTCGCTGGAAAAAAAATTTAACTCACTATTTCTAATGGTAAAAATAATAAAAATTAAATTAATTCAAAAACCCTGAAAGCCTCACACCGAGCACTAAGTGATCTAATAAATATTGATTCTTAAGGGTTAACGCCCCATCAATCGCAATGGCTAAATTCGCATGGTTTTTAATGATAGAAATCTGCTTGCTATTTAAAGGCGGGTCTTGCGCCAAAAGCACAAAACCCAAGAGCCAATATTTAAACTCTTCATTACTCATGAGAGCTCCTCTTGCCTTGATGGATTTCTAATAAAGTCTCATGAGGAATATCCGTGTCATAGCTGTTATCAATCACATGCAAAAACACTGAACTCAAGGCGTTCTTAACCACTGGAGCTAAAGTCTCACAAAGACTTTTCTCACAAGCATTTTCTTCTAAAAAAAGACAAACTTTTAAAAGCCAAGCCGTGAATTCACCCAAGGGCTCTTCAATCAACTCCAGCTCTTTTTTGATTAAACCTATCACATGCTGATTTAGCTCTTCAGTCATGCCGATTTCAAAATAGCCTTGCAGCCAGTAGCAAAAGAGTTGATTGGTTTTCATACTGCTCTCAACATTTGGCCTGAATAGTCTCAGTAGCTGTAATTTCAAGCTTCTTCCCTTCACTAACAAGCTTTTGTAAGGTCTCTAAAACCCCTACAGACGAAGTGGCAGGGATAGAGAGTCGCAGGGAAGTTTGGCCGGACTTCACGGTAGCCACAACACTTTCTTTCCCCAAACCAGGAAACTCTTGCGCCAAAACACTTTTAAAAAGCTGGACACTAGCATTATCAGATCCATCCGAAATAGGAGAAGCTAAAGCGAAGCTCAATTCCGAAGAGCTTCCACTGGGAATCTCTTCAAAAAGAACCCTTTTTCCACCGCCTCCACTTGCTGCAGCACCCCAAAGTACTGGTCTAGGCGCAGCCCAAGCAGTAACACCAGCTCCACTAGCTCCAGCTGACCCACCACCAGCAATTCCAGTCGGAGACCCAAACATTGCCCGAGGCGCAGGTGGCCAAACTGCCCGTGTAGGACCACCCGTCATTCTACTAAAACCTGTACCTATATGTACTTTGATCTGAGTTACGTTCACCCAACTATTAAGCAGCTCACATATTCTACTGCTTAACATAGTGCGCGCTGACGTTGGAGCTCCACCAGCTCCACCAGCTCCAGCTGACCCGCCACCAGCAATTCCATACCCAGCTCCAGCACTAACACCAACTGAGCTACCAGCTCTAGACTCTGCAACTGAAGCGGCTGCCCCTCCAGGAGACGAAGCAACTGGTCCAGCAGTAACGTCTTCTTCGGGAACTTCTTCAGGAACTTCTTCTTCAGGAACTTCTTCCTGCACAACTGCAGAAGCAGCTCCCGAAGCGCCTCCAGAAACTGAGGTCACAGAACTCGATGTCATATCAATTTTATTATCTGGAAAACTTTCATTAAAAAGACGGATGAAATTAGAAAAAAATGACAGACGCGTAAAATCCATATCAAAAGCTTTTAATATAACTTCCTTCATTTGATCGACTGCGCCCGGATTGTAAGGACCGGCAGATCCTAAAAATAAAAGATTTAAAGCCTTAGGCTTATCGTGGTGGCAATGGGAAAAAACATTCTCTTCATCGTTAGCAATCCTAGCTATCAAAAAACGGATTGCCTCAGGAGATCGACCTGCTAAACCCATCAAAGAAAGAAAACTAAAATAACCGCTAGCACGCAAAAATTCAGTCCCTAAAGCCCTTCCACTCATATCAAATTCTCCTAATAAAAATAAAATTAAACTTAAAAAAACAGCCGGCTGTGTATCTTTATTTTTTGCTGAAAAAAAATAGATTTAATACACTATTTTTAATGGTAAAAATAATAAAAATTAAAACTTCCTGGTATCTTAGCGCCCTGTTTTTATCTTAAAAAAATTCAAACCATGAGCCCATTTTTACACTTAGTTTTAAATCCAGTTTCTTCCCCCGCTGTGCTGCATGATCTTTTACTCAGCTTTATTGTTTTTATCACGGCTCTGATTGCTGGAACGGTAGACACCATCGCTGGTGGCGGAGGTTTGATTTGCCTGCCTGTTTTATTGCTCTTAGGTCTTTCACCCCAGACAGCTTTAGGGACTAATAAATTACAAGCCTGTTTTGGCGCTGGAACAGCGTCTTATAGTTTTTATAGATCCGGTCAGATCAGCTCTACTAACCCAGAATTATTATTAGGAATTTTAATCACCCTCTTGGGGGCAAGCTTAGGGACTTTAAGTATTATTTTTCTCTCAGCTAGTTTTATCAAAAAAATCATCCCGTATTTATTACTAGTGGCTTTAATTTATATTTTATTCACGCCCCAGAAATATTTACACCAAACTAAAAAACCCAAATTAAATAAAATAATTTTTTTAATTATTTTTGGTTTGATTCTGGGCTTTTATGACGGATTCTTTGGGCCAGGTACGGGCTCTTTTTGGGCTGTTTTAATCATGATTTTTCTGGGGCTTAATTTAAAACAAGCGACCATGCATGCGAAGATTTTTAATTTTTCGAGTAATTTAGCCGCGCTATTTTGGTTTATATCTTTTGGCCATATTAATTATTTTATCGGCTGCGTTATGGGTATTGGTCAAGCACTGGGCGCCATTTTGGGTAGCCAATTAGTGTTAAAACAGGGAGTTAAATTAATTAAGCCTGTTTTTATTCTCATGGTCAGCGTGATGATTGGAATTTTATTAAAAACCTAATAAACGCAGCGCAGATAAATCAAGAGGGCCAGGGCTAGTAGCGCCATCTCCAGCAAAAACAGAAGCCACTCGAGCGGGCGCGCCAGGCGAAGAGACAGAAATCGAGGAATCACTCACAGCGTCGGGTAACGCGCATTTTCTTTGTTCTTCTTGAATCCAGATCAAGATTTTTTTAATCTTTTCTTTCAATACCAGCTGAGCAGGATTTAAATCCAAACTTGAATCCAAAAAGCCCTTGCAAAGATTTAAATTAATCTCAGCACTCTGACAAAAAGAAATAAAATCATCCAGAGTAAAAGCCTCGGAAAATTTCTGGCTGGCTGTCACAAAATTTAAGTATTTTTCCACTAAATCTAACTTTGAGACTGGGTCCCGGGGTTTTTTTTAACACAGAAAAATACTGATCTTGCCAGCTAAAAAACAAACTCATAATTTCAGACTTTATCTTTAAATATTTTTTAAAATTTTCAGGACTAAAACTCGAAAACGGAATTAAAGAAAATTCTAACGTTATTCGATGAACAATAGAGCGATTTAAAAATTGAGCCAAAATCGCAAAATATTTCTCGAGCTTCACTGGTTTAAGTTCAGTGATAGAGGTACTTTCCAAGCTTTCCAACAGTTTTGAATATTGACCTGTGTCGTCGTAACTTGTGATAGCAGTCTCTAAGTTTTTTTCTAATTCTCCAACTCGCTCTTTCAATTCTTCTTTCAATTCTTCTTTCAACGCATCAAGCGCGCTTATTTTCACCTCAAGATCTTTGAAAAATCTAGTTTGATCTAATAACTCTTGAAAATTAAATTTTCTTCCATTTTCAGGCATTGCAGCACGATCCAACAAGACTGGAAGAGTTGCTTGAAAAGCAGAAATAGCTTGATCAACCCGACGAATTTCCGAGTCTTTTTCAGCCAATTTTTGACAAGCAGAGTCCAAATTTAAAAATGCTAAAGATTGCAAAATTCTAAGCCTTGCCTCGGATGGACTTAAGCCATCTCTTAGCAAGCTCGTTTCACAAGTTTGATGCGCATCAAAATATAAATTTACTAATTGATCTCTTGCTTTTTCGAAATTTATTTTTAAATGCTGATGCTTATCTTTTTTATATCTCGCATTGTAAGCATCAATATCTCTCTCTAACTTTTTTAAATATTCTGGAAATTTTTCAATAAAATCTTTTCTGAATTCTGTACTAGTTAATAAAGCACTTTTTAATCGATTCATGTGCGCCTGGTGATCTAAAACAAATTGATTGGCAAGATCCTGATCCGCATCTGCGGTCACATAAGCGTCTTTGATGCTTTGAAACCATTCAGCTGGAAGACAAGCATTGAGAGCAAACTGTAAAAACTGCTGCCTTTGCAATACGAGATTATTTTTTAAAAGAACCAGAAAAGAGCATTCAATCTCTTCTGCAGAAAATATTTCTGGTCTTTTTTCCAATTCACGACGCATCAGAGATGCGCTTATTAGCTTTAACACCCAAACTTGTAGTTTCATAGATACGAATTTGCGAAAAATACTTAATGCCCCCAATGACACTCCAGCTTCGCTCAAAATGATTATAAGGACGCCCATGATCAAGACCAGGCAAAAATCCAGGATAGGGCTCTATGAACCCAGGAGATTCAATCTCACTGACAGAGAAATCTTTTTGATACACACCAGAGCCGTCTAAATCAAAACTGCAAAAATCTTGAGATCCATCTTTCTTAACAATAAAACCAAAATTCCCCTGATGACTATCGGCATCTCCTCGAACAACTCTGGCAGCACAAGAAGCAGCCAGCTGAATTAAAAACTCAGGATTTCTATAATAAGCATTAAACTCTAAAAAACTTCTGAGAACATGTAAGCCCTCAATAAATTTGGCTTGATAAGTGCTTTTATCCACCATACGGATATCCACTGCACTTGCGTCAAACACTTGAGAAAATTGAGAACCTAGAACAGCAGAAATAACATCTCTGCCTTCGTAATGAGGAAGGCCTTGAACGAGACGATAAAGCTGAGAAATTTTTTCTTTTGGAGCGACGACGACTGGAACAGCAGGCCCATTGGTCAGTAAAGCTACTTTATGAGCAATGACAAAAGGATGAACAGCACCCGGTTTTTTATTCCAAGAAGCGGCTGTTAAAGCAAATCGACCTGGTTTAGTGCCTCTGGAAAAACCCAAAGAGCCAGAGTTTGAGCCTGCTCCTGAACCCAAACCTGAACCTGCACCTGACATAGAAATTCACCTTATGAATCCTGACTTAACATAAGAATTCATAAGAGCAAAAAAAAATTAGGTGCAAATTAAAAAGCACTTGCCTACTTAAAAACAGGCTATCTCTAATTTAAGCACTAGAAAAACAGGGTTAATCTAATTACCACCCATCACATCCCAGCCAGGTTCACTAGATTCACCAGAGTTATTAAACTCACCAGATTTTAAATACTCCTGCTGTCTTAATAGCTCTTTGCGAGCTTGCTGCTCTTCCAGCTGAAGGGTATGAATTCGGGTATATAAATCTTGCATCAGCTTATCTAGACCCTCACGACTCACGCCCGAAATAGAATAAACAGGCCCTGAAAAATTAAATAAATTTTTAATCTCTTCGATTTTTTCTTGTCTTAATTCTGGGCTTAATAAATCAATTTTATTAAAAACCAACCAGCGCTCTATCTCGACTAATTTTTGATTTTGGCCCGCATGCTCTGCGTTATATTTTTCACTGTATTTATCTAGTTCTAAAATTAATTTATGCATCTGATCTGGAATATTAATATCTTGATCTAAGGGGCAAATATCTACCATATGCAAAATAATCCGTGTTCTTGTCAGATGCTTTAAAAATCTTAAGCCTAATCCTGCGCCTTCCGACGCGCCTTCAATCACTCCAGGAATATCTGCCATCACGAAGCTTTGTAGAGGCCCCACACGAACGACGCCTAAATTGGGATATAAAGTCGTAAAGGGATAATCGGCAATCTTGGGCCGCGCTTCTGACACTGAACTAATCAAAGTGGACTTACCGGCATTCGGATAACCTAGTAAACCCACATCAGCTAAGAGCTTTAGCTCTAATTTTAAATTTCTAAATTCACCCTCAGCGCCAGGAATAGTCTTTCTGGGTGCCCTATTAGTACTGGTCTTAAAATAAGTATTACCAATCCCATGCCGACCGCCTTTAGCCACCAGCATTTTTTGACCGGGTTCTAAAATTTCACCTAATAATTCTTGTGTATCTTCATCATAAATTTGAGTACCGACAGGGACTCTTAAAATTAAATCTTCGCCATACGCGCCCGTACAGTTTTTACCACGACCGCCCTCGCCGTTTTGGGCGTCGTATCTTCGGGTATATCTAAAATCTATTAAAGTATTTAAATTTTCATCGCCTAATAAATAAATACTTCCACCGTCGCCACCATCACCGCCGTCTGGACCGCCTCTAGGGATAAATTTTTCTCGACGAAAACTACAAGAGCCATTACCGCCTTTTCCCGCTTGAACGGCTATTTTCGCTTCATCGACGAATCTCATTATTTTTCCCCAGTAAAATAAAAATATATAAATAAAAAAATAAAAAATAAAAAAAAGCCCCGAAAACTCACGGGGCTTTTATCAAATTTATTTAAATAATTTAATTCAAATTATTATTCAAATACTAATTAAGCTTGTGCGCTTTCGCCCACTTCAGCTAAGTCATTAATTTCAATAAATTCGACAGGCTGAATATTCACAAAAACGCGATTTTTATTACCTTTTTGGGCAAATTCAACGTACCCAGTTTCTTTAGCATACAAAGTATGATCACGGCCTAAACCTACATACTCGCCTGCATGCCAGCGTGTGCCACGTTGACGAAGAATAATCGTCCCGCTTTCTACTAATTGACCACCAAAGCGTTTCACGCCTAGTCGTTTTGATTCTGAGTCACGGCCGTTACGGGTACTACCACCGGCTTTCTTGTGTGCCATTTTTATTACTCCAAAAATATATAAAAACTAATTAATTCCAGTCACTTTCAAAGACGTGTAATACTGACGATGACCTTGCTTTTTCATATGATGCTTACGACGACGGAATTTAATAATCCGAACTTTTTTAGCACGCGCCTGGTCCACTACTTCTGCAGTGACGGTCTTACCTGCTAAGAAAGGCGAACCTATTTGGGTTTGATCTCCATCAGAGACTAATAGGACCTTGTCGAAGTTATGGATTGTACCCACACCCAACTCTAATTTTTCTACTCTAATAATTTCGCCAGCTTTAACTTTGTATTGCTTGCCGCCAGTCTCGATCACTGCGAACATGTGTTACTCCAAATGCTTGTATGTCAAAAAACGCGGCATCTTAAATGATCGCCCCCATGGAAACAAGCCTTTTTTGCAGTAATATACCGCCCCTTTAAAAACCAGCTAAATATTAACTAATAAAAAACGGAATCAATAACCCCTATGGATCTTCCCGAGAGTTTTCCCGAGATTTTAGAATTAATTCAACCCGAATTATTACAAGTCAACTTACAATTAAAAAAAGCCTTAAAAAGCGACGTGAATTTAATTCAAGACATTGGCGAACATATTATTAATTCAGGGGGCAAAAGAATCCGACCCGTCTTAGTTTTATTAAGCTCAAAAGCTTTAGGCCTGACTGGCATTCAGCCTATTCTTACAGCCAATATCATAGAATTAATTCATACCGCGACTTTATTACATGACGACGTCGTAGACGGCTCTGAATTAAGACGGGGGAAACCTTGCGCCAATATTTCTTTTGGTAACGCTGCCAGTGTTTTAACCGGCGATTTTTTATATTCCCGCGCTTTCGAACTCATGTGTGAATTAAATAATTTACCCATCATGAAAGTCTTAGCTGCTGCCAGTAATAAAATCGCTGAAGGCGAGGTCCAGCAATTAGAACACTGTCATAATCCTGATATCTCAGAACAAATCTATTTTGAAATTATTTATGCCAAAACAGCGAAATTATTCGAAGCCGCCTGCCATGTTCCAGCAGTATTAGCCCAAGCTAGCCCAGAAATTACTCAGGCTTTTATTAACTATGGCAAATATTTAGGCACCGCTTTTCAAATTATTGACGATGTCATTGACTACGAATCTGACCCCGACCAAATGGGCAAAAACATGGGTGATGACTTAGCTGAAGGCAAAACCACTTTGCCTTTAATTATCGCCATGAAATTAGGATCTGAAGCTCAGAAAAATTTTATTAGAAATTTAATCAAAACCGGCGAGCTAGACACTATTCCAGAGGCCCTGCTGACTATTTCTGAAATCTTAAAATCCACTCAGGCTTTAAAAATCGCTCGGGAATTAGCTAAACAAGAGGCCCTCAAAGCGCTCAAAGCCCTGGAAGCCCTAGAGCCCATCGGGCGAATACAAGATTCGCCCCTACACGCCATTCACGCTTTAAAAAATCTCTGTGAATTGGCCTGGTCGAGAGTGGCTTAGGGAGGGTCTTCCATGCCAGTTCCAGCAAAACACAATAAAAAACTATTTCTTATTATTATTTTTATATAAAAAACCTAAATCCTGATCTGGATCTAATTCGAGATACCCGCCTTTTTTTAATCGGGGGGGTAATTTTAAATCCCCAAATCTCACACGGATTAATCTTGAGACTAATAAACCTTGAGACTCAAATACTTTCCGAACCTCACGGTTTTTTCCTGTTTTTATTACTACATGGTACCAGTGATTTTTACCCTCACCGCCCTGGTAATTAATAGCCTCGAATTTTAATAAATCAGGCACCTGGCCTTCAGCGGTATCGGGATCAGGGATCCCCTGCTTCATAAGTTTTATATGCTCAGGGCTGAGCTCTCCAAAAATCCGGCAGGCATACTCGCGTTCAATATTACTACTGGGATGCATGAGCTTATTAGCCAGCTCTCCAGAGGTTGTAAATAATAATAAGCCCGAGGTCGCGACATCTAATCGTCCCACCATGACCCATCTCGAAGTTCTTAATCTGGGAAGATTTAAAAAAACACTCTCGCTGGTTTCACTGGAATATCTCGAACAAATTTGGCCCTCAGGTTTGTGATACAAAATAACCCTGGGCTTGTCAGAGACTCTGGCAAACAATCTTAAAATTTTTCCATCGAGCTCGATCTGGTCTTCTAAGCACGCTTTATCGCCTAATTTGGCCAGTGTTTTATTAATACTTAAGCGACCATCTTGAATCCAAGTTTCGATCTCACGACGAGAGCCTAACCCATGGTCCGCTAAGAGTTTTTGTAATCGCTCTCCAGGGCCAGATTTAGCTGACTTACCTGGTTGGCCTGATTTAACAGAAGACTGAGCTGGAGATTGTGCTATTAATTTTTCTGCAGCTCTTGCTTCAGCCGCGGCTTTCGCGGTTCTCACGGCTTTGATGGGTCTACTGGATTTAACAGGCCCTGATTTAGCCGCTGATCTTCCAGAAGACCCAGAAGATTTAGAACCCCAGTCTGATCCTTCTGATTTTTTATGAATTTTTTTCTCTGGTTTTTGACCTGATTTTTGATCTAATTTTTTATTCAATTTATGACTCTTCTTTCAAGCTAAGCAGTGCTTCTTTAGATAACTGAGTGATTCTTTGAATCAGCTCTTCTTTTAAACCCTCAGCCAACATATTTCTAGCTGTCTGAAATTTTTCATTGATGGCACCCTGATGCATGCCTTGCTGGACGCCTTGTTGGACGCCTTGTTGGACGCCCTCCCTTCGAGCTTCAGCTTTTAAGTATTCTGCAATACTCATAATGTCTTCCCTATATTTACCTGCGCAGACAACCAACCCCAAGAACAAAGGTGTAGGGGCGAATCTTGTATTCGCCCGTGATAAATCTTGGAGCCATCTTCACAGAATAAATCATTTTGTATTAATGAATCTCCTGGCACAGCAGTCTTATTCATAAAAAAATATCCATGCCAACCACGGACGGGCGAATACAAGATTCGCCCCTACACCAATGCTATTAGGAAGTTCCATCGAAAAAATTAAACCCTGCACCCCAATCATCCCAAGAGCCAACTTATTTCTCCTGCACCTTCTCGCAATACCACGGGCGACCCACTGCTTAAATCAATCACCGTAGTAAAAGACCCACCGCAATACCCGCTATGAATTAAGGCGTCGATCTTATCACCAATCGCTGCATCCACGTCTAGACCTTCTGACAAAGAATTAGTTCCATCGGGCAAAATCAAGCTTGTGCTAACCAAAGGCTCACCCAAAGCTTTCATTAAAACATGTGGAATTAAAAAATTTGGAACTCTAATTCCAATGGTTTTTTTCTTAGGGTTTTTTAATAAATTTGGCACTTCAGACGACGCTTGAAATATAAAAGTATAAGCCCCAGGAGTTAACTTTTTTAATAATCTATAAGCAGGATTATCTACTTTGGCATACTTCGCTATCTCTGACAGATCGCGACAAATCAAAGTAAAATTATGCTTAGAATCTAGATTTCTAATTCTTAAAATTCTTTCTTGGGCTTTGCGAGAACCCATCTTACATCCCAGGGCATAACCCGAATCCGTCGGATACGCGATGACCCCATCCTGATTTAAAATCTCGACGATTTTATCCAGATCTCGAGAGTCCGGGGTTTTTCCGTTGAGTTCAAAGTTAATAGCCATTAAGATCGCCCGCCTTTAAAAAATAATTAAAATATAATTCTTAAATATGAAAACACTGTTTGATTTTTTTCCCACTTTCATTTTTTTTATTATTTATAAATTCTGGGGAATTTTCCCAGCAATCTATGGCCTGATTATTGCTAGTTTAATTCAGATTGTTTTTCTTTATTTTAAAACCAAACGTATTGAACCCCTGCATCTTATTTTATTTTTAATGATCTTAATTTTCGGCGGTCTCACGCTTTATTTTCATGAGGTCAAATTTCTCATGTGGAAAGTTTCCCTAGTTAATTGGTTAATAGGCCTAGCCATGTTATCTAGCCATTTTCTTAAGAAAAATATTCTGGAATATTTCTTCGACTTTGCGCTTAAACAAAATAAAATTAATAAAAATACTGAAAATATTACGCCCATCCCTAAAATTGTTTTATCCAAATTAAATCTCGCCTGGGGCTTATTTTTTATATTATTAGGCTGTTTAAATTTATATATCGCTTTTCATTATCCAGTAAATATTTGGGTTAACTTTAAAGTCTTTGGAATCATTGGACTGACTTTATTATTTACCTTGCTTCAAAGTATTTATCTTTTTAAATATTTAAAATAAAAATTAATAAAAAAATTAATAAAAATAAGGCCCTTTAAATCATGCTCGTACTTTCACCAAAACTTTCTCCTCGCGTTGTAAAAATTCAAGAATTACTAACCCACTCTTCTTTAAATCCCTCTTATCTGGAAGTCATCGACGACAGTCATGAGCACTTAGGCCATGCAGGGGCAGAGCAGGGCGCCGGGCACTACACCGTGATCATTAACTCCCCTGTTTTTACTGGAAAATCGCCAGTGAAAAGACACCAGATGGTCTATGAAATTTTGGGAGAATTAATCGGACCTGAAATTCATGCTTTGAGAATTCAAGCGGGAGTTTAATTTTTTAAATTTAATTTTTTAAATTTTTAAACCAATTCAGACTTTCTGATCTCACGGGCGAGTTTATCTAAAACGCCATTGACTAGCTTATGCCCTTCTTCCGCGCCGAATTCAAAATCCAGGTCGACATATTCATGAACAACGACCTGGAAAGGCACGTCGATTCTGTGTTTTAGCTCAACAAGACCTAATCTTAAAATAGCCCGCTCAATCGGCTTTAAAGAACTCACGCCTTTAGCCATCAGCGGCTCAATCATTTGGTCTAGTTCAACGACTTCTTTAAAAACATGAGTGACTAAATCATGAAAAAATTCCCAGTCAACTTTCAGATAATCATTCATAGACACATATTGCGCACGAATATCTGCCAATTCACCACCAGCCATCTGCCATTGGTACACAGCCTGAATTGCAAATTGCCTCGCGCGGTGACGCAGTTTTGGATTGACACTCATGAAATTTTTCTCACTGAATTTTTAATTTTTACTAGGGGTTACTAGGGGAATAAAGCGGGCGGCATGGTAACAATCTAGGAAGAAATTGCAATTCCATGGTAGCATCCGGGCCCTTTTTTATTGGGTATTTTTAAGAGGTTTTGAGATGCTTCACGGGATTTTTAATTGGCTTAATTTAAATATAACTGCGCTTTGTCTTTTGGCTTATTTATTCGGCTCGATTAATTTCGCGATTATTATTTGCTATTTACTAGGCCTGCCTTCTCCCAGAACAACCGGCTCTGGAAATCCAGGTGCAACGAATGTTTTAAGAGCTGGAGGCTCTAAGGGAAAAATAGCCGCTGCTTTAACTTTGATTTTTGATGCCCTCAAAGGCTTAGTTATTGTTTTAATCGCGCGATATTTAAACCAAGGCCCCCTTGTTCTTGCCTTAGTAGGTTTATTCGCCGTCATTGGACATATTTTTCCCTTGTTTTTTAAATTCAAAGGCGGCAAAGGCGTAGCGACTATGATCGGAAGCCTCTTAGCGATCTCGCCTGTTCTAGGCGGCTGCTTTATTTGGATCTGGGTATTCATGCTCGCTTTCTTGCGAATCTCTTCTTTGTCAGCCCTCATAGCCTGTATCGCTGTGCCTCTTATTGCTTATTTCACTGAGCCTAAACTAGTCAGCTTAATTATTTTGCTCATGTCGCTTTTGGTGATTTTCAGACATCAAGACAATATTAAAAGATTACTCAAGGGCCAAGAGAAAAAAGTAGGCAAGAAATAACAGGACTTAATTTCGCGCGACCTTATCGAACATCTGTAACATAGGGAACAGACAATCCCCCTTCGCTTCCATTTGCTACTGCCCCTGGGCGAGCTGCTTGGCCAGTGACCCACAAAGCTTTTTTCTTTCTCTGCTTTCTCTCTTTTATCAAAGAACTCACCCAAGGCGAGCAAGATAAAAATACGGGTCTAGCCAGTTGCGCGAGAGCGCCTAATCCCACAGCCATCAAATGCCCAGAGATAACACCCGCTGCCCCCCGTAAAAACGCTGGAAAATAAGAAGGCGAATAAAATCCAAAATAAGCTGATAAACCCGTCGCAATAATCCCTCGGCAACAGATAGTCACCGCCATGATGTACTTCGTTGCTTGATCCGCCTGGTTAATTCCAGAAGCAATATTTCTTAAATAATCCCCAAAACTAAAAAACACATATTGAAATAAGAATTTTTTAGTTAATTCAAATAATTCTTGATTAGCGGGATCATGAATATTAATAAAGCCATTAATTAATTTCTCTCCAAATCCATAAGTGCTGACGACCGCACTTAAAGCAGAAACCCCGAGCGCTAAAATCACACTGGCACGGATTAAACAAGTCTTCTGATCGGGTGTCGCTATTTTTTGTAAGCCCACACCCATGCTGTAAGACAGTAAAATAAAAGGCTGAATAAGTTGACTGGCAATATTATTGGCAATAAAAGCCGTTGAGCCTAAACGCGCCATCATGGCCATTAAGGCTAAGTTAGAAAAAATCTCAGCCGAAGCACTCAAGGCATTAAAAGTCCCCTGGGATAGTAATATCTTAAAGTCTTTCCAAGAGGCGAGCTCCCGACTGAATAGATTCCAATACCTGATTTCCAGAGCAGCTGGAGAGGTCGATTTATCAAGAATGGGGGTAACAATATCCGATAGATCTGGAAGACCATCAACTGCCCCATAACCATTATTCGGACGGCCATCCTCATCCAACAGGACATTGCATTCCAGGTGAATACGAACTGATTTTGATCGGGAATATAAATAAAAATTACTGGCTAGACAGCCAACCACCGATCCAATAATACCCCCGGCCGCAATGCTTTGGGTGCTAGGTTTTAACTTAAATAAACCATAAGAAACCCCCGCGATCACTAAAGCCTGCACTAAGCCTAAACCCAGCATCAGATTATTTTTTCCAGCTGCAATAAATAACTGCCGGTCCACGGAACGCATCATGCGAAAAGGCGCAGAAATCATGGCGACTAAATTATAATTAAAGGCTAAGCGGACACTGGCCACGGCGCTCACGGCTCCCCAATTTTTTAAAAAATCAGGAATTAAAAATAAATAAGGCGTCGCTAAAAAAGCCGGCATGATGCCAAACAAACCCACCAAAACCCCATAAATTAAAGCACTTCTCCAGCGACGCCCTAGCTCCGCTGATTTCAAATAGGTGCTCTTATCTTCTGATTTAAAAAAATTCTGAGCAGCGCGCATCGCTCCTGCCCCAATCGTCATGGCGCCATAGTTAAACGGCGTGATCATGGCCGCTGCAATCGCTGAAGACTTATTAATTCTTGAAAGTAAAGCGCCTTGAAAAATAGCAGCGCCTTCGACACACCATTGAGATAAAACAAAACCATAACTGGCTTTTATAACTTTTAACTCAGTTATATTAATAAAATCATCCCACACCGCTCGAGGACTCGGACAGGCTGCCCACAAAGAATTACTCGCAAAAGACCTGCGACGACCGGCAAAACTGTTGACCAAATTTTCTACAAAAGTACCATCAGTATCAGCCATTGATCAAAACTTCTAATAATTAAAAAAATCATCTTGCCAAGCTAAGAAGCTAGAAACTAGATTTTTTAATTTTTAATTTTTTAAAACCTAATCCAGCCATTTCTCCAGGCGTTTTAAATCTTCTGGATTTGCAAACTCTTTGGCTTTTTGAAAATAATCTTGAGCGGATTTTTGATCACCCAACTGGGCATAACACAGCCCCTGATTAAATAAATTCATAAAGCGATGAGATTGGGAGATAGCTGTATTTAACCTAATGTTTAATACAGCTTTATTTTCTGAAATTTTATAAATCTCTAAAGCCCGTTCATAAAAATGCAAAGTATGAAACAGGATGGCAATAGGGCTATATAAATCCTCGCCATAAGGTAATTCGTACATATGGGCTAATAAATTATCTATACCCTGAATAAATCCGGTAATAATATTGGCACTAGAGTGATTTAAACTTTTTAAAATCTTCTGAGAAAACTGCGAAAAAATATAAGGATCCCAGCGAGACCAGCGCATAAAAGACAATAATAATTCGATGGATAATTTTCCTGAGTTTTTAAACTGCTGATAGAAATTAAAAAAATCCGCCAAAGTTAATTCTTGTATTTGATGATTTAATACTTGGTTTAAATTTTGGTTTAAATTTTGGTTTAAATTTAAATTATTTAAATTATTTTTTTCCCACAAGATCACCGAAGATTTAATTCCCTCGCCCATGGGGATCTCCAGCATTTTTCCGCCTGATTTTTCAGCAAAAAGCCCCAGAGCATGGAAATTCACTCCGAAAGAAAAAGACCCATGAAAAACCAAACTGGGTTCTTCTTCTCCTTCGAAATCACCCACACTGGCATAGCCTTTATCTGTCGCCAGCAATAATAATTTCCCCTGTGTTAAGTCTAAAAGATAAGAAAGCAAATCCAGCGCACCAATAGGAATTAAAAAACTACCTTCATGAAGCTGGGCCTGATAAGTTTCTAAAATAAAATCGTAACTAGGCTTAGCGTAATAATCTCCAGGGCTTAAAAGACAGTGATGAAAACTGGGTTGGAGTTGGTCTAAATTATTTTCATATTTTTCTAAATATTCTTCTGGCATCTCCAGCGTCAATAAAGACTCGTGGATCCTTCCCTCACTCACGAAAAACGCATCTTGCTTTAAAGAATCAAATAAATAATTCGCAATCGTTAACACCGGGTTTGGATTAGATTTTAAAAAATCTAAAGGACTTAAATCATCGGTATCTAAAACTAGAAATTTAATTTCCCCAGATTTAATTTTATTTTTTTTAAAATTTTTAACATCTTTAAAATCTTTAAAATTACTATGCGACTCACAAAAGTGAATATTTTCTGGGCTTAAATCCGTTACTAAATAAATAAAATTTAAAGGGCTTAAATCTAACTCATCCCAGAGTTTTAATAATTCTTGAAAGCAATAAAAACTAAATTGCCCCGTCCCCGCACCGAGTTCTAAGATATAAATTGGCTGATTTAAATTTAGTTTTTTATTTTTTAATAAATCTCGGCAATAAGCGGCTAAGACTCTCGCGGATTCTTGCGCAAAGAAAACATTCGACGTAATAAAAAAAGGCACTTGGCCATTCCAAGCCTCCATACCTTTATTTAAATAATAATTTTTCTCTGCGTCCCACAGACAAGAGTCTGAAAGACGCCTGTCTGTTTCAAGAATTTTTAATTTTTTAATTTTTTTATTTTTTAAATTAATTAAATCAGGAGAGTCCAAGATATTTATTCACTTATTCACTTATTCACTCAAATTTAACTGATCAGCCGCAGCGTTTAATTCTTTCACTGCATCGATAGACACCTGGAGATTGGCTTTTTCTGCTTGATTTAAATTCACTTCAATCACGGCTTCAATACCATTTTTGCCAATCTTTGCTGGAACCCCGACAAATAAAGCTTCATCAACGCCATATTGACCGGGTTTTAATTTCACGGCACAGGGCAGAATATTTTTCTTGTCTAATAAATAAGACTCCGCCATGGAAATTGCAGAAGTCGCTGGGGCATAAAACGCAGAGCCTGTTTTTAATAAATTTACAATTTCACCACCGCCTTTGCGGGTCCTATCAACGATTTGATCCAAACGCGCTTGAGTGATTTTTCCAGATTTAACCAAGCTATCTAAGCTTTCACCCGCAATGTTGCTCATTTGGGTTAAAGGCACCATGGAATCCCCATGACCACCGACCACATAAGCCTGAACTTGTGAGACAGAGACATTGAATTCCCAGGCTAGAAAAGTTCTAAATCTTGCAGAGTCTAAAACACCGGCCATGCCGACTATTTTATGATCGGGAACGCCTGAAAAGTCATGTAATAGTCTGACCATAATATCTAAGGGATTAGTGATGCAAATAACAAAAGCGTTTGGACAATATTGTTTAATCCCCGCACCAACGGCTTTCATGACTTTGGCGTTGATCCCCAGCAAATCATCACGACTCATGCCGGGTTTTCTTGCAACGCCTGCCGTCACAATGACGACATCGGCATCTTGAATATCAGCGTAATTATTAGTCCCTAAAATTTTGGCATCAAAATTTTCAACAGGCCCGCATTGGGCTAAATCCAAAGCTTTGCCCTGAGGTACGCCTTCTGCAATATCAAATAAAACCACATCACCTAATTTTTTTAATAAGGCTAAATGGGCCAAAGTTCCGCCGATATTACCAGCGCCAATCAAAGCTATTTTGCGTCTTGTCATTTTTTCTTATTCCTAATTTATTTAATTTAATTATTTATTTAATTTAATAATCTATTTATTCAACAGGGTAATGTTTTGGGTAGGGCAATTTAGCGACATTCGCCTCAATGGCAGCACGCGCCACAGCCGGTGCAACACGTTCACGAAGTCTAGGATCCATGGGTTTTGGAATTAAATATTCACGGCCAAATTGCATATTTTTTTCAGCAGGATATAAATTTTTAATTTCTTCAGGAATGGGCTCTTTCGCTAAAGCCGCAATAGCTTTAGCCGCCGCAATGGTCATCGAAACAGTAATAACTCTAGCTCGAACATCTAAAGCAGCTCTAAAAATATAGGGAAAACATAAAACATTATTAACTTGGTTAGGAAAATCAGATCTTCCCGTCGCAATAATTAAATCATCTCGAGCTGCTCTCGCTAAATCTGGGTTAATTTCAGGATCTGGATTAGATAAAGCAAAAACAATGGGTTTGGGTGCCATTAATTTTAACTGCTCAACGGTTAGAACATCTGGCCCTGACACGCCTACAAACACATCGGCATCTTTAATAGCGTCTGTTAAATCTCTCTTAGAAGTATGTTGCGCAAAGGCAAATTTATAGGGCCCTAAACCATGTCGCTCTGTGTGAATAACACCCTGAGAGTCCAGCATCAAGATATTTTCTTTTGCCGCACCCATACGAATTAATAATTCCATACAGGCAATTCCAGCAGCCCCTGCACCCACGCAGACAATTTTGACCTGGGATAAAGTTTTTTCTTGAATCTCTAAAGCATTGCTTAAAGCCGCGGCGACAATAATCGCCGTTCCGTGCTGATCATCATGAAAAACAGGAATATCTAAAGCGCGTCTTAATTCATATTCAATCTGGAAACACTCAGGTGCTTTAATATCTTCCAGATTAATTCCCCCGAAAGTCGGCGCAATGGCTTTGACAGTTCTGATAAACGACGCGGCATCTTGCTCATCGACTTCAATATCAATGGCATCGATTCCACCAAAGCGTTTGAATAAAACAGCCTTGCCTTCCATCACTGGTTTAGAGGCTAAAGCGCCTAAATTACCTAAGCCCAAAATGGCCGTTCCATTAGAAATCACCCCGACTAAATTACCCTTGCTGGTATATTGATAAGCCGCTTCTGGATTCGCTGCAATTTCTTTCACTGGCTCTGCAACGCCAGGAGAATAAGCTAAAGCGAGATCTCTTTGAGTGGCCGTGGGCTTAGTAATTTCCACAGAAATTTTTCCAGGAGTGGGAAACTCATGGTAATAAAGCGCGTCTTTTTTTAATAAATTTTTGGCTGAATTTTGGGCCCAATTTTGGTCCTGGTTTATCTCTGGATTTAGCGACATGAAATAGCTCCTGAGCAGATTTTAAATTTG
>CAMCUU010000011.1 GCA_945879065.1 Francisella tularensis subsp. holarctica
TGTTTTTTGTTCTTTCAAAGCCTCAAGGCCGACCTTAGCTTTGAATTCAGCGCTGTATATTTTGCGCTTCTTAATTTCTGTCATTGGGTGCTCCATGTTCGAGTCAGTATGCACCTTAAACTGCTGTCTTAAAAACCGGGTCCACTATAGACATCCAAATTGTAATAATTTGTTAAATATTCTTTAGCATCAGAGGCAGTTATCCGGAATTTCCGGACGACTGAATTCTCATCTAATTCACCCTCAGAAAAAATATTACGAATATGTTCAGACACTGTTCGTTTATCTTTTTGAAAAAGCTCTGCCATTTGAGCCTGAGACAACCAAACTGTCTCATCGACTATTTTTACTTCAACACGGCTCAAGCCATCCTCTGTTTGATAAAGAAAAAATTCTCCATTCTGATTTGTATTTTGATCTATGCCCTGACTCATGTTTAGAAACCTCCAACTTATTAAAAGAATTTATCAATAAAATAAGCACTAAATTTACTAAACATTGATTCATGAGTCGATCAGATTATTCCTTCAAATCACTTCTTAAACTCTCAATCACTAATTTCGTCTCCGGCATCAAGCCCGTCCAAATTCTAAAAGACTCCGCAGCCTGCTCGACTAACATGCCTAATCCGTCAGATACTTTTCCAGCATTTTTGGCTTTTCCCCAGCGCATAAAACTAGTTTCTAAATCACTCTCTCCAGCTCCCAAATATTTCAAGTCATAAACCAGACTGTCTTGGCTTAATTTTAAATTTTCTGGAAGGGGTAATTTCTTATCTCTCAGAGAACTTCCATCAATCACTAAATCAAAACTTAAATTTTTATACTCAAGACTATTTAAACTTTCATAACCAACAGCGCTCATATTTTCAAAATCTTTCTTAAAAATTTTCACCAACTCTTGGGCTTTTTCAACACTTCTATTCGCAATAATAATTAAGCCTTCTCTTCCCATCTCTTTTATTAAACTTCCCAAGATCCCTCTAACAGCCCCACCCGCCCCGCAGATTAAAATTATTTTATTCTTTACTTCAAAATTTAAATTACTTTTCAAATCCCTTAATAAACCAATCCCATCAGTATTATCCGCAAAGATTTTTCCATTTTTATTAAATTTAAAAACATTCGCTGCCCCTGATTTTTTAACACTTTCACTGCACTCATCCGCTAACTCAAACGCCAGCGTTTTATAAGGCACCGTGATATTACAACCCAGAAAATTTTTATTTTTTAATTCCAAAATTTTTTCTTCAAAACTTAAATTTTCACTTACTGCTTGCAGGCTATATAAAAAATTTTCTAGCCCTAAACACTTTGCAAATTCACTATGAATCCTGGGCGAATGGCTCTGGCTAATATTTTCTCCAACTAATCCTAGTTTCATCTTTTAGCTCTCTTCATCTTCAAATTCTAAAATAACTAGCACTGACCCAGTCATTTTTAATTTAATTTTGTTTTTTAAAAAACGATTACAAACACTATTATTTTTCTCGAAATTTAACTCATAATTTTCCAGCTCGTATTTCAATCCATCACTGCTCACTACACCCTTGGGAAAACCGAGAATTCCAATACTTTGACCCACCTCTCCAGTAATAATTATTTCTCTATTTTCATAATAATTAATTTGCTCTCGCTCTGAGACCAGACTTAATTCAACGCCCTGGTTTAAATAATTAAAATATTTTTTTAATATCCTTAAATTATACAAACCATGCTGGAGCCTTAAGCCCAGCGCTCCGGTGATTAAAATACTTCTAGGCTTAAAGTTAAAAAAAAACTCCAGACCCTTATCTAAATCAGTTTTATCTTGATCTGGTGTGTGAATTATTTTTTCTGGATGATTAATTTTTAAATTTTCTAAATCCAGTAAATCTACAGAGTCAAAATCACCTAATAAAAAATCAAAATACTCAGAACTCCAGCCATATTTTTTAATTATTTTATAAGCGCCGTCTAGCACTAAAATTTTTCTATTTAAACTTAATTTTTCTAATTTATTTTTAGATAAAGCCTCACCGTCCGCAATCACTAGCCAATCTTGATTTAAAAAATTTAAATTATTTTTTATAAAATTTTGCATAGTAACCCACCTGAAAAATTAAAATTAAATTTTTAGCAAAAGCCGTCATAGGGCCGATTTTACTGGGATAATCCCAATCTAAGGCCCAAGCCGATGTGCTATCACAGAGATTTAAAAACAAGGCGATTAACACAAAATAAGGGCTTAAGCCTAGGGTCGATTTAGAAAAATAGTTTTTAATAATCTGGGGAATCATGTACGTAAACCAGCAGATATTAGCCACCATGCCTAAGTCATCATAAAAAGATCGGGGATAAAAACTGTGAGCAGACTTAGAAAAAATCAAAATATGCAGGGCGAAAATAATTAAACTTAAAAATATTAAATTTAAAAAAATAAAATAAATATTTTTAATTCTAGATTTCTCATGATTACCCTCTTTTAAAATTCCATATTTTAAAAACTGATAGTTCTGAATACATAAACTCATTAAGCCAATTCCAGTGATTAACCGATATTGCCACTGCATGCCTAAGCCAAAGCCATAAATCAAATCACATAAATAACCCACACAGAGCAAACCATGCATGGATAAACTTAAACCGTGGGTGCTATGGCGTTTAAAATTTAAAAATAATTGGGGAAGAAACCAGATTAAATAGGCGCCAGTAGAAATATCTAAGCTGACCTGGCCGATTAAATTTAAATCTAAAAAATTTAAAAAACTCATGCTGCTCTTCCTACGCTAATACGACTTAGTTCAGGTTCGAAGGGTTAAATAATTTTTATTATTTTCTCAGCGTTTTTAAATTTAACGCACCCCTGGCGAGCGGCGCACTTTGCATGATGTTGGGGCTGGAGGCAAATCCGGTCAGAATTTGCCACAACCTGTGGCACAATTTCCCTCTGTAACAGAATTTGGTTTTTGCGTTGAGGATAATTGTGGAATAATTATTTTTTTGAATTAAAAAATAAGGAAAGACAACATGAAAAGAATACAACCTACCCACCCAGGCGTGACTTTATTAAAAGAATTTTTAGAACCCCTATTCATCAGTCAATACCGCCTTGCGAAAGATATTAATGTCCCAGCAAAACGCATTCATACGATTGTTACAGGCAAGAGCTCTATTTCAGCGGATACGGCATTAAGACTGTCTGCTTTTTTTAATATGTCCGAGGACTTCTGGATCAACATGCAAGCCAATTATGATGGGCTCTGTGCCCACATTGAGCTCTCTAAAATTATTAAGAAAGAAGTACAGCCCTGGGCTGGGCTAGCCCTTGCTACTGCTAGTTGATCAAGAAAAGTTTACTTTCAATATTTCAAGATCTCGCGTTTGTTACAGAATTTTCTTTATGCTTAAATCCGCGGCTCTCAAATTACCCAAAAGAAAATCCTTATGAATAAACGTATCGCCTGTTCTGTTTTTTTAGCGTGTTTAGCAAGCCATGCACTGGCGGATCAAACAACATCGCGCATGGGTGTTTTATCCTATTTGCACCCAGCAGGCTTTGGTTTATTAGGGGGCGCTACAGGTCAATTAAGACTCACCGTGCCTAACGACGATGGGGACCTCACAGTCGATTCCATTGTGGTAACGACCTATACCAGCCAGGACGGCGGGTGCGGTGGCCAACTTATCGGCTCGTGCCCTATGGACGGTGGATCTGAAGTCACGTTAGTGCATGGCCATACCTACTCAACGACGGATCTCTCAAATATTTCTCTCTTTGACTCATGCCGTTCTTGGAGCCCAACTTCTGACGATCTCTATCAGCTGCAATATGAAAACAGTGATGTTGGCCTCCCATTCTGCGCCAATGGCGGGCAGGGCGATTTAATATGCAGCGGCGACACCTGTGGCTGGACTACTGACCAAAACTGGACTTGGGCGGCCTCGTAATTATTTCTCGTCTCTGCTTATATAGCTCACACCAATATCAAGATGGATACTCAACATGCTTCCCAATATCAAAAATACTGCCTTGTTAGAAAGTCAGCCCAACACCCAAGATGATTTAAATGTTTCTGAAAAATTAATTTATCAAAAACCCAGTATTCAAACCCTAGGAACCGTTTCAAGCATCACTCAAAACGGTTCCAGCGGTGTCTTAGAAAGCAGCAATGGTTATCTCACGGGCTCCTAAATTAATTCACAGGCGTCACGGCTGAACCAGCCGACGTTGCCTGAATATAATTAGGCGAACTCGGGCAAGATTTTCCATACGCGGGGTCATTGATACAGGCCATGATCTGAATGCTAACCAGGGCTGGATTCGGCACAGGGTTGACTAGCACTTGCTGCGGATTTTTCACAAAAGGCAAGGTTAGAGTACTAGTATTGCTGCTTGTAAAGACCTGGCCACCACCAGGACCTGGTAAGACATCAGAAATGGGAACGTATTGGTTTAAATTAACCATCGACGGAAGAATGTAATACTGCGTGCCTGGAGGATTCACAGGATTGGTCCAGCTGGCGGTCAAAGTACAGCTACTTGAACCGCAGGTGAAACCAGGATTAGAAATTGCCCCAGTCACAGGAATTAAATTCATGCCCTTCGTGGGTGACGACACACTGGGGACCAAATTTCCAAACGTATATTTATTACCCACACTCGGGCAGTCATAGCCAGAGGCTTTAATTTCATCCGATGGAATACAGGCAAAAACCGTCACATAAGAAATTTTACTAGGCGCACTGTTATCTACAAAAGTCACTGTCTGAGAGTTTTGAGTGTTGTCTACTAAAGTTTCACTCGGCAACACAAGATTACTGGGAATTTGATTGGCGGCTGGGAGAATAAAATATTTTACATTCGCATCTTGAATCGGCGGATTAGTCCAGCTGGCGCTTAAAGTACAAGAGCCTCCTGAGCAGTTAAAACCGGTCTCTTGAACATTAGTAATCGGCGCAATGTCATTGGCATTGGGATGTTCATGATAATTAGGCCCTGGCGAGGGCACATGTAAATCACCCACTGAACCTAAAGTAATCACCGCCGGTTGCTCAGGTGTTCCAGGGGTTTGATCAGGAATCGTATTGGGAATAGAGAAAGTCCCGTCTTGTTTTAATACGTCATCGAAGGCAAAAGCATAAACAGGACTTTCTGCCGTATTGTGAATCGCCTCTGCATATAAATCATACCAAGGGCCACCGGAGTAAGGCTTAGTTTTGCCATAAGCATAATAAGGCGCGGCCTGTAAAATCGTGTTCATTCGATAGTAATTATTATCAGCTTTACTGGTCGCAAAATAATTTTCATTGAGATTTCCTGGAAACTCCAAAGGCAAACCACCCACTGAAAAAGCCGCAGTCAGATATTTCACAATCACACTACGAACCGTCCCATTGGGCGTATCAAACGGCGCCTGACCTGGACCAAAAAAATCGCCCGATGTCGCCTGGTTTAAATTAATACTCAAGCTCATCTTATCTTGGGGATATTGGACATTCGCATTATTAGTAAAAACCCATTGGCCGTTAGACACTGTCCCGACAAATAGATACGCCCCCGGATCTTTATTCTTACCACCGTCATTTAAAGCATCATATTCAGGATATTTCGAGTGATCGACTTCTGAAGCATCGACCGTCATGGCATTGGCTGAATTTGAATAATAATTAATCAACGTATTTAAATAATTAAACCCAGTCGTCGCTGTAAGATAATTAGGATTAAAACTCGGCGAGGTATTCGGCGCGTCGATTCTGGTAATGGCGTTATAACCATTGCTATAAGCCCCCTCAACAAGACTTAACCAGTCTGAATTGCCATTGGTAATTAAATAATTCTTGACCCCGACAATCACAGAGCCTCGCGTCTGACCCTGTGGCGTATCAGCGCTGATATAGCCCCCAAATTCTGTGGTATTACTTGCAGCATCCGTGGTGTAAGAAATCCCAATGGGTAACCCAAAAGCATCGACTGAGGTCACATCTAGCCAAAAGATATTGTTTAAATCATAGGTGTACTCAAACTTGTCATAAATTAAATAATAATTGCCGTCCGTGCTATCTCCTAAGCTGGGCGCTTGGATAGACACAGTGCCATTGGCTGCCCGCGTCATGGGAATATCCAAAGGATGATTCAAAGACACGAAAGTCCGACCGCTAATCACCTGGGGAATATAAATTAAAACAGGGTTGGAATTTGGCTGTAACTTGCTCATGGCCTGCGCATAATCGGCCGCTTGTGTACTCAGTGTTAAATTATTACAAGTGGCAATCCAGGCGTTGTAACCCGTGACCGTAGTCTTGGCAAGACTCATGAGACATTGAGGATTATTGCCCGTCGGTTGCTCGCCAGTGAATAAAACATAGACATCTTTAACCCCATGATCTTTCGCACCCGAGCCAATATTATTTTGAATTTCAACTGGGAAATAACCCGTCATCGATGGCACCGTGGGCACAGCGGTGTAAGTTGTACTGGCATAAGCCTGAGAGTAAGGGCTCGTAAGCAAGCTTGAAAACAAGGCTAAACCAATCAGCGAAACCAGTGGTTTTAAATTTAATTTTTTATTGACACAACGCATCAAAAATCCCCTAAAAAAATAAAAGTAAAAATAAAAAAGACGGGGCATCTTAGTTAAAAAGATTTAATTTGCGCCGACGAATAACTGGATTAATCCAGCGACTAATCCAGCTAATGATTTCACGCCTAAAAAACAGTAAAGTGGCCACCCCATTGATCTTAAGAGGCCATTTTCATGAAAAAATATTTAGCACTGATCTGTCTTTTTTTATTGTCTATCACAACGGCATTCGCCCTCGATCGCTCTAGCAATACTGTTTGGCCCATACTCATTGATAACGAATCCAATCAAACGCTCTATCGCGTGTCGGTTTACCCCAGCGCTCCAGCTTGCCCTGATAGCATTTCACCCAATCAAGTCGCAGAAGTTCAACAAGGCAATGGCGCAAGCTGCGGCTATGTCACCATCCCCCATTCTTCCCCCGCTATTTTTAGCATTTCTGATTTAGAAACCCCCATGGTTCAAGTCACAGGATCGGCAGCCCCTGATCTTTTATTTAGCCCTCTCCCCATTCAAAAAACATGTGCCAACACCGGCACGCATTACTGCGATTTTATTTTCAGCGCGAGCCCTTTAGAAAATTTAACCCTTGTCTACCAGTCTCCTAGCTAGGTTTTGAGCGCTGATGTTTTTATCAAATTTATCAAAAATATTAAATTTACTGGATTTATTTCAAGTTAAATTATTCAGTATTTTTTTTATTTTAATACTGACGCTGATCGCTGGCGCCTATCCGTTTTATCTTCGAAAAAAATCGAGTTATTTAAATATCCCCCTGGCAACCGCCTTTGCTCAGGGGATTTTCTTAGGCGCAGGATTAATTCATCTGTTGGCAGATTCTTCGGATCAATTTAATCACTTGGGTTATTCCTATCCTTGGGCTTTTTTATTAGCGGGCATGACTTTTTTATTATTAAAATCTTTCGAGTCTTTCACTTTAAATTTACATCCCGGAAAATTATGTGCTTTGCTGGGAACCCTCATGCTGTCCATCCACTCTTTATTAGAAGGCGCGGCACTCGGCTTATCTGATAATTTACTGATGCTTGGCATTATTTTCGTAGCCATTATGGCGCACAAATGGGCGGCAGGTTTTGCTTTATCTATTCAAATTAATCAAAGCATTTATGGCTTAAAACCCCGATTATTTTTATTTTTAATTTTTGCTCTAATGACCCCTCTGGGCATTTATCTCGGCGCTGAAATTTCCCATTATTTAAAATCTAATCCCCTCTTGGAGCCTATTTTTAATGCCCTGGCTGCCGGCACTTTTATTTATCTAGGGACGAGTCATGGCGTTCATACTATTGATGGTGAACTGGCAAATACGCGTAAAATTTCTTTGGCTTATTTATTATTTTTAATTTTAGGCTTTGCTTTTATGGGCCTTATTGCCTTATGGGTTTAAATCAAAATGCTTAATCAGACACCCAAAATTTCAGTGGCCCCCATGATGGATTGGACGGACAGACACTGCCGCTATTTTCATAGAATTTTATCTAAAAATATTTGGCTCTACACCGAGATGATCACGGATCAGGCTTTGATTCATGGCGATCCAGAACGCTTATTAAAATATGATCTTTCTGAGCATCCCGTGGCTTTGCAATTAGGCGGATCCAACCCAGAGAATTTATATAAAGCAGTGACCATCACCCTGGATCATGAATTTAAATATGATGAAATTAATTTAAATATCGGCTGTCCGTCAGATCGGGTCCAATCAGGCGCTTTTGGCTTGTGTCTCATGAAAGATCCAGAACGCGTTGTAGACTGCCTGAATGCGATGGCTCAAGCTGTGTCTGATCAAAAATTAAATCAAAAATTAAATAAAAATATTTTAATTACAGCCAAAACTAGAACAGGCGTGGATAACCTAGATAGCTATGAATATTTAAATAATTTTATTAATTTAATTCAAACCAAAACCCCTTGCCGAGAATTTATTATCCATGCTCGCAAAGGCTGGCTGTCTGGTTTAAGCCCTAAAGAAAATAGAGAAATTCCCCCACTGGATTATTCCCGGGTATATCAATTAAAAAAAGACTTCCCAGATTGTTTAATAATAATTAACGGCGGCGTTCAAAATATTTTAGAAATTAATCAGCATTTAAATAACACAGACGGCGTAATGATCGGCCGAGCGGCGTATCACAATCCCTATTTATTAGCAGAGCTAGACCAAGAAGTTTTTAAAAATAATTTAAAAATCTCTCGCCTAGAAATATTTAAAAATATGCAAAATTGTATTTCCCAAGAGCTAGACCAAGGCACGCGGCTTCACAGCATTACTAGACATATGCTGGGCTTGTACCATGGCCAGCCTAAATCTAAATTTTTTAAAAAATCTTTGGGCGAGCTGGGGATTAATTCTAAAAATATTAAAGATAATAAAGAAATAATTAATTTATTATTAGAAATATTTGAGCGGGCTGAAGAAAATAATTAATAAAAATAATTAATAAAAATAATCTTCGAAATTAATACATTGATAAAAATACCCCTCATCTTTTATCAGTTCTGGAATTTCTCCGAAATGAATCAAAACAGCCATACAGGACACGCCTTTTGGAGTTTTTAATTTGCGTATTTTTTCTTTAACTTCAGTCATCACAGAACTAGAAATACTAGATCGCGTCACTTTCATTTCACACACATAGAGGGCCTGTGTTCTAGTTTGAATTAACCAGTCTATTTGACAGCCTTCCTGAATCTTCGTCGCTCTCTGTAAAAACGGATTGTCCATTAAAATTTCTTCAGGTTTAAGCCCCAAGGCTTTAAAAATCAGTGAGCGATTATTTAAAACAATATTTTCAAATTGAAAACCCAAAAAAGTTGAAAAACCCTTTAAATCTAAAATAACTTGATTAGTCATCCGATTATTTTTAATGGCATTGAGCTGAGGTCGAATGAGCTTAAAATAAAATCTTAAATAATTATCTTTCAATCGATATTGGACAATTGATTTTTCTACGCCTGTTTGAATAGCCCAACTATTTTCTTTACGCAAAAATCCTGAAATCACCAAGTCATCTAAATATTCGCTAAGCGCACCACTGGATGGATACCCTGTTTCTTCACTTAATCCTTGATAAGTTTTAGGGCCATTAATCAAAGCCTGGACTAGGGTCGCATAAAGCTGCGCACGTTTTCCAAATAAGTCATGAAAAAGACGTTCAAACTCCAGAACAAACAAGCCCCCCGAACTAAAACACAAATGCCTTAAATGCGCAGAGGCATTCAAGCCTTTTATAAATTGTTCTAGGTACCAGGGAACCCCGCCGGTGACAGATAAGACCATCAGTTTTTCAAAAGAAGATCCTTCAAAGCCTTGTTGAGATAAAAGCAATAAAGACTCTTCCAAGGACAATTCTTCAAGACACAGCGTTTCGTGAATACGCCCCAGAAAACCTGTACTACTCAAGATATTTTTTTCAATCCAAGAGGAGACAGAGCCACATAAAACTAAAATCAATCCTGGAATTTTACTTAAGTCATCATCCCAGCTGTTTTTTAATTTAGGTAAAAAAGTAGGGTCATCTTGAGCCATCCAAGAAATTTCATCTAGCAAAATAATTATTTTTTTGTTTTTTTTTCCAGCTGTATTTTCAGCCAAATTTTGAGAAATACAGTGAGTTAAATTAAAAAATAAATGATTCCAATCAGAGCTATCTGGTAAGGGCACTTGAAAATGTTTTATTAGCGCAAAAGCAAAGTTTTTACGTTGATCTTCTGCTGTTACTTTTTCATCTGGAGCCAAGCCCGCAAATTTAAAAAACAAATCTTTTTTGGCTGCTTCTTCGATAAAACGACTTTTTCCAATCCGACGACGCCCTCGAACAATAACTAAAGAAGCCTTATTTTTAACTTTTAATTGCTGAAACCGCTGAAGCTCTGGCTTACGACCAATAAAAGAAAACTCTGAAGACACTAATGGCTCTACTACTGGCTTTTTCATGAAAAAAATCATTATTGCGAAAGATGAATAGATTATACATCTTTCGCAGAAATAACAAAAATCATTTTGGCGAAAAGTATTTAGCCTGCTTAGCTTTCGCAAGAATCATTAATTAATGGCCTCTTCCAACTGAATTTCATCTCTTAGTTTCGGATGAGACTTCGCATGCCAGGTAAAAGCCAATAAGATCGTCGCAATCGAACTACAAATGGCCAGAATAATAAAAAACCCAGACCAGCCCCAATAAGTTAAAACCACCCCTAAAGGATAGCCCGCCAACCCTGCGCCTAAGTAAGCAAAAAGCGCCGCGAACCCTGTTGATGCACCAGCGGCTTCTCGATGAGATAACTCAGCGGCCGACATGCCGACTAGCATTTGAGGCCCAAAGACCACAAATCCTAGGCAAAATATAATGGCGACGTTGGCTAAGTAATTGGCCCCCGTGAACAGCCAAAAAACTAAGACTACAGCCAGCATGCCCAAGCAATAAATTACATTCATGGGACCACGGCGGCTAGAAAATAATCGGTCGGATAAAATACCAGCGACTAAAGAGCCTAATAAACCACCAATTTCAAATAGCCCGCCCGCGAAATCAGAATTAAATAAAGAAAAATGAAGATGCTGAAATAAATAAACCGTCCCCCAAGTATAAAAAGCTTGTCTGACCACATAGACCATGGCATAGGCCAAACCTAAGAGCCACATATAGGGATTAGCTAAAACATATTTTCTTAAAATTTCCATCATCGGCGGTGTTCTGGATTTTTCGAACGCTTTTTTACCAATAGGATAATCATTTTTATATTCTTCGACCGGCGGTAAGCCCATGCTAGTGGGTACATCGCGCAGTCTATTAATCATAAATAGACCCATTAAAATTCCAATCACACCAGGAATAATCATGCCAGCACGCCAGTTCCATAAAGAAATCGCAATGGGGACAATTAAAGCAATCGCAAAACCACCGACGTTATGGCAAGTGTTCCATAAGCCCCACCAGAATCCACGCTCTGATTGGGAATACCAATGGGTTAATAATCTTGCACAAGGTGGCCAGCCCCAGCCCTGAAAAAATGCATTGATTAACCAGGCACTGACAAATAAAAACAAAGACGAAGACAGGCCGAAAATAATATCTAAAACACCAGTGATAATTAAACCAAAAGCCATGAAATATCGCGGGCTTGATCTATCCGCCATAGCACCACTAAAAAACTTACTAACGCCATAAACAATGCTAAAAATAGTAAAAATTAAACCAATTTGGGTATAAGCCAAATGCAGGTCTTTTTGCATAATAGGCAAAGCATACTGCAAACAATTTCTTGTAAAATAAAAAATTGCATAGCCCAACCACATGCTGTACAGAATCCGAACACGCCAGTACTTATATTGACTGTCGATAACCTGAGCATCCGAAATGCGATCCTGATCCGGTGCTGCTTTCAAAATTCCGAACATCTACCACCCTCCTGGTTAACTCGAGTTAGCTCGAAGACCGGCTGACTATACGGATCAAGCCTCAAATTGCAACACGCTGACACACCCTCACACACGCTCGTGCAGCCTTAAAAAAACTAAATCCAGCGGCTATAGAGATAAATCCCGCCTTTCTTTTCAGTCGCCTCTCCACTTAAAGCCCAAAGCCAAGCAAAGATGCATAAAATAGAATTAGTGGGCCAATAAATCGTCGTGGCTAAAATCGCAACTGTTAACCTAGGCGCCAAGAGCCAGCCCAGCCAAAATAAAAAACCACTCCAGGCAAAACAGATACCAGAAATCAACATGGTGATTCTGGGGAAAAAGAACATAAAGAATATAAAAAATAAGCCGTGATGTGCCCAAAAGCCCATGGCAATCTCCGCGAGTTAGGAGTTTAAACTGGTGGGCCCACTAGGACTTGAACCTAGGACCAAAGGATTATGAGTCCTCTGCTCTAACCAACTGAGCTATGGGCCCGAAAGGGAAAATAATGACTAGGTTTAAAATATAAATTTTAAAAAAATAAAAAACAAAGCCATTAAAAAAGCCGGCGAATCTTAGCAAATACACTGGCTAATAAACAAATAGTTTTTGCCGTTATTTTTTACACCCATGTCATGTACTGATGTCAGCAATGCTTTCACCTGCCCCGTCAGTCAATAATTTTTTTATTCAGCTTCTAGCGATTTTTAGTAATTTCATGGGAAAATAAAAAGTCTTGTCTATCGGATTACTGGATTGCTTTATGGCTACAAAACTAACGGTATTATTAGTCAACCCTACAGGTCCTTTTCATTGGACTTGTCAGCATATTGCCGCAATGGCGACTGATCTTACAACGGGAAGAACTTTCAATATTGAATATGAAAGAATAACGGATAGTCCAGCTGCCCATGCTGCCCCCAGTGTCACAGGAAAAGTTCCACAATTTTTTCAAATATATCCTAATGAAATAAGCAATCCCTTATATGATTTGATCTACGGCTGTTGGCCTTCCTGCCTAAGCCAGAAGACTCTTTTTAGCGATAAAAATTTTGACGAGTTCACCAGCGTGCTTGCAGAAAAATTTAAGGATCAAGGGGCGCAGTATGATTACTGCCGTAGAAATTGTGCTGATGCTGTTGATTTTGCGCTTAATGAGCTTTTTCCCGAGAGACGGTGCGCTGATAAATGTTGCAGTATCTATAAAACTTTGTGCTGCCCACTATTCTTTGTGTCACTAGGCTTAAGTTGCGTTCCAGCGCCTCCTTGTGCGTGCACAACGCCTACAGATACCTTTGACAAAGCCTGTCTTCTTTCATTCCGTTACGGAAGGGACGTTTCTCGAGGCTCTACGCCAGTGTTGCATTTGTCCAGCAGAGCTTCTGATAAACCTCCGATTACTGTGGAGGAAGATCATAGATTCAGCTCCTTATCAAGCGCCCCCGTTCCTTGCTCTATGTAATCCCAATTTCTTAAACAGTTAATTCTTTACGAGCGCTGACTACGACAAAAAAACTAGTGCAAGATGCAGACTCAAGCCTATAAAAAATTTTAAACCTCTGCCAAGTCGCTTTTATGATTTAACCAACGTTGAATTAACTTCTCAGCCTGTTCTGGATAAGACGCCCAAAGTAATAAAGCCCCCTCATGAATCTTGGGTAAAAAAACACGGTCTCGGGATAAATTCGCAAATTTAAAAACCATCTCTCCCGTTTGTTTCACCCCTAAGAATTCTCCAGGACCTCTTAACTCCAGGTCTTTTTCAGCTAAGACAAATCCATCCGTGGTTTCTCGCATGGCTTCTAGTCTTAATCGGGCTGTCTGAGACAAAGGGGGCTGATAGAGCAAAACACAGTAACTGGCCGTACTGCCTCGTCCAACACGGCCTCTTAATTGATGAAGCTGAGACAGCCCTAATCTTTCAGAATTTTCTATCACCATCATGCTGGCATTCGGGACATCTACACCGACTTCTATCACCGTCGTTGCGACTAAAATATTAATCTCTCCAGAAGAAAATTCTTCCATGATTTGATTTTTCTCAGCAGGTTTTAATCTCCCATGAATTAAATTTATTTTTATTTCTAAATCTAATTTTTTATTTAATTTCTCTAACTCTGTTTTTAATAATTCAAAAATCAAAACAGCCGCTTCGCTTTCTAAAATTTCGGACTCATCTATTAAAGTACAAACCCAGTAAACCTGGTGCCCCTGCTGTATATATTGAAATACTCGCTCAATAATTTCAGCGCGTTTTTCTGAATTAATTAAAATGGTTTTGATGGGGATTCTACCCGGCGGCAGCTCATCCAAAATAGACACATCAAGATCCGCATAAACCGTCATCGCTAAAGTTCTCGGGATGGGCGTTGCGGTCATAATCAGCTGGTGAGGCTTAAGATTATTACTGCCTTTTTCTAATAAAGCTTTTCTTTGTAAAACGCCAAAGCGATGCTGCTCGTCGACAACTACTAAACCTAAATTAGAAAACTCTACGCCCTCTTGAAATAAAGCCTGGGTTCCAATAACTAACTGGGCCTGATGATTAGTTTTATTATTTTTAATTTGCTCATAAATTTCAGATCTTAATTTTTGAGTTTGTTTAGAAATTAATAAAACTACTTTGATATTTAAAAAACCAAACCAATGGGACAAATTTTTAAAATGCTGCTTGGCTAATATCTCAGTCGGCGCCATTAAAGCTACTTGATAGCCGCTGCTAATCACCGCTAAAGCAGTGAGCGCCGCTACCCAAGTTTTTCCAGAGCCCACATCGCCTTGTAATAATCTCAGCATAGGCTGGGGCTGTTTTAAGTCTTCTAGGATTTCTAATAACACTCTTTCTTGGGCTTGAGTGGGCTTAAATAAAATATTTTTTAAAAAATCATTTTTAATTTTTAAATTTAATTCACAAATAGGCGCCTGTTCTTTTTTAATTTTTGATTTTGCATTTAATAAAAATAAATTATGCGCCAATAACTCTTCAATAATTAATCTCAGCATCATGGGATGCTCGCCCTGAATAATTTTACTAATTTCGGTCCCAACCGGCGGCTGGTGAATAAATTTTAAGGCGTCATAAAGATTAGCAAGATTGGCAAATCCACTCTCTTTTTTAAAATCTTCTGGCAATAATTCTTCCAGCTCTTCTGGTTTAATTAACTCAAAAGATTGCTTAACCCAAGATCTGAATTTATTTTGAAACATCCCTGCTGGTAAAGCATAAATAGGCGTGAGCTCAGCATCTAACGCTATGTAGGGGCGGACCTGTGTGTCCGCCCTATCAGAAACATCATAAATTTTATATTCCGGATGAATCATCTCAAAATGATATTGAAATCTCTTAGGTGTGCCGAAAGCCCTGAGTCTTTTATTTTTAATAAAAAAATTTTTTTGCGCCTGATTAAAATGAAAAAATCTTAAAGTTAATAAAGCTCCCGTGTCATCTTCGACTTCGCAAATTAACATGCGACGACGACCTAGAATAATTCTTGAATCTAAAATCACGCCATCGACTAAACAGGCCTGATCCTGAATTAAATTATTAATAGGCGTAATTTTAGTTTTATCTTGATAGCCCTTAGGCAAATAAAATAAAAAATCTTTTAAATTTTCTATGCCTAAATTTTTTAAATTTTCTTGAGTTTTTTCACCGATACCCGGGAGATTGAACATTTTAATTTAACAAGCCTTTTAAATAAGCTTTCTAGCAAGCTTTCACCACTCCAAGCTCTATTAATCTCTTTTTTAAATAGCTTAAACAAGCAGGGCCAAACTCTGGATGTGAAATCGCATATTCAAAATTAGCCTGAAGATACCCCACTTTATTACCACAGTCATAACGCTGCCCCTGGAATAAAGTGGCATAGACTGGGTGAATTTTTAATAATTCTGCGATGCCGTCGGTCAGCTGAATCTCGCCTCCAGAACCTGTTTTGATATTTCTTAAAAAGCTAAAAATCTCTGGATGTAAAATATATCTACCCACCACAGCAATATTCGACGGGGCGTTCTCTGGAGAAGGCTTTTCAATAATTTGACTAATTCTTTGCTTCTCAAATTCAGACAAAGACACAATGCCATATTGATTAGTCTCTGAAGGCCTGACGGTTTGAACTGCTAAAACACTGCCCTGATGTTTCTGATGCTCTTTGACCATTTGAGATAAACAAGGCTGAATATTTCCACTGGTTTGAATTAAATCATCGGCTAATAAAACCGCAAAATATTCATCGCCGATTAATTTTTCAGCGCATAAAACCGCATGCCCTAAACCTAAAGCTTCAGATTGGCGGACATACACGCACTGAACATCCGGCGGCAAAATAGTCTGAACAGATTTTAATAAAGCCATCTGCTGCTTTTCTTTTAACTTAGCTTCCAGCTCATAGTTCGTATCAAAATGATCTTCGATAGCTCTTTTAGAACCACTGGTCACAAAAATTAATTCTTTAATTCCAGCAGCGACGGCTTCTTCGACGGCATATTGAATCAAGGGTTTGTCTACTACTGTCAGCATTTCTTTCGGGCTGGCTTTGGTTGCTGGCAAGAATCTTGTGCCTAGACCTGCAACTGGAAAAATGGCTTTCGTAATGGGCTTGATCATTGAGCATGCTCTCTGTTTTTAAATTAAAAATAATAAAATTATAAAAAAATAAATTATAAAAAGGGGCGGATTATACACATAAAAAAATACCACCCGAAGGTGGTATTAGATTAAGACCTAGATTCCCGCTTTCGCGGGAATGACAAGACGATCTACATCATTCCAGGCATACCCATGCCGCCCATGCCACCGGCCATTCCACCAGCGCCACCGCCTTCAGAATCGTCTTTGACATCAGCAATCATGGCTTCTGTTGTAATCATGAGACCCGCAATAGAAATAGCGCTTTGTAAAGCCGTTCTGGTGACTTTGGTTGGATCCAAAATACCCATTTCAAACATATCGCCATAAGTGTCATTCGCTGCGTTGAAACCAAAGTTGCCCTTCTCAGAGACTACTTTATTGACAACGACTGAAGGCTCTCCGCCTGCATTAGCAACGATCTGACGCAAAGGCGCTTCTAGAACACGACGAATAATCGCCACACCATGTTTTTGATCATCGTTATCAACGCTTAAATTATCTAAGGATTTAATCGCACGAACTAAAGCGACACCGCCCCCTGGAACCACGCCCTCAGCAACTGCGGCACGAGTTGCGTGAAGCGCATCGTCAACACGGGCTTTGCGTTCTTTGACTTCTGTTTCAGTCGCACCACCGACTTTAAGAACAGCCACGCCGCCGCCTAATTTTGCTAAGCGTTCTTGTAGTTTTTCTTTGTCATAATCAGAGTTGGACTCGTCTGCTTGTTGGCGAATTTGAGCCACTCGCGCCTGAATAGCTTTAGAATCCCCCAAGCCATCAATAATGGTCGAGTTTTCTTTAGAAATTTGAACTCTTTTGGCTTGACCCAAGTGAGTTAAATTGGCGCCTTCCAGGCTTAATCCCACTTCTTCAGAAATCACTGTTCCGCCTGTTAATACAGCAATGTCTTCCAACATGGCTTTACGACGATCCCCAAAACCAGGGGCTTTCACAGCAGCTACTTTGACAATACCGCGAATATTATTAACCACTAATGTTGCTAAAGCTTCGCCTTCGACATCTTCCGCAATAATTAATAGCGGCCGACCCGATTTAGCAACCGCTTCTAGAACAGGCAGCATATCGCGAATATTAGAGATCTTTTTATCCACTAATAAAATATAAGGGCTTTCAAATTCAGTAGTCATAGTCTCTTGTTTATTTGCAAAATAAGGTGAGAGATAACCGCGATCAAACTGCATGCCTTCAACCACTTCTAAGACCATGTCAAAACCTGTGCCGTCTTCCACAGTAATAACACCCTCTTTACCGACTTTTTCCATCGCCTGGGCAATCAAATTACCAATGGCATCGTCAGAATTCGCAGAAATCGTCGCCACTTGCGCAATCGCTTTAGAATCTTTACAGGGCACGGACATTTGTTTTAAATATTCGACAACGGCTTTGACTGCTTTATCCATACCGCGTTTTAAATCCATAGGATTCATGCCCGCAGCGACTAGTTTTAATCCTTCACCAAAAGCCACTTGTGTAATTAAAGTCGCTGTGGTTGTGCCGTCTCCAGCTTCATCGGCAGCTTTGGACGCAACTTCTTTGACTAATTGGGCGCCCATGTTTTCAAACTTATCTTTTAGCTCAATCTTTTTAGCAACAGATACACCATCTTTAGTCACCGTGGGTGCGCCAAAAGAAGAATCTAAAACCACATTGCGACCCTTAGGACCCAAAGTCACTTTGACAGCATCTGCCAAAATATTCACGCCTCTTTGCATGCCTTGACGGGCTTTCTCTGAAAAATGCACTTCTACAGCCATTTTTAATAACTCCTAAAAATTAATATTTATATGAAAAAATAAAAAATAAATTTAAAAAACTACTTTTCAATCACACCCAAAATATCTTCTTCACGCATCATCAATAAAGTTTCATTATTAACTTTAACTTCTGTGCCTGCATATTTCCCAAATAAAACTTCATCGCCGACTTTAATATCTAAAGCAATTAATTCTCCGCAATCTTTTCTTTTGCCTTTACCCACAGCGACAATCTTACCGCGTGATGGTTTTTCAGCAGCGGATCCTGGAATCACAATGCCGCCGGCGCTCATGGTTTCTTCTTCACCACGGCGGACTAAAACACGATCATGCAAAGGACGAATATTCATGCAACCTTCTCCTAAAAATAAATTACGAAATTAATATTTATATTTTTTAAAAAATTTTAATAACCAATGGGAAGCCTTGAGGGGCAATCTATTCACCACCCCCAAAACACCGGCGCACCAACTGGGGATAGTGGTTTTTATTTCAAGAGGAATTTTTAATAATTTTTAAAAACTAAATTTTTTCTATTTGCGAATTAGCACCTGCTTATTGAATTATCTCGCTTGTTTAAGCCCTTGGATTTTTTTACAGTCAAACCCGAGTGTTTAAAAAATCAACGGGTGTCTTATGTTTTCCTCACCTTCCACTGCTGTTTTAAAAATTTTTTTTAACAACCTAAAAAATAAACTAGAAACCTATTTACCAGATTTACCAGATTTACCAACACCCTTTAAAAAATATCTTCAAAGCTATCAAGACGCCGTCTTTGAGTCTTATAAAACCCCTGAGATCTCAAGCATCTTAAAATCCCAATTAGCTTTCGGCTTAGAGTACGCCCTAGTTTGCGCACTCTCAGAAGTTTTAAAAAATTTTTCTTATCCCCTTTATTTTTTAATCAGCTGGCACGCTTTTATAAAATTCCAGTTAAGAACTTTAAGTCTTTTAATCTTCAGCTCCAGTTATCTCGCCCCTTATGAACAAGATGGAGAGCTCATTCCAAAATCTGGGACTGAAAGAATCCCACTCAAGCATTTAATTATTTTAAATATCACTCAGCCTGTTTTATTAAAAACATTAAGAGAAAGTTTAAATTTAATAAGCCTGTATTTATTAGAAAAATTTTTTATATCCCAGCTGATATCACCCGTTTTTTCTTTTGGTTTTCTCGCCTTAATCCAAGGCTTTTTCCTCTGGCAATATAGTTTTACACGAGATGGGTATACCCCAGAACAATCCGTCAAAATACTCAGCCAACACTGGCTTCAAAATATTAGCTTAGGACTTTTACCTGCCCTGATAGGGGCTATCTCCAGCGCTTATTTTTACAGCTCTTTAGCTCTGGTTATTCCCAGCTTTTTTAGCTTATTTTTTATCAGTCATGCTTTAAAACTATCTCTCACGGAAGCCTGTTTTAACTTAGACAAGACTAACCCCCAAACGCTTTCTCCTATTTGGCTGACCTGGAAATTTAATCTACGGATTTTTGAAAATTTACGAGGCAAGAAAGACAATCCAGAGCTTGGACAACAATGGGGTAAAATTATTAAAAAATTTCGAACTTCTATTTATTTCCAGCAGGTTTTATTTTTTTTAAATCAATTTATAAAACCATTTTTTAATTTTATAAATCAGGCTTTTTTATACAGCCAACTATTAATTAAACCCTTGTTTATCTATCCCTTAAGAATTTTAGATTTTGCAAATCTTACACCTATTTTTCACCCTATTTTTCGAGCTACTTTTCCAGCTTCTTTATCTTTTTTTATCTTCCCAAGATCTTTAAATTTTATTGGCAAAGATCTTTCAAACACTTTATCCACTATTCAAGACGGACTAAGGACGCATGCCAGCTCAATTCAGCGCACTCAAGCCCTTATGAATAATCGCTTTTTGAGCCCTCTAATTCGCCAAGTGAGTTTATTCACCCTCGGTAATACCTGGACGCAAATTATTGCAGCACTGGGAATTGGCTTAAAACTTGAAAGCACTCAAAAATTTTTGGATTATTTTATTCAACAACTTCCAAAATCTTCAGGCGGCGCTCAAAAATTACTGCCTCCAGAACCAATAGAAAATCCTGAAAAATCTGAAAAATCTGAAAAACCTGAGAGCCCCGACACTAGCTTTGTGATTCTCTCACCTGCTGACTCAGCAGGCGCTGGAGTGGTTTATGGAAGATCCAATGGCGCACCTAAAGATTCAAAAGACTTAGAAGCAGAACTAAGAAAAAAAATGCGAGAAGCCATGGGGGCATCGCTGTAAATCACCCAGATAGATCACACTGGGGGGGCTTAGCTTTTAAAAACTTTCTTTTAAAATTCGCCGCAACTGGCCAATTAAATAAAACGGTACATTTAAAACAGGTGCTTCATAAGACAAAGGCGCGGCTGATATTTTAATACCTAAAGGCAAACTTCTTTCTTCAAGAAAGATCTTTAAAGATTTAAGCCGTCCATTAGGACTGGATTTAACTTCTATCGGCAAAATTCGTCCCTCTAAATTCATTAAAAAATCAACTTCTGCTTGCGAATTTTGATAATCCCTCGCCCAAAAATAAAGCAGCCCTGCGCTGCAAGAATCTTGGTGAGCCAACAATAATTGGCCCACTACCTGCTCTGCCAAAGCGCCTTCATTTAATTTATGCATTCCAGAGCTCAGTAAAAAATCCGCAGGCAAACCGCTGGCTCTTTGCATCAAGCCAATATCTAAAAATTGCAGTTTAAATTTCTTGTCATTCACGGTGGAAGCCAATGGCAAGCCGCTGCCTGCACTTGCAAAAATTTGCTTCACTAAGCCTGCATACTCCAAAAGTTGGATCGCTTTTTTTAAGTCTCGAGAGCGGGAATCTGGATCGATTTTACTAAAAGTCACTTGGCTACCCACTAAGCCTGGCGCCTTGTCATAAATCATTTGCAAATGAGGATGTTGGGCTTTCGTCGCGTACTTACCAAAATCATCTCGGTAAGTTTGCAGAATCATATTTTGAACTCGCTGGACTTTATATAAATCTTTTTCAGTTAAGTAAGTCTGCAAGGCTTCCGGCATGCCCCCTGTAATCATGTAAGTTTTAAAGCTCGCTAATAAAGCCTCATGAATGACTGAGCTTGGCTTATTTTGAAGATTGAGCTGGCTGAGTAAAGCAACATTACGAGGCTCCATCGCTTCTAAATATTCTTCAAATGTGCAGGGATACAAATATAAATATTCAATACGCCCGACCGGCATACTGATAGCCTCATGCTGAATCGCAAACTCCAGTAAAGACCCTGCTGCAATGACATGAAGCTCTGGCATTTTTTCACGGAAATATCGCAAAGCCGTCAAGGCTTTTGGACAAGCCTGTATTTCATCTAAGAAAAGCAAAGTTTTCCCAGGGGTAATCATCTGATGATTTAAAAAGGCAATACCGTCAATAATTTCTTGCGGATGCAGGCTTTCAAAGCACGCTTTATATTTCGGCTCCAGCTCAAAATCAATCAGAACAAAAGACTCAAACTTTTTAGCTAAGTCTTCTACTAAATAAGTCTTTCCAACTTGCCTCGCCCCTCGAATAAGCAGGGGTTTTCTGTTTTTTTCCAAAGCCCACTGAGATAAAAATTCAGATGCCTTTCTTTTCATAATTTCAAAAATCCTAATAAATTAATTAACTTATTGATTTACAATATATTTTATAAAAATAAAAAATAAATTGGCTAAAACATGGGGTGATATTAACCAGACATTGGCTAAAAACAAGGGTTAATTCAGCCAAACTTTGGCTAAAAACAAGACATTGAGAGACTAGCCATTGGGTTTAAACCCAATAAAAAACCAAAATTCATTGGGTTGCATCCCAATGAAATATCCAATAAGCTGCTTAAAAATTTAAAAAAGGGCCCCAACTGCCATGAATCTCTTATTTGAAACACAGCAAATTATTTTAAATCAATTTCTTTCTCGGGATTTTTACCCTCGAGACCTCATGCAAAAAATAACATTGGACAATCACATCACGGGAATTTTTGGAGGTCGCGGCGTTGGGAAAACAACCCTGCTTCTTAAATTAGCCCTCACCCATGGTGCACATGAAGGCCAAGCGCTCTATGCCTCTGCAGATCATATGTATTTTCTAGACCACAATCTTTTAGACCTCGTAGATCAGCTCTATAAAGAAACCGATGTCCGTTTAATTTGTATCGATGAAATCCATAAACAAGAGCACTGGCAACGCCTGTTAAAAAATACGGCAGACATCTACCCCGACATGAAAATAGTGTTTACTTCCAGCTCTCGCATTGATCTTATCCATAGCCAATATGATCTATCTAGACGGGTAACTTTGCATGAGTTGCCTGGACTTTCTTTTAGGGAATACCTTGCTTTTTTTCACCAGATTAAGCTTTCTATAGAAAACTTAGAGACTCTTTTAAATTCCAATTTAGATATAAAAATCAGCCAGGAAGTTCCCCAAATTTTAAAATTCTTTAAAACCTATTTAAAAAACGGCTACTACCCTTTTTCTAGAAATTTCACTCAAGATTTTGATTTTTTCCAGGCCTTAAATCACACCGTTCAAAAAACGATCTACGAAGACATTGCTACTTTACATGCTTTAAAAACACCCACTTTATTAATTCTAGAAAAACTTTATCGCTACACCCTGACACTCACACCTGGACAGCTCAGTGTGAATAAACTCGCCAATGCTTTAAATAAAGATTTCTCAGACATCAGCGATTATTTAAAAATCTTGGAACAAGCTGGATTAATTCGATTTCTTTTTTCAAGTCAAACTGGCAAAGCGGCTTTGAGAAACCCTAATAAAATTTTCCCAGAAAATTCTAATTTGATTTACGCCAATCTATCCGGCAATTCTGACTTAGACGCCCTAGGCATGATTCGCGAAACTTTTGCTTTATCTCACTTACAAGCTGCAAAAATTCATACCACTTACCCTAAACAAGGAGACCTGGAGCTTCAAAAAGACACACAAAGTTATATTTTAGAAATTGGCGGAAAAAACAAAACCACTGAGCAAATCGATTCACTACCCAATGGCTTTGTTTTCAAAGAAGGCATCTTAACGGGCCGAGGAAAAACAAGACCCCTTTACCTACTGGGATTTTTGTATTAGCCCTCTACCGCGCCTTTAAAATCTCTTCCGCCATCGATTGAGAGATTCCTTCCACTTTACAGAGCTCTTCTAGACTGGCCGCTAATACACTTTCTCGACTTCCAAAATGGTTTAACAAAGCCTTGCGTCTTTTAGGCCCAATCCCCGCTATCTCTTCTAATCTACTTTCTGACCGGGTTTTATTTTTTATCTTTCGATGGCCCGTAATCGCAAATCGATGGGCTTCATCACGAATATGCTGGAGTAAATGCAAAGCAGGATCTTCAGCGTTTAATCTTTCTGAATAAAAATCCGCCCCTCTCATCCGCCACAAAATCTCCATCCCTACTTTTCGATCCGGCCCTTTAGAAATTCCAACTAATTCACAGGGCCCATATAAATTTTCTTCTAATAAATTATTTTTAATTAAAACCTCATAAGCCTTTTTCAGCTGCCCCTGGCCACCGTCAATCAGCATAATTTCTGGGTTCTCTAAATTTTCTTCTCTTAGTCTTTTAAATCTTCGCAAAATAACCTGCTCAATCGCCCCATAGTCATCCCCAGCAATCACCCCTTCGATATTAAATTTTCTATATAATTTTTTGTCAGGCCCCTCTTGGGTAAACACCACACAAGACCCCACCGTGCTCTCACCCTGATGATGACTAATATCCACGCATTCGATTCTTTTAATTATTTTAATTTTATTATTTAAACCCAAGCTGCTAGCCAGTTTTTCAAGCTTTTTCTTCCAGTCTAAATTTTTAATTAAATAATTATTGAGCTGCTCTTGGGCATTTTTTAAAGCCATTTTTAACCACTGGAGTCTAATCCCCCTGGGCCTTGTGACTATTTTAAAATCTAAATTTTCTAGATCTAAAAATTCTTGCGCTAAATATTCTTGATCTAGCCCAGATCCTTCAATAATTAATTCGTCTAATTTAATTTCTGAGACTTTATTTAATTCCCCAGAACCATAAATTTGCTCAATAAATTCCAGTAATAAATTATTTTTACTGTCTTCAAAATTAATTTTATTAAAATAATTTTTACTTCCTAATAATTTCCCTTGTCTTATTAATAAAACAACCACCACTAGATCTTCACCCTCTTGGGCCAGCTCAATCACATCGGCGTTAATTAATAATTTTGTATCGACGATTTGATCTGCTTGTAATTTATTTAATAAACTAATTTGATTTCTGTATTTCAAAGCCAATTCAAAATTTAAATTTTGAGATTCCTCCTGCATTTTTAAACTTAAAGATTTTAAAACTTCTGAATTTTTACCATTTAAAAATAAAGCCGCGGCTTCTATTTCAGCTGAATAATCTTTCTGAGAAATTTTGCCTACACAAGGCGCTGAGCATCGACCTATCTGATACTGCAAACAGGGCCGGGATCTATTTGAAAAAAAACTATCTGAGCAATCCCGCAATAAAAAAATCTTCTGAATCAATTTTTTCATTTCTCGCGTACTGGCAAAACTAGGATAAGGCCCAAAGCTCTGCCCCGATTTTTTCTTCAAGCCCCGATAAGTCTGCAAAGCGGGAAAATCTTGAGGTGAGAAATATAAATAGGGATAGCTCTTATCATCTCTAAAAATAATATTGTATTTGGGCTTATGTTTTTTAATTAAATTATTTTCCAGAATCAAAGCTTCAGCCTCTGTCTGGGTCATAATAATTTCTATATTTTCTATCTGGGCGACTAAAACTCTTGTCTTACCCTCAGGATGATTTTTATTAAAATAAGAACTCACCCTTTTTTTTAAATTCTTAGCCTTGCCAATATAAATAATCTTCCCTACCTGATTGTGCATTAAATACACGCCCGGCGAGTGAGTTAGATTTTTTAAAAAAATATTTAAATTACTTAAATTATTTAAATTACTGGTCTGCAACGCCATCGGTCTGCACTAATTTATATCTAATAGCCAAGTGGGTTAATTCGACATCGTTATGAATATTTAATTTCTCAAAGATTCTATATCTATAAGAATTAACTGTTTTTGGACTTAAACATAATTGCTCCGCCACATCACTGACCTCCTGCCCACTGGAAATCATAATCATGACTTGCATCTCACGCTCAGATAAATCATCTAAAGGCGAAGCAGATTCTTCAGACACATGTTTTAAAGCTAACTGCTGGGCAATCTCAGCGCTGATGTATCTCTTACCAATATTCACAGCTTTAATGGCCTGAACCATTTCGCTAATACCCGCCCCTTTGGTGATATAACCCACCGCCCCGGCTTGTAAAACTCTTGAAGGATAAGGCTCATCGCCATACACCGTCACGACTAAGACTTTGCTATCTGGGGTAATTCTTTTCAGCCTTCTAGTCGCTTCTAAGCCACCCATGCCGGGCATGTTTACATCCATGAGAATCACATTGGGCTTTAATTTAGGCGCTAAATCTAAAGCTTCTTCACCCGTACTAGCCTCACCGACGACTTCAATGCCAGGAATGTCTGACAATAATCTTTTAATACCAATACGAACCAACTCATGGTCGTCGACCAATAAGACCCGAATCGCCAAAGAACCAAAACTAGAGCCAGAAAAACCAGAAGAAGACATGGAAAATCTCCCGAAACATTAAAAAATTCAATAATTAAATAGATAATAACACGAGGGGTCTCTTAACTTCACTAACTAGCTGCATACTAAAGCAGCTCCCGGTCTAAATTTATGGATCAACACTTCACCGACCGCCCTACGGCAGAGAGCCCGCATGACTCGCTGAGAAGGTAGCTTGCTAGGCCTTGCCTTATAGGAATCTTCACCTCCTACTTTCTGCCAGCTCGCCTAGCGTACAAGTACCATTGAATACAGGATTCGCCCTAGGGCCTATTTTCTGGCGCTTAAGAAACTCTCTAATACTTTAAAGCCATCGCACGGCGTTCTCTTATCCACTTCAGAAAATACCAGTGCTGAAAAATAATATTTTCTCAGCTTGTTTTTATTCACTCGCGGATCTTCCACGGCTGCTTTTAAATCAAGCAAGGCTGATTTCAATTGCGCCTTATTTTCTTCAGAGCATCTTACATCCGTGGCATCCAGTGCTTCTGCTGAACTCTCTTTAGGAAAGATCGTATTTAAAGAATCCATCAGCACGCGCACTTTAGCCTTTCCACTTGAATGCCCAGGCTTCCAGCAAGGTACCTGATTAGCCACCTTAATGTAGTCTATACAAGCGGCTTTCAAGGCTCTAACAATAGGGAGCAAGGCAGGAAAAGTAGCCCCCCCATCTTGAGCACTAGCTCCAGCTCCAGCTCCAGCTCCAGCTCCAGCTCCAGCTCCAGCAGTAAGTTTTTCAGCTGAAGACACTACTTCTAAGACAGGAGAAAGAATGCCCATAAATTTTTCGATATCTAAGTGATACCATCCACGTTCGAAAAAACCATAATCACGAATTAATGGAATTAAAGTCGTTGAGAACCCAAACCATTTTTTAGTCTGTTGATTGAGAAGAATGATATCCGACCCCCCTAATTCTTTATCGTCGAAAGGAGATTCTAAAGACCAAGCAACAGGGCGCGCCCATGCTACAGAATCAGAATACTCGTGGGCTCTGGCAGCCTCTCGACTGAAAGCAAAATCTTGAAAAACTCGGTATGTTTGCCCCGCGATCTGCACAGTCATCTCGCCGCGAGAATAAGCCTCTACGATTTTTTGAAGTATTCTTGCAATTTCTCGGTTTCCAACTCCGTAACGTTGGCAGGTGCGGTAATCTTCCTTCCATACATCTCTCAGATTGTTTTCGGGGTTCAAAAAGCAGCACGAGCTATATCTCGATGAAGGGGTCTTCATTAACTCTTCTATCTCTTCAATAGATCGGCCTTTTATCTCATGAATTCCATCTATGTCCGAAGCATCTAAAATTTTTCTTTCGTGAATATAAAAACCATGATCGTCTGAAAATTCATCAGTTTCTTCTAGTTTTATATGAGCAATATCCAGCTGCTGAACGTTATGATTATCTAATATTTTATGGGCGAGAATCGAGAACTGCAATCTAAATATCTCTTGTGTAGAAAGAGAATATCCTTCAAATCTTACAGTTGATTCAACCTCCATTACGCGGCTAACGACAATATCCGCAGGAATCACTATTTTTTCCGACCCGTCTTTTTTAAAAAATAGATTTAGGACCTTTCCATCATCGACAGATACCACCGCAACTACGGGGCAAAAATGCTCAGGGTTCAGCAAATAATATACACACTCATCGTCTTGATCGATCTTCAGGAAGTCATCCTTTTTTATAGACCCTATAAATCCGTCTTCAGGACACACTCCGCCGCCCAAACTGGAGGAGTTAATTAATGAAAGTTCTTCATAGCAATTACTAGAAATTCCCCAACTATATCTTTTTCCGCATAGAGTTTTAAGGCATCCTTCCTCGATTTTAAATCGAATATCGGATTCATGATTACTGAATAAAGGGAATAAAAAGAATCCTCTCTCCTGTTTTTTTAATAGAATAAAGCTTGAAATAGGCATAATTGAAATCTGTCTTTCTTTCACTCTCGTTAGTCTGGTCTCTTCAACCACAGTGTCCGAGCTTGTTTCAAGTCTTTCTGGTCTTCCTGCCGGATCAATGAATTCAGATTCATCAGCAGCCATTGAAGTGGGAGCAGCTCTTTTCATGTACTCAGATCGAAAGCTTTTTAATGATCGATCATCTTCCCAATAAAGCCAAATTACTAAGTTGGATGAAGTTTTTTCATACTCTCGATAAATAGGCAAGCTTCTAGCGCCTTCCATATTGGAGGCCCCCAATAACAATCTTAACTCTTGCAAATCTAGCCAGTCACCGAATGCTTTATAAAGAGGGCTAGGAGAACCCGAAATGCTTGTGAAGATTCGCGTCTTTAATTCTGTAATTCTTAGTAAGTCCTTCGCTTCTGGGAGTGTTCCACTGCAAAAAAGAGTTTGGAATGGATCAGATAAAGCCAAAGTTGAATGGCTACCAGATGAAGCGTACAAAGCAAAATCATCCTGCGTAGGAGCTCGGCTTGGTCCCGATCGTGGGACTGCAGTTGGCAAAAAAGCGCCTTTTTTCTTATATTTCATCAAGCTTTCTTCTTGCTCTAAGTCTGAGACTTTTTCTCCCATGAGATTATTGTAAGCTGTGGTTACCAGGGTAAAAGCCTCATGAAACTTTCTTAGCGTTTCCTCCCTTCGATCTGAGCTTCTATCCGGATGAACAAGTATTTTTAGCTCGTTATATTTTTCTTGTATCAATTTTTTTACGACATCAGATTTCAAATCAGGGAATGACTCTTCTTCGGGTGCTAGAAAACCTAAGATAGAAAGAGGAGATGCGTGCCTTTCTCCTTGGGCAATTATAGCCTCCACGATCTCGAGATTATTCGAAATGCCTCTATAACCACTCATTTTATATCCTTTATCTTTAATAAAAATTGGCCAATAAGATCAAAAAAAAATTAAATAATTATTAACACAGCTGTGCAGTCATCTCGCCACCAGGGTAAACGCATCTCATTTCTGAACACCCCTCAGCCAACTGTTAACAAGATCAAAAAAACAAACTTAAAAATTAAAAACAAAAGCCCAAAAAATGTTACTCTCCCGCACTTTTATTATTTTAAAAATTTAAACATCACCCATGTCACTTATGAACTCTTTTCAAACTATTAATTTAAATTTAAACCCCGCCCAACAAGCCGCTGTTAAATATATCGACGGGCCCTTACTAGTCATTGCTGGGGCAGGCTCTGGGAAAACCAAAGTTATTACCGAAAAAATTAATTATTTAATTAATATATGCAAAGTTAAACCTCAGCATATTTTCGCTATTACTTTTACCAATAAAGCAGCCAATGAAATGAAAACTCGCTTAGGAAAATTATTAGGTAAAAATTTGGGTAAAAATAATGCTGAGCTTTTAAATATTTCTACTTTTCATACTTTGGGTTTAAATATTTTAAAAAAAAATCCAGAAAAACTAGGTTTAAAACACCACTTTACTTTATTAGACGACCAAGATTCTCTGGGCATTATTAAATCTCTGACAGACTCTCATATCAGCTTGGATAAATCCGAAGCTGAAAAAATAGCCCAAGGAATTAGCCAGTTAAAATCTAATTTAATTTCTCCAGAACAAGCGCTCACCCAGCTCAATTCTAATAACGCTCATAATCAACCCTATGACAAAATTATTGCGACTTTTTATCAAAGATATTCAAGACAGCTGAAAGCTTTTAATGCCGTGGATTTCGATGACTTAATTTATCTACCTGTCCAGCTTTTAAAAAATCATCCAGAGATTAAATCTTACTGGCAGTCTTACATTCATTATTTACTAGTCGACGAGTACCAAGATACAAATCAGAGCCAATACGAATTAATTAAATTATTAACTCAAGAGCGCCAGGCACTTACCGCTGTAGGCGATGACGATCAGTCTATTTATGCTTGGCGCGGCGCTAAACCCGAAAATTTAAATTTATTAAAATTAGATTTTCCAAAATTAAAAATTATTTTATTAGAACAAAACTATCGCTCGACCCAACTTATTCTGAGCGCTGCAAATAGCTTAATTAATAACAATACGCACTTAATTACTAAAACTTTAAAATCCAATTTAGGCTATGGCGAACGCCTTAAAATCATTCACTGCCCGGATGAAATCATTGAAGCAGAGCGGGTCATTAGTGAAATTATTTCTCACCAATTTCAACACCAAACGCCTTACTCACACTACGCCATTTTATATCGAGGCAATCATCAAGCGGCCCTTTTTGAAAAAAATCTCCAGCTCCATCGCATCCCTTATAAAATCTCTGGAAGTGTCTCCATTTTTTCACGCGCAGAGGTCAAAGACCTCTTGGCTTTTGCCAAACTATTAGCCAATCCCCATGACGATGTCGCCCTACTTCGCGTGATTAATATTCCCAAAAGAGAAATTGGACCAACCACTTTAGAAAAATTAGGTTTATATGCCCGCGAAAGAAATATTTCTTTTTTTAAGGCCATGACAGAACTTGGTTTTTCTCAGCAAATTTCCCCTAAAACAATAGAGAGCATTCGGCAGTTTTCTACTTTTATTTCTCGACACCATGAGCTGATTAAATCCCAGGAATTAAGCCCAGAAAAATTTAAAAATAATCACCTGCAAAATCTCCTAGAAAATTTCTTAGATGACTTAGATTATGACAGTCATTTAGCCAGCTTAAGTTCAGATCAAATTTTAATTAAAAAGCGCTATGAAAATTGCCTATTAATTATTTCTTTTATTCAAAATACGGCTCAAAATTTCCCTGATTACTCGCTCTCTGAAATTTTAAATAAATTATTACTTAGCCAAGAATTAGAAAAAGAAAAAGAAGAAAATTCTAATAACAAACTTTCCCTCTCGACCCTTCACGCTGCCAAAGGCTTAGAGTTTCCTCATGTATTTTTAACCGGCATGGAAGAGGGGAATTTACCCCATCAAGCCAGTATCGACGCTGGAAATATCGAAGAAGAACGGCGCCTAGCCTACGTAGGAATAACTCGCGCTGAGCTCACACTGACTTTAACGCTTTGCGCTACTCGCACTAAATTTAAAGAAAAAATCAAGACAATTCCTTCTCGATTTCTTTCAGAAATTCCAGAAGATCTAGTGATTACAGAAGGCAAAGCACCTGAAAATCAGTCAGAGCAACAAGCTTTAAATCAATCCAAACTGAGCGCGCTTCGTCAGATGTTTGCCAAGCCCTAAATAAACACTATTCACCCTATTTTTAATCAAGAATAAACACTGCGTGTTTTCGCTGAAACTTAAGTTTCTCTTAAGATTCGATTCATAAACTCCCGGCTCGAATTAAAACCAGCTAGAAAAATTTTAAATATTTTTATATAAAAATTTAAAAATATAAAAAATAAAAAAACTAAAAATAGGAGTCTTTTTAACATGACCTGTTATTACTATGCCCACATCGACAGCCAGGATCTGGCTTCAGAATTATTATTAGCCAAGCAATATGCGCATAAAAATAATTTGAGCATTGATCAACAAATTCAAGATACAGATAGCATTAAAACCAACTGGTCTGAACGTAAAATTGGTCAGATTTTTAAATCTTCCAAACCAGGTGACAGCGTTATTATTTTCGAAGCTTCACAAATTTCTTGCTCGACTTCACAAATCTTAGAAATCTTGGCTAAAGCCTCTGAATTAAAAATTCAGCTTCATTTTGTTAAATACAACGCTGTATTAAAAAATGACTCTGATGTCACAACAACCACTTATCTTTTGTCCGTCATTGCTCAAATCGAAAGTGATTATATTTCCAAAAGAACCACACAAGCTTTAGCGCGCCGCAAAGCCGCTGGCTTACCCCTAGGTCGTCCTAAAGGCCGTGGAAATAAAAGCTTGAAATTAGACAGATTTAAAGACGATATTAAAAAATATTTATCTTTAGGTGTCTCAAAAGCCTCTATTGCCAAGCTGGTCGATTGCCACCCACAGACCCTTTATGATTGGTTAGATAGAAATGGCATCGATGCTGATAAATATGAAAAATTAGCTGAAAGCGCTGTTTAAAATAATCAAATAATTAAATAAAAAAGCCGCTTCGAGCGGCTTTTTTATTCATGATCCGAACATCAAAAATTACTGATAAAAAATCAAAAGAGATCACACGAAATGTCAGGACAACTAACAATTCCAACACTTTCTAACTTCATCCCCTACATCTTAAAAGATGCCGATTTTTCAACGCTTTCCACAGATGGCTGGAATTTGATTGACCCAAAAACAGGTTTTCCTATGGCTCTGCTTTTAAAGCCTTACTTAGATTTAGATGGATCAAGTTCTGCAATAGTTTCTTTACTCAAAAACCTCAACTTCAAATCACTTGTTCAGCCCATGAGTTCCATGATTAGCGCTGAAACAGAAAGTGTCATTTCTTTTTCAAACCCTATTAACAACATCACTGGTTTACTTTATTTATCGGGAGACCAGTGGAAATTGATTGCTCAAGAAGAACTTGCAGCGCTTCCTCCTGCAATCAAAATCCAACTAGCATCTGCTGAAGATGAACTTTTATGCAAGCGCTGCCCTCTCACCTCACTGCCTATCAGCGCCATTGTCCCTCTGATGGATTTTACACAAGAAGAATTAACTGTATTAGCCACTGATAACTCCTCTTTTCCGCCAGTTCTGCGACTAGGAAAAGACGAGAAACCCCTTCTACCCAAGTTCTTTTCTGACGCACTTTCCGCCGATCACCCTGTCAAAATATTAATGGATTCAAAGAAGAAATATTACACACCCACGGACAGCGATGATCATGTCTTTGATCACTGGGGTGCCTTTATAAAGCCATGGTCCATTGTTAGTGAATATATCCAACAATCTCTTTTATATAATCTATCTAAACATATATGTCGGGCAGATTTTTTAAATAAGTTTTTAGATGAGCCAGATTTTGTATCTAAGCTTGTAGAACCTGCCAACGCAGAGTCTTTTATTAAAGCTTTAGTCTCAATCATTCCTTCAGGAGAAGACGACACAGGAAGATCTGCAGTTTACTTATTAACAGCCCGCCTAAACGGACAAGTTTTTTTAAAAAGACTTTTGGATCAGCCCGGTTTTTTATCTGAGCTTCTAAAACCTGCCAACGCAGAGTCTTTTATTAAAGCTTTATGCTTAATAACTTCTTCACGAGCACATAGGAAAATATCTGGATTCCACTTCTTAACGAGCACCAAAGAAGGGCAAGCTGTTTTAAATCAGCTTTCAGCTCAGCCCGGGTTCGCATCTGAATTTGCAAAATCTACCAATGCCATATCTTGTATTAAATTTTTGAAGTCAATCATTTCTTCAGGGCGAAAAATAGGACAATCTGGACTCTATTTCTTAACGAAAAACCTAGACGGACGAGCTTTTTTACAAAATCTTTTAGATCAGCCGGGATTTCTATCTGAGCTTGTAAAACCTGCCAACGCAGAGTCTTGTATTAAAGCTTTAAGCTCAATCATTCCTTCAGGAGAAGACAAAGGAATGTCTGGATTTTCTGTCTTAGCCCGCACTACCGATGGACTAGCTCTTTTAGAGAGGCTTTCAGCTCTGACTGCCACATCATCGGACCACGCTAGCAGTGGTGTTACAGGTGGCGGGGGCTCTGGAACAGCAACAGTTTTCACAAGAAAAACGCCAAGACCAGAAGAAGCCCGCAAAGAAGAAGACGGTAAAGAAGAAGAGGCCCAAGAAAAAGGTGGTGAGGATAAAAGAAGGCGTGGCCCAGATCGTGGCACAGATAGTTCTATGTAAATACACACAGATGCTCAGATCTTAATAAAACCTGCTTGGTGTTATGAGGCTCATTTTGCTAGTATCTCCCGCCTTTTAAATCAGCCAGGTTTTTCTTAATTTTATGAGCATGGATATTTCCCGAAACCACATGGTTCAACAGCAAATTCGCCCCCAGCAAGTGACCGATCCCAAAGTTTTAGAAACCCTATCCCAAGTCCCTCGCGAAGATTTTGTTCCAGCAGAGTATCAATCATTGGCTTTTGCTGAGACTTTTATTCCCTTATCTCATGGCCAATCCATGCTCACTCCAGCCCTAGAAGGCCAGTTACTCCAGGCTTTAGACTTAAAATCTACGGATAAAATTTTAGAAGTTGGGACAGGATCTGGTTATTTCACGGCACTTTTATCTAAATTAGGCAAGCATGTTTACAGTGTCGATTGCTTTGAAGATTTTCTCGAAGAAGCCAATGAAAAATTCAGGCAGCATCATTTATATAACATCACTTTAGCCCATGGAAAAGCTGAAAATGGCTGGCCCAATCATGCGCCTTATGACGCCATGATTCTCACGGGATCTTTACCCTCAATTCCTAAAAATATTACAGAGCAATTAAATATCGGCGGACGCCTGGTCTTAATCATTGGCAGTGGTGATCTCATGAAAGCGCTCTTGATTAAAAAAACGGGCTTAAAAACAACACAAGAAAAAGTGTTATTTGAAACTCATATTCCACGTCTTTTAGATATTAAAGAACCCCGCGTTTTTAATTTTTAATTTATTTTTTAATTTTTAATTTTTAATTTTTAATTATTTATTTTTCTTTAGGAGCGCTCTGTGAAAATTTTTCCTATTGCTTTATGCACTCTCACTATTTTAACCAGCGCTTATGGCGAAGACCTGGAGTCGACCTATCAAGAAGCAGCGAAAAATAACGCCAGCTATCAAGCCGCTGGCATGACTTATGAAGCTGCTAAAGAAAATATTCCTATTGCTTTTGGTGCCTTACTTCCTGACATCTCTCTCACCAATGCCAATTTAACGCGCAATTTTAAAACTCATGAAGATGCCTCTGGGTTTAACTTACAGGCGGTTCAACAAGTTTTTAATTACACAGATTGGAGGACTTACACCCAAGCTGAATATCAACTTAAAGAAGATGCTTTAACTTACGAACAAGCCCTGCAAAATTTAATTAACACCGTCGCAACGGATTATTTCAATGTCTTAGAAGCTCAAGAACAGCTTAAATATGCCAATGCAAATCTCTTAGCCAATAAAGAAAACTTAGATCAAGCCGAACAGCAATATAAAGTAGGACTGAAAGCTTTAACCGACGTTCAAAGCGCTAAAGCGACTTATGAATCGGCCCTTGCCACTCAGATTGACGATATTAATCAAGTCCAAGATGCCCTGGAGACTTTATCCGCGGTCACAGGCCGCACAGAATCTAATTTAACGCCTTTAAAAACAGACTTTGCAAAAATTAAACCCAGTCCAGAAGACCCCACCGCCTGGTCTCGTGCCGCCTTGAAACATAATTTAAATATTTTACTAGCCGCTGAACAAGTTCAAATCGACCAAGCGGGTGTTCAAGTTCAAAAATCTAATTTTTATCCGACTTTAAATATTACGGGCAATGAAGCTTATGCCCATGCACAAAATACTAGTACTAATACGGGCACGGCTTCTTTGATTGCCAGCTGGGATATTTTCACGGGATTTTCTACCGTTCATAGTGTCAAGCAAGCTGATTTAACCAAGCAATCAGATCAAGATACTTACTTACAAACACAGAGAAATATGACTAGCCAAACACAGTCTGACTATCTCACGGTTCTCTCTGACATTGCTCAAATTTCAGCTTATCAACAAGCTGTGATTTCAGGCGAGGCTTCTGTCACCGCAGCGAAAGCCCAGTACCAAGTGGGAACAACAACTATTTATGATTTATTACAAGAACAGGCGAAACTATTCTCAGCCCAGCAGCAATACGCTTCCTCACAGTTTCAATATATTCAGGACAGCTTGAAATTAAAAACAGATGCTGGATTACTCAGTCCCAGTGATATTTTAGCTATTAACCAATGGCTAGATTTAGATAAAAATAAGAGTTAAGAATTAAGAATTAAAAAATGACCGAAGTTAAAAAAAATAATAAAAACACGGAACCCAATTTCGAAGAGGCTTTAAAATCTCTCGAACAAATCGTCCAGGCCATGGAAAACCAGCAATTATCACTCGAAGCGTCTTTGAAATATTTCGAAGAAGGTGTGGCGCTCTCCAGCTTATGCGCACAAAAATTAGCAGACGCTGAGTTAAAAATTAAAACCATTAGCCAGGCTATTAAATAAATAATTATTAAAAATTAAAAAATTAAAAAATTAAAAATATGACCCCTGATTTTTTTCAAACTTATCTTTCCAGAATTCAAGCTTATTTAAATCAAGTTTTACCTAATCCAGAACCCTCTTTAAGCCCTTTAATTCCAGCGATGAGATACAGCTTATTAAATGGCGGGAAAAGATTAAGAGCCTTATTAGTCTACGCAACAGGCGTAGCCCTGGATGCTGATTTAAATCTGTGTGACATTGCGGCGGCCAGTCTTGAATTCATTCACGCTTTTTCACTCATCCATGATGATCTTCCTGCTATGGACGATGATGTATTAAGACGCGGCGTCCCGACTTGTCATATTGCCTTCGATGAAGCTACCGCGATCCTAGCTGGAGATGCCCTGCATACCGAAGCTTTTGAGTTAATTTCCAATCAAATTCCAGACCCAAAACTTGCTATACAAATTATCCAAGTTTTATCAAAATCTATTGGCAAACAAGGCATGGTCCAGGGCCAGACCATTGACGTCATGAGTGAAAATAAAATATTAGATTTAAAAAATTTAAAACAAATGCATTATTTAAAAACCGGCTGTTTAATCCAAGCGTCTGTCCACTTAGGTTATTTAATAGCTCAAAAAAATAACCCTGATTTATTACAGGCTTTAACCCAATACAGCCAAGCCATTGGCATCGCTTTTCAGATTAAAGATGATTTACTGGACGCCACTTCCAGCTCTCAAATATTAGGTAAAACTGCTGGCTTAGATTTAATTAATCACAAGTCTACTTTTGTAAGTTTATTAGGCATTGATCAGGCCAAAATGGAATTAAATAATATGATTAATCTGGCTATTCAGGCTTTTAATAATTTCCCAGAATTAAAATCTAGTTATTTAATTAATTTGGCTAATTACATTATGGAAAGAGAGTATTAAAAATGAGTCATAACCCTACGCAAAATCAAGATCTAGAAAAAATAAATAAAATAAATTTCGAGCGCTTCTTAGAAAGAAAATCTGAATTTAAACACGCTTTAAATAGACTAGCGGATGCCCTCGCCCAGCCGACTAATGAGTACACGCGAGATGCGTCAATTCAGCGTTTTGAGTTTACGTATGAACTAGCATGGAAAGCGCTAAAAAATTATTTACTCACCAAAGATATTGATGTTCGAAATGCAAAAGACACCCTCGCAGCAGCACTAGAACAAGGCCTAATTACCAATGGTGAAGCCTGGTCCGGCCTCCATCGCCAAAGAAACTTAACCTCTCACACTTATGATTTAGATTTAGCATTGACGGTCTATGACTATCTCAAAGAGACCGGTTTAGATTTGTTTTCACAACTCGCTCAAACGCTCGAAAAACTATCAATAAAACCATAAATAAAATCATGAATAAAAGCACCCCTTTTGGCTTCTCTCAAAATATCATTGATCAGCTTATTAGCGTCTTTAAACAATATCCTGAAATTCAATCCGTCCTGCTTTATGGCTCACGCGCTAAGGGCAACTTTCGACCTGGATCAGATATTGATCTGGCTATTATTGCTCCTGATTTATCTTTTAATTCTTTTGCTGGCTTATGCTCAAAAATAGAAGACCTACCACTTATTTTTAAGATCGACTGTGTGCATCTAGATCACTTAAAAAAAGAGGCTTTGATTAATAATATTCAAACAGAAGGGAAGAAAATTTATTAACCCTCTTTCACAATCATCATTAAGCCATCGCCAATAGGTAATAAATTAAAAAATATTTTTTTATTTTCTAGATTTTTAATATAACTATTAAAATTTCTTAAATGCTTGGTCGTATTGTCTTGAATTTCTAGATCAGCCACCTGCCCTGCTCTTAAGGCATTGTCCGCCAAAATTAATCCATTATTTTTAATTAGCTTTAAAGCCAAATTAAAATAATTAATATAATTAGACTTATCCGCGTCGATATAAATTAAATCAAAAGTTCCTGCCAAATTTTGATCTAATAATTCTTGTAAAGTAGTTAAAGCCGGCTGAATTTTTAAATTGATTTTATGCCTCACTCCAGCAGCTTCCCAATAAGGCACGCCCAAGTTCACAAACTCTGGACTGGTATCGCAGGCGATTAACTCCCCATGCGCTGGTAAAACTTCAGCCAATGCCAAACTAGTCACCCCAGTAAAAACACCAATTTCTATGATTTTTTCCGCGCGTATTAACTTGGCTAATAAGACTAAAAAACCCACCTGATTCTCAGCTGTACACATAAAAGATAATTTATGCTGCTCTGTCAGGGCTCGTAAAGCTTGATGAGCTGGAGATATTGGGCTTTGATGCTGAATTAAATAATTAAAAATATTGGGATTAAGAACCGTAAATTTACTCATCTATTTTCTCTTTTTTTCCTATTTTTTTATTATCACTAATAACACTGTTTTCCAGACAAGCGCCTCTGCTATTATGCTCTGCCTTTTTAAATTTTGGATTTTTTTTACCCATGTCAAATCAGCAAAATTCTCACTCTGATCTTTCTCATGAACTCTGGAATGACGAAGATACAGAAACTTGCAGCAACGAGCTCTATCACACTTTATTAATTGAACAGTACAAACTTTATGTCGAAATGTATGATCGAACCACTTCCAGAAGATCGCTTGCCAATACTTTTTTCTTAACTTTACACGCCATTTTAATCAGCATCTTGGGCTTATCTTTAAGAAACTCGAATTCGATTACAGGCGTGGGTTTATTATTATTTCCCTTACTAGGCCTCCTAGTTCTTTGCTATGCCTGGTGGAGATTGGTTCAGTACTATCGCCGCGTTTCCAGCGCCAAAGAATGCGTGATTGCTCAAATGGAAAAAAGACTCCCCGCCAATCCTTCTTGGTCCGCAGAACGCAAAGCTATGCAAGTCGACAGGCCATATAATTCTTTGAGACGCATGGAAATCACCCTGCCCTTTATTTTTACGATTTTATATATTTTGACTTATGGGTATATTCTGATGCATGCGAATTTAATTAATTAAATTTTTTAATTTTTAATTTTTTAATTTTTTAATCTCAGACTCAAATTCTTCGACATCTTGAAATTGTCTATACACCGACGCAAATCTCACATAAGCGACCTGGTCTAATAAGGCCAGTTCGTTCATCACAAATTCACCAATTAGACTCGCCTGAATTTCTTTTTCGCCTAGGTCTCGTATTTGAGTAATGATTTTTAAAATAGCCTGGTCCAACAATTCCATGCTGACTGGTCTTTTTTGCAAAGCCATCAACATGCCTTTTCGTATTTTTTTCTCATCAAAAGCCACGCGGCTTCCATCTTTTTTTATAATATGCGGCATGACCCATTCGATCATCTCAAAAGTCGTAAACCGTTCGTCACAAATAGGACAGGCTCTTCGTCTTTTAACTTGCGAGCCTTCGAGTGCTAAACGCGAGTCAATCACTTTAGTATCTACAGCATGACAAAATGGGCAGTACATAATTTAAACCCCATACACTGGAAAACGGTGACATAAATCTAAAATTTTATGTCTAATTTTTTCAATTATTTCTGGCTCTGTTTTAAATCTTTCAATCAGATCACAGACCCAATGCGCCAGCTCAATCACTTCAGGTTCTTTTAAACCCCTGGTTGTTACCGCTGGCGTTCCAATTCTCAAACCCGACGTAATAAACGGCGATCTTGAATCATTGGGCACAGAATTTTTATTCAAAGTAATAAACGCCTGCCCTAAAGCTATTTCAGCGTCTTTACCCGTAATTTCTTGGGTTAGTTTATTACCTCGTAAATCCACTAAAAATAAATGATTGTCTGTCCCGCCCGAAATAATTTTAAAATCTCTATCCATCATGACTTTCGCCATGGCTCTGGAATTTTTAATTACTTGCGTTTGATAATTAACAAACAAAGGGTCTAGCGCCTCTAGAAAACTAATCGCTTTTCCAGCAATCACATGCATTAAGGGCCCGCCTTGGGTTCCTGGAAAAATCATCGAATTTAATTTTTTTTCTATCTCTGGATTAGATTTAGCCAAAATTAATCCGCCTCTCGGGCCTCTTAAAGTTTTATGCGTCGTACTGGTCACCACATCAGCAATATTCACTGGAGATGGATATACCCCAGCGGCGACGAGACCTGCCACATGAGCCATGTCCACCACTAAATAAGCACCGACTTCATCCGCAATTTTTCTAAATCTTTCCCAGTCAGCAATTCTCGAATAGGCCGAGAATCCAGCAATGATCATCTTGGGTTTGTGCTCATGGGCTAGTTTTTCGACCTGGTCATAATTTATCAAACCCGTCTCGTGATCTAAGCCATATTGAACCGCTTTGAATATTTTCCCTGAAAAATTGACAGACGCCCCATGGGTCAAATGCCCGCCTTCAGACAAGCTCATGCCTAAAATCACATCACCCGGCTGACACAGCGCAAGATACACAGCGGCATTCGCTTGAGAGCCAGAATGCGGCTGGACATTGGCATAAGCCGCTCCGAATAATTTCTTAGCCCGATCAATAGCCAACTGCTCAGCGATGTCTACATATTCGCAACCGCCGTAATATCTCTTACCAGGATAACCTTCAGCATATTTATTAGTTAAGACAGACCCCTGGGCCTGCATGACGGATTTGCTGACATAATTTTCAGACGCAATAAGCTCTATATGCTCTTCTTGGCGCTGGGCTTCTAGTTTTATAGCTTGATATAACTCAGGGTCGGTGACACTCAAATCCGAATTAAAATTTTTGAAATAAATATTGTGATGATGCTTATTCTCTTGCATACGCTCCCAGCCCTTGTTTTAAATTTTAAAAAAGGGCGGGAGTATATCGATTTGAAGGTGCGATCTCTAGAAAAAAACAGCCTCGCTTTGTTAGCTTTTAAGGCCTAAAGAATGTTCTCATAAGCCATAGAACCCGAAGCGGCTTGAGCTGCTTGATTCGCACTCGGACGCGCAACCCCACAACATTTCTTGCGAGCCCACACGGCAAGACTAGAGCCTGAGGCGACAACTGCTAAGGGAAGTGCGATGACTAAAAATCCAGCATGTCCAGCAGCGACACCCCAAGCAACACCATCGCTTGTTTTTTCGATAGCTAAGGCTGCAAGAGCAAGAGAGGCCGAGGGAAGTAAGGCGCACGCGACTACTAAAGGGAAATGCAAAAATGGTAGCTTCTTGAGCTTGTCCTCGATTTTATCCGCCAGAGCAAATCCCAATAGCAACATCACGCTGCAAAAAACTCCAGAGAGCGCTCCAATACCCGCATACCGTCCATAAGGAAGAAAAGCTGTGCAGCCAGAACTGATAGAAATAGCATTCAAAACATGAGCACCTAGGGGCATAGCCGTGGTGTTTAACGCAGTTAGCGCAAAGGCCGCCCCTCCACGTGCTACATAAACGCGATGTTCGACTTTTCCGATGATTCAAGCTGCTGGGAATTAGCTGCTTGATATCGTCTCTCCCCGGCGAGGGCTTACAATTAGCCTTAATTTTTACTTGAAAAATTTTGAATTGTACGGTCTCAGGGTAGGGGCGAATCTTGTATTCGCCCTTGGGGTGACTGCAATTTATTGTCTGAGAATAAGCCATCTGAGGCCCATTTTTCTGGGTTATGGCTGATGTACTCACGAATAAAATACAGCTC